>DATLBE010000022.1:0-47273 GCA_035527075.1 Nevskiaceae bacterium | reverse complement strand
GAATATTCGAACTTCTAATCTCGTCCTTTTTTTCCAGTGAAAACTTCTTTTCAAATATAGATGCTTGAGCTTTTCCAAATATACTTTTAACATCTAATTTTTCTCTCTTAAACTTAACAATTACCTCTCCGGGAACATAATTTTGTCTTTGCGTCTGTAAATCTTTGGAAAAATTAGTCCTTGGTCTTACGGATAGAGTTTTAAGGTCTTCGGGCTTAGTATTCAAATCTGGAGTGAAATCTGGGGCAAGAGAGGGTTCGAGGGTAGGAGTTGTTGGAGGAGAAGGGCTGGAAGGAGTAACTTCAGGAGAGACTGCTGGTGTTATTTCTGGAGTAGGTGTTAGCGTTACCTCTAGGATCAGAGTTGGTATAGGATCGACTGTGGGGGTAAGATTTGAATTGGGTGAAGGCGCTGGGGATACAGAAGGGGTCTCTGGTAATGAAGATTCTATACTTTCCTGAACTTCTAAAACTGGTGATTCTTGAGCATTTACATAGCTAGCTAAATTAAACGGCAACAGGGAATTTATCAATAGCGATGCAATTGATAGTCCAGAGGTAATTCTTCTCCAAATATTTTTTCTCATAAATATTTTCTATTTATAATATAATACGTATCTTGCCTGTATTATACCCCCATAATGTAGAAAAGCCAAACTTTTAATCTTTTATTTATTGTACTATTATTAATTTAATGTTGTATTTTGTGCTATTATTAAAATGTAATGGCAATGAGAGGCTTAAGGTTTAATTTAAGACTCGTATTTTTAACTGTTCTGGTATTATTAATAATTATTTTAATAATAACTTTTTATTTAAAAAAAAACATATCGGAGACAGTTCCTGCAATTATAGATAAAACTTCTCTGTCACCACCATCATTGTGGTTTAAAAAACCACCAAATCCAGAGAATGTCAGATGTGCCATGGATGTTAAACAATGCCCAGGTGGCTCATATGTTGGTAGAATAGCTCCCTCTTGTTTATTTGCCCCATGTCCGGAAAGCAGCGAATACTAATTAACTTACAACACAAAGCAATAATAGTGAGTTAGGGTGTGGGGTAATTGCCAAGCGATGGTTAGCAGTTGTTGCGCTTGCTGCATCACCGATTCCAGATATTCTATAATTTCTAACCAGTTGGCTGTCCGAAAATCGTCCCAGTAAGCGAGCAGCATCCCTGCAGTTTTGTTTGAAATTTCTCCCGCGGGGATATAGCTGGTCGGCCACCGACCGGTTACCAACAATCTCGTGGTGCCCACGAGTTTAGAACGAAAACTCCTTTTTCTTATTACTCGTCGAAGGACTTATTTAAAAGCGCAATCCTCAATATCAACAATTCCAAGGGACTGGTCTTTAATCACTCCACTTACGGTAACTCTCTGCCTATTTTTTGCTATCCTTCTTTTGCTCCTGTTATTTACCTGTATTACAGCCACTAAACGCTTTCTAAGATTTCTTTTTGCCTTACAGGCTCTCGTATGCCTCTACCTGTTTCTCATATTCGTATTTAACCATGCTGTAATCGTCTTCCCATTTTTGTTTTGCTCTTTTCATAATGTCTAAGTGGGTGTTTTGTTTCGCCAGCCAGTCATATGCTTCCATTTGTTTATCAATCTCGTATTTAACCATGCTGTAATCGTCTTCCCATTTGCTTTCGGCTTTTGCTTTAACAATGCCTTTTGCCTCCTCTCTCGGTGGTAGAAGGTCTGCTCCTGTTTGCTGTAATTCTTCTGTTGGTGTAGGTTTTTCAACTACTTTTTCTTCTTCTGTTTTCTCCTCTGGTTTACTGGTGGTAGCCTCCTCCGTTGTTGTCTCTGGTCTGGCTGTGGAAACACTTTCCTCCTTAGTGGGAGAACCAAGCATACCAATGATGGCAATAAAAGCTGTAAACACCCCCAATCCAGTCAGGATTGGATGCCGTCTAAACCAGCTTCTCAAGTCGGTTTGGCAATGTGGACATTTTGTTGCTTTATCATCAATTTCTTTCTGACAAGCTTTACATTTTTTCATTCTTTCTCACCTCTTTTCCTTTTTTATTTTACCATAAAAACTGAGGCCAAACTATCTCTTGACAAACTATGGAAAACCAACATAAACTGACAAGTGGGGCAAGCTATTTTTCAAGTTTAGGACATCGGGTTTTCATCCCGAAGATCGAGGGTTCGAATCCCTCCGGGGTCACAGGCAAGGAATTGTGCCATCCGGATCAATTTGCTGGTTGCAGGAAACTTCAAAAAAGTGGTGAATGAAGCGATAATAAAATTGCACACCTAAACCCCGACATTCGCTTTCATTCTCTAACAATAATGTTTTCATCCCAAACTAAAGCGGAAATCTTTGGCGTTTCTTCTCTGCGCAATCCTGGAGTGACTCTTATCGTAGCCACTCCTCTTTCTAACACATGCCAAAGATACCTGTGTTCCTCCCAACCAAAACCCAATACAAGACCAATTCGGGTGCACACATTAGTTTTTCTACGCTCACCAAAAATTAATGGAAAAAGTAAATGGTGACCTCGGGCAGTATCTGCTACCAAAAATGGTGTTCCAAGTTCTTTGCTAATTTGTAAAATCTGTTCATCAGGCATCTTTTTATCAATATCTGCAAATGCTATAAATTTAGTGTTTTCTAGTAGCGATCTTGGATCACCAAACCAGCACTCACTAAGCCCTCCATGAGGCAATGGCGAAGAGTTCGCTAGTTGCCAATCAATAGAAGAATAAATAACGTTAGTAATTCCAAATGACACTGGCTCTAACCCCCATTCTTTTGCCAGCCTGTTCCTTTGATCATCAATCCACTGCCAAGATAGTTTTTTCAGATCAAGGGCAACTTCTAAAGGAAAGGCTACTGCCGCTTCTTTTTGAATATATTCTTTCTTGTCTCGTTCCCGGTCGTAATAATAAAAACAACCAGCAACAGCCGCAATATCAACAAAATCACTAAATCTTTTCCAAAGATACCTTATTGCTTCAAGCGATGGCTTGCCTATCAAATCCCCCATCTCTTGAAAGACAACTCTTTGCCTTTCTATCGAAGTATGTGCCCCCTCATAATCCCAAACCGGCATCCCTAACCTAGTAAGATCGTCCCACAGTCTTTTACGCAAAGAATAATCTCGTGGTATTTCAGGCGACATTTATCTTTTAAAAAGCTGCCCCTTCCCGGGCAGCACAAATAAAGATACTTATTTATTATAACATTTTTTTCAATAAACGCTCATCTAATTTAACAGAAGAAAGCTAGAATTTTTGTATAATAGATCACCATGAACGTGAGCTATTTTTTGGATATCGTCACGATAGCCTACTATTTTCTTGTCCTGAATTTGCGTCCCGCGCGTATCAGCAGACAGACGTCTTTCCAAACTGGAGTACCTATAAGGTCATAATTATGGTTTAATTCTACCAAAAAACCTGCTTGAAATCGCTGAATAAACCCAGAACTGGTTTAAACCAACTTGCATGAGGGTCACAACATTGCTGAACTAATAGGATCCCTCTAGCAGTTCAAAATCTAACAACTCGTCGCCTTCTTTAAACATAAAATCTGCCTTAAGAACTAAACCTTTTAAAACTACCGGAAGCCAATGCTTATCGTCGGACCACATTGAATCAAAAGGAATTTCATCTTTTCTAAACCATTGCGGCTTCATTTCTTCGGTTTCCGTAGGCGCTCCCTCCCATTCATCTGCTAAAAACACACAAACTTGTTGGTTAAAATCCGGTTGATGAGGAAAGTAGAAGTTTAAGGTCGCTACTTGACGATAAGAAGTCAGAGTTACTCCAATTTCTTCTCGTGTTTCTCTTAAGAGTGCCTCTTTAATTGTTTCGCCTTGCTCGGGCTTACCGCCGACTCCGTTCCACCTTCCTTTACCAAATCCTCTCTTTTTCATCGCGAGTAAAACTTCACTGTCTTTAACTAACAAGCAAAGAGTCACTTGTTTTAACTGTTCAGTTAAAGTTTTGTGATATTCATCAAGTTTCATTTAGGCATATTTTAACATTTATGTTCCACCCCCCTACGGGCCAAACTTGATTCCATTTTCAAACCCGTGGGGGTTACCATTTATTAGACTTTTTAAAGATGGTTCTCTTCCGCTTCCTTCTCCATCTTTTCGAGTCTAGTATAGTAATTAGGAATTTCATTTAAGTGAGCCAGGGCAATTTTGCCAGTTATTAAGGGGTCATCGTTACTGACATTAGTATGAGAGTCGACTAAACCATGTTCTAATTCAATATCCATTCCCTTTCTAAACTGCTCAATATCAAATTTATCCCACTTTATTCCTAACTGTTCACCAATTTTTTTAGCCTCACCAGTATTAAAGTGTTTTTTGCTGCTCAAGCTTGTCACCTCCTTTCTTAAGAAGCAATCTCGGTTGCCCGTCGCCAAAGTAGTTCCCTTTCCAGCCATAAATTTTAAAGCCTGACTTTAGATACAAAATAATTGCGCCAATATTGTAAGGGTGAGTGACAATTTTTATTAATTTGTAATCTCTAAGTAAACTAAAAGCTTTCTTTACCACCATCCTGCCAATTCCTTTTCTTTGATAGTTTGGAATTACTGCCACTGTCATTATCTCTGCCTCACCCTTTCCCCTTTTTTCTATAGCAAAATAGGCGACAGGGATATCATTTTTGTAGACAATATAAGGGGTGCTATCTTTAAAAAAATCAAGCATTTCTTCTAAATTTTTAAAGATAAAATCAAAGTTTCGCGTGAAAGCCTTGTTGTCTAAGTCAAAAACTAGCTCGGTATTTTTTTCTAGGTTTATTTTTTTTATTTTTATGGACATTATTTCGATTTTACCATAAACAAAAAACCTCACAAATAAAGACCCCATTAAATTTAGAAATTTGGGACTTTTTGTTAACTACTCATATCTTTCGGCATTTCGGCTCTAACGATGGAGGCAAATTTTTCATCAATCGCCTCTAGAAGGTCGGTTAACATCTCAATGCTTTCTTTAGGTGCCTCTGCCTCTAATTTATTGACGATTGCCTCGGCAAGTTTTTGACGTCTTTCTGCTTTTGCTTCAGGTGCGCATGGACGAGCTAGGCATTGAAGGAATGCTTCACCAAGCTCTCCCGATAATCTTTTAGTCGCTAATGCCTCATGTTCTTCTCTCCCCATCTTTTTCACCCCCTTTCAGCTATGGTAATCTTTTTTCCAATTGTCGTTGTTGGTCCGTGGCCTGGGTAAACCACAGTTTTTTCGGGAAGTTGGAAAAGTTTTTTAAGAGAGTTTTTGAGTTTTTTAGACGAAGCATAGGAAAAATCGGTTCGGCCTACACCTTGGGCAAAAACGGTGTCACCAGAGAATAAAATTCCTGGTGTGAACAAAGCAATACTACCGGGAGTATGGCCTGGAGTTTCAATTACCTTTAATTTTTCTTTACCAAACTTAATTAAATCCCCTTCTTTGACAAATTTATCAGGCGGCAATATCGGATCAGTTCTAATCTCTGTAAAATATTGAGCGGTTGCGCCTGACTTTTTAAGAAGAAATAAATCAGCTTTATGCATCAGAAAAGGAATTAGATAAGCCAGTTTTAACTCAGTGACGGCTAAAACATGGTCAAAATGGCCATGGGTTGCCACAATGAATATTGGTTGAATTTTTAAATCTTGAATTTTGCGAATGATAAAGTCAGCATCATCGCCAGGGTCTATAATTACCGCTTCACTTCGCTCTTCATCCCAAGCAAGATAGCAATTGGTCTGAAGTTGACCGACGATTAAACGTTCAATCTTCATGAGGAAGTTTAAGGTGAAGAAAGTTCAGATTCGATATCAGCCAGCTCTTGATCAATCTCTGTCAGGTCCGTTGAGTTTAGGTCTGCTTCAATGTCGACAATTTCATCAGAGGTACTCTGCTTTTCCAAAGCGGTCGTAGAAGTATCACTTTCAGTAATTGGTAGTTTTGAAGAAGCAGAAGTGGGTGTAGGGGTTGGCATCACTGTCTCTGTGGACTTAGTTTTTTGTTTAACCACCAAAACGTAACCAGCAGCGATAATCACAACCACTAAACCAACTGCCGCCAAAATAACACCCAGTTTTTTAAAAGGTTTAGGTTTGTTCAAATCAGGGCCGATTATTTCTTTAACTGGTTCAGGTGTTGGTTCCATTTTTATTCTTCCTGCCCGACTCTTAAGCCTTTAATATCTCCAATCAGATGAACCAAGAGTCGATGGACTTCAACTAATTGTTGCTTGGTGCCCTTAATAAGATCTTTCACATCAGCAAACGCTTCTTCGGGATTTTCATTGTTCAAAATATCTCCAAAACCTGCTTGAGCCTCAGCCAAGGCTGTTTCTGCCTCATCGAGTTTTTCTTTGGTAGTGGCTAAGGTCGCTTTGACATCAGTGGTGTCAATTTCTTCTCCTTCGGCTTCAATTTTTGCCAGTCTTGAATCAATTCTAGCAGTCAAACGACGGAGACGACTAGTGGCGGTTTGAAATCTTTTAGTTAAACGATTAAAGAACAACCTGGCTCTCTCTTGACGTCTTTCTGTTAACTTGGCAGCGATGGTCGCTCGGTGTTCTTGAATCAGTTGATGCCTAACCTCAATTTTTTCTCTCACTCGAGTTCTGATTTCCTGGAGCTTTTCTTGACGGGCTGTGACCGGTGAGGTAGTAGGAGTATTAGTCTCTTGAGCCAAAATCGGAGAAACAACCAAAAAGCAAAACAAAAGAAGAGTAATTATCTTCGGCAAGCGTTTCATCGCATTTTAAACTATAACTTTTTTTCTAATTTTTTGTCAAGTGCGATTGTTTTTACTTTTATCGCCCTCCGACCAGTTCTTTTTCTTAAATAATAAAGTTTTGCCCGGCGAACTTTACCCCTTTTTTTAACCGTGATTTTTTTAACCCAAGGGGAGTTGGCTGGCCAAATTCTTTCCACGCCAATGCCACCAATGGCAATTTTTCTAACCGTAAACATTTTGTTTTCGCCTCGGCCTTTAATGGCAATAACAATGCCTTCAAAAGATTGGAATCTAGTTTTGTCTCCCTCTTTAATTTTTTGTTGGACGCTGATTTGATCGCCAACGCAAAATTCGGTTTCGCCAATTTTGATTCGGTTAGCCATATGACGCAATTTTAACAGAGAAACCCTTATTTTTCAATAAAAAAATTAATTTATTGACAAAATCGTCGCTTAATTTTAGAATTCAAAAGCTAATTTATCTTTGCGATAAAATCATGATTATCGAAAGAACTGAAAAAAAAGCCGGAGCCCAAATAGTTGTTGGTGCTCAATATGGCGACGAAGGAAAAGGCAAAATATCAGCTTTTTTAGCTTTCAGAGAACAAGCAGTGATGGTCGTTCGTGCAGGAGTTGGCCCAAATGCAGAACACGGCATTTTTCTCGCCGAGAACGGGCCTTATCTTAAAGTCAATCAGCTGCCTTTAGGTTGGGTGTTGACAAAAAACTCCCAAATCAGGATTGGCTCAGGTGTTGCCGTCAACCCCAATTTGTTTTTAGAAGAAATTAAGAAATTTGAATTACAGGAACGAGTTATGCTTGACTATCGTTGTCCAATTATCACCCGAGAGCATATTCAACAAGAAGAAAAAAGTAAAAAGATGGAAAATATCGGCTCTACTTTTAGCGGTAGTGGGTATTGCCACGCCGACCACGCTCTAAGAGTTGCCAAACTTGCTAGAGACATTCCAGAACTAAACCCATACCTCACTGATGTGGTGGTAGAAATAAATGAAATAGCTGGCACTGATGTGGTAGTTGTAGAATCCAGCCAAGGAACCTACCTATCTTTGGCCATTTCTCCAGATTATCCCAATGTCACCTCTGACAACGTCACGGCGATGGCCGCCGCCGATGATGTTGGTTTAAATTGGCGAAAATTAAAAGAAGTTATTTTAGTCTTAAAAACCATGCCTACTCGCGAGGGCGTCGGTTCTCTTGGAAGCAAAGAATTGTCTCCTGAGGAAATCAAAAGGGAAGGATTGCAAGAATACAGTTCAATCGGCGGCGTTATTCGACGAAAAGGAAGGAAAATCAATTTTGAAATGCTTGCTTATGCTGTCGAGATTAATGGCGCCACCCAAATTGCTTTAACTTTTTGTGACCACTATGACCCAAACGTTAAGGGTGCAGGAAATAGAGATCAAGTTACTAAAGAAATTTGGCGGCTAGTCGAAAGAATCCAAAAGGAAACAAATGTTCCCGTTACTATGTTGGAAACAGGCAAACTATGGCACAACATTGTTGACTTAACCGATAGAAATATCGACTTAAGTAGAATAAGAGGCGAAATTAGATTTCCTATTAACGGATTTTCCATGGGCCAACCAAATAATCAAAATCAAATTTTTTAACCTTTTTCTCTAATGCCTCAGCCACTTTTTCCACCAGTTCACCGTCACCTAAAAGGTTAAATGAGGCAATCTTCAACTTGGGTCCCAAAGCAACAATCGGTAGTTTGCGGGTTAAACCACAGAGTTTAAGGATGTAGTATTCCACTGTGTTTGGTCTCCACTATATGATTTATTTTAATCAACTGGTGAAAACTTATCAAGCTATTGTCCTTGTTAATAATAAAAAGCTTTTGAGAGAGGAGTTTGGGCATCGGTGGTGACCCAGAGACCAAGTTTTCGGAAGGCACTTTCATCACCTTGAGCGGGAATATGAGTGGTGTGCATTTTACAGTATCTTAAATGAGTTAAGCACTTAAGGGCTTGGTTGGCGGTCGGATTGGTGGTACTGGCAATTGAAAGAGTAGTTAAAATTTCACTTAAATTTAAACTTTCTGATTTTTCTTTAAGAATTGTTTGTTTGACTCGATTAACGCCATTGACAATGTTTGGTGACAAAAGATGAATTTTGTCAGGAATTTCGGCTAAGATTTTGATAGCATTCAGAACCGCGGCTGCTTCGGCATGAAGCAGGGGTGAATTTTTACCGGTAACAACTTGACCATTGGGCAACTCAATGGCAGCACCGCAATAAGTGGCTCTTTCCCCTTTGTTTTTCTTTTTAATCGCCTCTTTAAGCGCCTTTCTGGCAGCTGGCACGACTTTTCTGTCTTCAGGTTTTAATCCCAATTCTCTCATCAGCATTTCGGTTCTTTTAAGGGCTTTTTTGCTGGCCAGACCTTTTTTAATCTCAGTCTGATGACGGAAAAAGCGGAAAATAATCTCTTGCCGGGCCGCCTCTTGAACTATTTGGTCATCAATTATCCCTTCACTGATGTAATTGACGCCCATATCAGTTGGAGATTGGTAGATATCTTTTTTAGTAATCTTTTCCAGGATTTTTTTAAGAAGCGGAAAGGATTCAACATCCCGATTGTAATTGACAGCAGTTACTCCGTAAGCTTCTAAGTGAAAGGGGTCAATGAGATTAAAATCTAACAAATCTGCGGTGGCGGCTTCATAGGCAATATTAACTGGGTGTTTTAAAGAAAGATTCCAAACTGGAAAACTTTCAAACTTTGCATAGCTGCTTTGGTGACCACGCTGATAATCATGGTAGAGTTGACCTAAGCAAGTGGACATTTTGCCACTGTTAGGACTAGGAGCGGTCACCAAAACAATCGCTTTGGAAGTCTTGATAAAAGGATCGGCTCCATAGCCTTTTTTACTGACAATCAAATCAATATTCGCTGGGTAACCCGGAATTTCTTTTCTTTTATATGTTTTTAAACCTAGGCGTTTCAGTCTTTTCTCAAATTCCAAAGCAACTGGCTCTTCTTCAAAGCGGTTGATGACCACGGCAGTCACTGGCAACCGACAATTTTTCAATTCGCCTAAAATTTTTAAAGTGTATTCTTCATAATTGAGATTGACATCACCATGAATTTTGCCCTTCTGAAGTTCTTTGGCGCTGACGCAAACTAAAATTTCCAAGTTTTTTTTTAACCTTTGAAGTAGAGTAAGTTTGGCGGTGGGGTCATAGCCGGGCAAAACTCTGGCCGCATGGCCATCAAACAAAAGCTTGCCACCAAATTCCAAATAAAGCTTTTTGGAATTTGCCAGTCTTTGGCGAATGGCTTGCTCTTGAGCCTTTAAATACTTTTCGGTATTAAAACCAATTGGCAGTTTTTTAGTCATCCTTTACATTCTACTTACTACTTACCCAAAGGTGCGGCTAAATAATCTAAAAGGTGAGTTAATTGTTTTTGAGTGATTTTTCCTGCCCGGACATAAAATCTTAAAGTTGGTTTTATTTTCAGAGCCGTGTGTAAAGTGTAGCCTTTCTCTGCCAATTGTTCGGCTCCTCCTTGCTCCCTATCAAAGACGACAACCACATCTTTAACAACTAAACCGTTTTCTTCCAGCACCTTGATTGCCTCCAATTTACTGTCAGCTCTGGTTACCAGGTCGTCGACAACAAGAGCAACTTCACCTTTCCGGTAAACACCGTCGATTTTTCTTATTTGGCCATGAGTCTTTTTATCCATTCTCGGCGTAATTTGAGGTTTTCCCAGTTTATCCGACATTGAAGAAGCTAAAGCGACGGCTGCTAAAGGAATACCGGCAAGGCAATCATATTTTATTCCATCAGCCTGTTCTATTAAAGCAGAAACTGCCTTTTGCTTAGCTTCTAGGCGAGACTGGAGGATTCTTAAGTCAATGTAAAAAGGTGAGAGAGGGGCATTAGGATGTTGCTCGTGCAGTTTCAAACGCCAGCCTTTTTTAAAATCAAATTGAATCGCTCCGGCTTCAAACAAACTTAAAGCCAGTTTTTCCTGAGTTTTAGTCAACTTTTCAGACACTTTGCGATATTGGTTAATCATGGCTCTTAAAATTTCTGTTTGCCGTCGCGCCGCTTGGGCAAAATCAGGGCCTTCAGAAGCAAAAATGATTCCTCTTGATGAATTGATAATCATCCCTAAGCCTTGACTATCTTGACTAGCTTTAACTGTTTTTTCTACATCACCGCCCTGCTTACCAATCCCCGGAATTAAAAAAGGTAAATCAGGAGCGATTTTTCTCACCTGAACTGATTCCTCAGGATAAGTGGCTCCCACCACTAAACAACAATTCCCGTTTTTATTCCATTTTTTGGCCACTTGGTAGGCAACGACTTGGTAAAGGGGCACTTTACCAAGGTAAGGATGGTCAACAATCAAATCTTGAAATTCTCCCGCACCTGGATTTGAAGTTCGGCAAAGAACAATAATCCCCTTATCTTTTTGATCTAAAAAGG
Organism: Nevskiaceae bacterium; assembly: GCA_035527075.1. Classification (GTDB taxonomy): domain Bacteria; phylum Patescibacteriota; class Microgenomatia; order PFEM01; family PFEM01; genus DATLBE01. Next base: position 36,098 of record DATLBE010000022.1, on the reverse strand, counting down.
GTTGTAAGGCTTCTTGGCCCAAAAAAGGATGGACGGTAATCGCATCAACACCAATGGTGTTAAAAGCTGCCTCTACATACCCCAGGTTGGTGTTGCCAATATCAGCTCTTTTGGCATCCAGAATTAGAGGAATACCAGGGTATTCGGCGTGAATATAACGGCTTGTTTTAATCAAAGCAGCTAAGCCTTTGCTTCCTTGGGCTTCATAAAAGGCAATGTTTGCTTTATAAACACAAACTAAATCATGAGTGGTATCGATTATTTCTTTATTGAATCTAAACATCGCTTTTTCAATGCCAACTCCCTTTCTCACCATTTCTGGAATTCTGTCGTATTGGGAGTCTAAGCCAACACAAACAAAATTATCTTTTTGCCATCTTTTTTCCAGCATTTCTATGAAATGGCTTTTTGTTTTTCCTGCCCTTTTTGTTCTAGACATTTTTCACCTCCTTTCATTAGTTTGAAAATTTACCACAATTTTTCGCCTGTTCTTTCTTCGTAATCAATCCCCGTCTCCGCCCATCCACACTCTCGGCATCTGACAAAAATGAGTCCTGATCCAATGTTTTCATCTGCTGGCCGTAGCACAGCCTCCAGAGAAGGTTTTTGGCAATTCAAATTAGGACAAACTCCCTCGTAAAAGTTAATAGTTTGCTGTCTCAATTCTTTAATTGTGTTTCTTGTTCGTTGAAGCTCAGGTGAATTTGACATTTTATTATCTTCTTTTTTTTGGCCAGCGGCTAAAAACTGGGCCATCTTGGCAAACAAGTCTGTCCCCTCGGCTGCATGATCCACAAACACCGAAACCACACTTGATTATCGCCTCCAAACTTACTTGATACTTTACCCTATAAGTTTTACAAATGTCAACCACTTTTTCAAGCATTGGTTCTGGACCACAAGCGTAAACAGAGCCTATCTTTTCTTCCGATAATATTTTCTCTTGAGCCTCAGTGGCCAACCCCTGGCGACCTTTGCTACCATCTTCAGTGGTAACCAAAACTTTCATGCCTAACTTTTTAAATCTTTTTTCAAACAAGAGTTCTTTTTTTGTTTTGGCGCCGATAATAACTGTTGCCTTTGATTTGCTAAGCAATTTTTCTGCTAAAAAATATAAGGGGGCAACTCCATAACCGCCACCAACCAAAAGATGATTTTTATCTTTTTTCTTAAAAACGCCTTTTCCAAATGGACCTCTAAACCAAATTTTATTTCCTTTTTTCAATTTATGTAATGCTTTGGTAAAATTTCCCACTTTAGCCACAGTAAAGGTTAAAGGATTATTATCAACGATGGCAAATGGTTTTTCCGCTATTCTTGGTAGCCAGACAAGAATAAATTGGCCTGGCTGGGCTTTAATTTTAGCTTGAGTGACAAAAGTTTTAACTTTGTCATTTTCTGTCACCACCCTGGTGATAGTCGTTGGTTGGGGTAAACTAGTCTTCATGACTAATGCCGCAAAAATCAGTTATTGATTGATAATTATGTTTTTTCATAAACTCTTTAATTTCTTCATTAATTTTTTTAAAAACTTTAAGGCCCCGATAATAAACTGCCGAACCTATTCCTACTGCTTTGGCTCCAGCCATCATCATCTGGATAGCGTCATATCCAGAAGTAACGCCGCCGATGCCGATCACCGGCACTTTAACACTGCTAACAACATCATAAACACAGCGAACGGCGATTGGTCTAATGGCCGGTCCAGAAATGCCTCCCCTTTTATTGGTTAATATTGGTTTTCCTGACTCAACATCAATTACCATGCCGATTAAAGTATTAATCGCTGAAATAACATCAGCTCCTCCATCTTCAGCAGCTTTGGCAATTAATTTAATATCAGTCACATTTGGAGAAAGCTTAACAATAATAGGAATTCTAACTGATTTTTTAACCGCCCGAGTGACCGTAAAAGTGTCTTTAACACTAACTCCAAACGGTTGACCAAATTCAGATTCGGTATTAGGACAAGAGATATTCAATTCCAAAAAGTCAGGTTCAGCAGAAGCAAGTTTTTTAGCTGCCTGAACAAATTCTTTAACAGTTCCCCCGAAAAAACTAGCAATAATTTTTGTTTCACCGAGAAGTCTCCTTAATTTTTTTATTTCCTCAACCTCTTGTTCGACTCCCGGATGGGTTAAACCAACGGCATTGATCAAACCATCTTCCCAAGCCAAAACGGTGGGATTCTCGTGGCCTTCCCTTGGCAACAATCCGCAGGACTTAGTCGTCACCGCTCCTGCTCCTGACTTGGCCACTCGGGCTAAAAGCTCGGCTTCTGTTCCTAAAATACCTGAAGCCAAAACAAGAGGATTTTTAAAAACTTTGCCACAAATTTTAGTTGAAAGGTTTAAAACCACCTTATTTTTCCAAAACCGCCTTTTAATTTATTGGCTTAATTAAACAATGAACTGCGCCACCAGCTTTTTTGAATTCGGAGACGTCAATTTCTTTGACTTGAAAACCTAATAAAGTAAATCTTGTCGCCAGCCCTTTTAAGCCCTGCGGGCTAATAATCTTTTTTTGGCAGACCAATGAATTCAAACAAAAATTAAAAGCCTCTTCTTTTTCTGCTGTAATTAAATTGGGAAAGATTTTTTTAATCAACTGACAAGAACCATCAGTAAACGCTTGAGGGTAAAAAACAGCCGTCTTTTTATCTAAAACGCATAAAGCCATATCAAGATGATAAAAGTAGGGACTGATTAATTTTAAAGAAATGACTTTTTTACCAAAAAGTTTAGCTATTTTTTGATGAGCTTTTTTTGTGGTTCTAAATCCCCAACCAGCCAAGATTTTTTCTTGATGAAATAAAAAATCACCGCCTTCAAAACTGAAACCGTTGCTAAGTTGGTAAAGTTGATAACCATTTTTTTTAAACCACTGGCTGTAAATTTTACCTTCCCTTTCCCTTTGGGGATGATAGAAATTGGCTTGAACAAAGTTTCGATGATGAAGAACTCCAGCGTCGGCGCTAAAAACCAAATCAAGGAAACCCTTTTTTGGCTCAATGCTAACTGTCTCTACGCCTAAGAAGTTTTCAATTAACCTCCTTAATTTTTGCCATTGATAGATTGCTTTTTCGCGATTAACTTTTTGTTTTACATCTATCCAAGGATTAAGCTGATGTTTAGTTTGAAAGTAACGGGGATGGCACATTAAAACTTTTGTCATTAATCCAAAAAAAATCTAGAGTTTTGGCTCTAGGATTCAATTATGAAAAAAGTTTGTTGGTTTTGTCAAGGGGGAATTTAGTTTAGGAAATGATTTTTTTTATCTTTTTTGCCAGTATGTCTGAGTATTTAACTCCGTAAGGAAGGGGCATTCGTTTTTGGCGGCCTAGGGTGTTTACAAAAACTAAAACAACTTTATCCTTCCCTTGATTTTGCTTTAAAAGCTTATTTAATTCAACCAATTTTTGGGGTGAAATTCGATGGGGAATTTTGACTTCAAACTCATCACTGGCTTTGACTTGAGAAACTTGGTTGCTTTTCATCATTGTCTCCATAGTTCCAGCGTTTTCGATCAAAATCGATAAAGTCTCTTCACGATATTCTACCCTTCCTTCAGCTAAGATAATTTTATCTTTTACCCAACATGTTCGTGTTTTTTGAAAAATCTTAGGGAAAATCACCAAATCTAGCGTGCCAGTATCATCCTCAACTTTAGCAAAAGCCATTTCTTGACTATTTTTCCTAGTCAAAACAATCCTTAAATCGGAAATGACTCCGCCAATTTTAACCGTTTGACCTTGGTGCTGATCTTTATCCAGCTGAAAAAGTTTATGAGTCCGAAAATTTTCTATCTGAGCTAAGGAAGAAGTTAGAGGATGTTCGGTAAGATAAAAGCCCAACAATTGTTTTTCCAATGAAAGCAATTCTTCTCGATTAAATTCTTCCATCTGGGGTAAATTATCTTCATAACCAGCTTGACCACCCGGATTGTTTTCAAAGAGACTGGTTTGACCATTTGCTTTCTCTTTTTGAATTTTAGCGCCTTTACTGCGAATATTATCCAAACCTGAAAGCATGGCCGCTCGCTTACCAATGCCAAAGATATCCATCGCCCCTGCTTTAATTAAACTCTCCAAAACCTTCTTGTTAACCTTTTGGGCATCAACTCGCAGACAAAAATCAGTCAATGATTTAAATTGGCCCCCTACTTCTCGAGCGTTTAAAATGGCTTCAATCGCTGCTTGGCCAACATTCTTAATCGCCGATAAGCCAAAACGGATAGCTTTATCTTGAAAAGAGCCGGGGTTTTCTTCGATGGTAAAATCAACATAAGAACGATTAATGTCTGGTAGCAAAACTTTAATGTCCATTCGCCGGCACTCATTGACCGCCGTCGTTATTTTTTCATCTTTCGTCGGACCAGATGAGCTTCCCGCTTCGGCGGTAAGTAAAGCCGCCATAAATTCAACCGGATAATTGGCTTTCATGTAGGCAGTTTGGTAAGCGATCATCGCATAGCATGAAGCGTGACTTTTGTTAAATCCATAAGCACCAAAAGGTTCAATCTGCCGAAACAATTCTTCTGCCTTTTCTGAAGTTAAGCCGTTTTCAATACAGCCTTGAACAAATTTATTTTTCAATCTACCCATCTGCGGCCGATGCCTTTTGGAACTCATGGCATGACGAAGTTTATCAGCCTCGCCCCAAGTGTAACCAGCAATTTGGGTGGCAATCAAAAGGACATCATCCTGAAAGGTAATCAAACCATAGGAACGAGAAAGAATCTCTTTTAACTGCGGAGCAAGGTAACGAATCTGCTGGGGATTGTGTTTTCGGCGAATAAACTCAGGAATTACTTGCATCGGCCCAGGCCGGTATAAGGCAACCATGGCCATTAAATCGAAAATTGTCGTCGGTTTTAATTCTTTGATATATCTTTGCATGCCGCTTGATTCCAATTGGAAAACACCCACCGTAGAAGCTTTTGAAAGTAGGTCAAATGTTTTCTTATCATCCAAAGGAATTTCAGAAAGGTCAACTTCTTTACCGCTGGCTTTTTTAATAATGCCTAAACAATGCTCTAAAGTCGAGAGATTTCTTAATCCCAGGAAATCAATTTTCAAAAGCCCGATTGCTTTTTCGTTGGCATCAAGATCAGTGGAATACATATCATATTGAGTGACTCGCTTTTTTTTGGTTTTTGGTTCTAACTGTAAGGGCACGTAATTAGTTAAGGCTTTATCACCGATGACCACTCCAGCCGCATGGACTGAAGCATGGCGAGCAACACCCTCAACTTTTTTGGCTAAATCCAAAAGCTTTTTGTATTCTGGTTGGCGATAAAAATTGGCTAATTCTGGAACGGAATCCAAAGCTTTGGTAATTGAGTGGTTAAAAGGAATTAATTTGGCAATTTTATCAGGTTCTGAATAAGGCATACCTAAAACTCGGCCAATATCCCGAATCGCTCCCCGGGCTTCCATTCGACCAAAGCTAATAATGTGGGCCACTCTTTCTTTGCCATATTTGTCAACGACATAATCAATCACTTCATCTCTTCGGTCGTCAGCAAAGTCAAGGTCAATATCTGGTGTGGAGGGTCGCTCAGGGTGCATGAATCGCTCAAAAGGTAGCTGAAAATATAAAGGGTCAATACTAGTGATTCTTAAAGCATAGGAAACAATAGAACCAGCCACTGAACCCCTGCCCGGACCGACTCGAATGCCTTGTTTTTTCGCCCAATTGACAAAATCCTGAACAATTAAAAAGTAGGTTGAGTAACCTTTACTAATAATCACGGACAGTTCATATTCGACCCGTTTTTTGATCTCTTCGGTAATTCTTGGGTAACGTTTTTTTAAACCGTCTTCCACCAATTCTTTTAAATATGAGTCAGGTGTATAACCTTCAGGAACATCATATTTGGGCAAATGCCACTTACCCACTTCCATTTCTAAATTACATTTTCTGGCAATTTTTCTGGTATTTTCGATGGCTTCTGGGTAATCTTTAAAAGCCTCGATCATTTCTTCTTGCGAACGAAGATAAAAGTCAGGCGAATTAATCATTGTCAGCCGGTTTTTATCAGCAATCGTTTTTTGAGTTTGAACCGCCAGCAAAGCGTCTTGGGCCTCAGCGTCATCAGCATTAACATAATGAACATCGTTGGTAGCAACAAGCGGAATGCCAAGTTTGCGGGAGAGCTTGATTATTTTTTGATTAGCTTTTTTTTGGTCAGGAATTTTGGGGTGGTGTTGAATTTCAAGATAAAAATCTTTGCCGAAAATTTCCTGATATTGCTTGACTTTTTCCTCAGCTTTTTTATTCTCATTTTTAAGCAGTAAAGCGGGAATTTCTCCTTGAAGACAAGCAGAGGTGGCAACCAAACCCTTAGAATATTGTTTTAGAAGTTCCATATCAATTCTGGGTTTGTAGTAAAAACCTTCCAAATGAGCCAGAGTGGTTAACTTAATCAGGTTTTTATAACCAACTTCGTTTTTAGCCAACAAAACCAGATGATTTCTGTCAGCGTCAACATTAGCCTCTTTATCAAAACGAGAGCGTGTGGCTAAATAGGCTTCCATGCCAATAATTGGTTTGACGCCAAATTCCAAACCAGCCAAATAAAATTTATGAGCGCCATACAAAACTCCATGGTCAGTTAAAGCCAGAGCATCCATGCCCAATTCCACCGCTTTGGCAAAAAGGTCTTCAATTTTGGACAAACCATCTAGAAGTGAATATTCAGAGTGGACATGAAGATGAGTAAATTTTGCCATTACTTTAATTTTATCACAATCAATCGGCGAGCTTGGTTGGGGTCGGCTTGGCTTTTTGTTTGTCTCATCACTTGACCGACAAGAAATTCAACCACTGTTTCTTTTCCTCTTTTGTATTCTTCAATGACTTTGGGGTTAGTTTTCAAAACGTGCTTGATGATTTTTATTATTTTTTGCTGGCTTATTTTTGGTTTGGTTTTTTGAGCGATTAAAATTTTCACTAATTGGTCTGGTGAGATTTTTTTAATATCAACCCGTTTGTTGATAATCACGTTGGCAATATCTTTGATTGGCAACTGGTACTTTTTTCCCAAGCTAATTGTTTCTTCAAAAAAGCTTAATTTTTGGAGGTCTGCAACTAAAATCTGGGCTTGATAGTTTGACAACCCGAATTCTTTAACAAACCGAGTTAGTTTTTTTTCAGGCAATTCCGGCAGTTGAGCTCTAATCGCATTGATTTGTTTTTTTTGCCAACTAATTGGTGGTAAATCTGGCTCTGGAAAATAGCGATAATCCTGCGCTTCTTCCTTGACTCGTTGGGAAAAGGTAGCTTGTTTTACTTCATCCCAACCTCTGGTTTCTTGAATTAATTTTTTACCTGCCCTAATTTGTTGTGCTTGTCTTTTAATCTCATAGTCAATCGCCTTTTCCACAAAACGAAAAGAGTTTAAATTCTTAACTTCTACTTTATAACCTGGCAATTTTTGTTCATTTGGCTTTTTCACACTAATGTTGGCCTCCAACCGCATTGACCCTTTTTCCATGTCACAATCAGAAATACCAAGATAACGAACATTTTGTTGGAGTTTTTTTAAGAATTCTTTTGCTTCTTGAGCACTGCTAATATCCGGTTCAGTAACAATTTCCATTAAAGACACGCCCGAGCGGTTAAAGTCAATTAAAGTTCGATTGGCGGAATGAATCATTTTGGCCGTGTCCTCTTCCAAATGCACCCGTCTGATTCGCACTTTACCCAATCTCCCATTTTTGCACAGAGGCATATCGTATTGACTAATTTGATAACCTTTCGGTAAATCCGGATAAAAATAGTTTTTTCGGTCAAATTTACTTAAAAGTGGGATTTGACAGTCTAAAGCCAAACCTGTCAACACTGTCCATTTAATTGCTTTTTTATTGGCCACCGGTAAGGCACCAGGTAAGCCTAAACACACTGGACATACCTGAGTATTAGGCTTCTTAGCAAAATGATCCGCGGGGCAACCGCAAAACATCTTGGCTTTGGTTTTCAGCTCAATATGAATTTCAAGACCAATGACTGGCTGGTAATTTAGTTTTTGTTTCATTTTAGTTTATTGTTAACGGCAATAATCATCGCTTGCCTCTTTTTAGCAAAAACGCCCAAAAGAATAATAAAAGCCCCCGTCATCAACATAATAAACCTGAGGCCAAAAAGATCAACCAAAGTGGCCGTGAATAAAAGAGGTAAAACCGCGCCTAAGTTAACCATTGTATTTAAAGCGCCAAAAACACGACCGCGGACATCAAAAGGGGTATACTCTTGAATAAGAGTTTGTAAAGGGATAAAAATAAGTACCGCACCAGCCCCCAGAATAAAAAATATCGGTAAAGCAATCAGGTAAGGATGTTTACCAAACAAAGTAAAAAACGCAAGAGAAAAAATGGCTATGCCGCTCAGGTATAAGCCAGCTAAAACTAAAACATTTTTTCTCACTTTGGAAATAGTTTTGCTGACATAGTAGCTTGCTAAAAACACACCCAAAATTGCTGGAATAATTACCAAAAAAGAAGAATCAGCGAAGTTTATTTTTAGCATTTCAGCTAAAGACGGCAAAACAATTAAACCCATGGCTACCAAACCTTGAAGACCGGTTAAAACTAAAATCGGAAATAAAACAAGCGGCTCATTTTTGATAAATCGGTAACCTTCTTTGGTTTGTCGCCAAAAGGCAGGTAAATCCAGAGCCTTGCTTAAACTGGACAAATCAGAAAAATCAATTTTTATTTTTTTAGTCCCTCTTAAAGGCTTTTTGGGTAAAGATAATGAAATAGCCACTACCAGAAAAAGCAAGAAAGAAACCAATACAAAAGTGAAATCAACCCACTTTAAAAACTTAAGCGCCAAACCACCAATTAAAGCACCAACCATAATCGAACCCTGGCTGGTTAGAAGAAAAAAACTGTTGGCGACTGGCAAAGATTTCTTTTTTACTAAAGCTGGTAAAGCTACCCCAACAGCCGGGTTGAAAAGTTCGTCGCACAAAGAATAAAGAAAAACAATGGCGTAAACTGCCCAGATTTTTTCACCGATGCCTAAATAAGCCAAAACAATTACCGCTTGAAAAAGATTACTTAAAACAAAAATTTTTCTTTTGCTAAGATTATCAATAAAAACACCAATAAAAGGGCCCAAAATCATCGTGGGCAAGTAGTACAAAAATAGGAAAAAACTCACCGCGACGGTTGATTGGGTGACTGCAAAAATCCGGCCGATGAGAATAAAATTAAGGGCATAGGCACTGACTAAAGAAATAACTTGGGCTAACCAAATTTTTAAAAAATTTTTATTGGTTAATATCTTTAAAAAAAGGCTTTTTTTCATAATTTTGGTTTTTCTTGGCACAAATTAATCGCTTTTTCACAAGCAAAACCTGCTTGCAAGATTAAAGATTCAGCAAATTGGGGGCCAATGATTTGCATACCTACTGGCAAATTGTCAACCAATCCCACTGGTAAAGATAAAGCTGGCACCCCAGCCAAATTGGCAGTACTTGTAAAAATATCTGACAAATACATTTTCAAGGGATTATCAACTTTTTCACCTAATTTAAATGGCAAATCAGGCGAAACGGGCGTAATAATTAAGTCAACTTTTTTAAAAGCGTCCTCAAAGTCCTTTTTAATTAAAGTCCGAACTTTCATCGCTTGCAAATAATAAGCTTCATAATAACCAGCAGAAAGCGTGTAAGTTCCCAGCATGATTCTTCGTTTGGCTTCATCGGTAAATTTATTTCGGGGAAAACCGTAACGAATACCATCATAGCGGCCTAGGTTGGAGGAAACTTCTGACGGTTGGATGATGTAATAAACCGCTAAAGCGTACTTGGTATGGGGCAAAGAAATTTCACTTATTTTTGCCCCCAACTTTTCCATTTTGGCTAGGGCTACCACTAAACTCTGCTTAATTTTACTATTTAAGCCTTTAATAAAATATTCTTTAGGAAGGCCAATTTTTAGATCTCTGATCGGCTGGTTGATATTTTGGCTGTAATCTGGTACCGCTCTTGGAGGCGTGGTGGCATCCAACAAGTCCTTGCCAGCCGTGATATTCAAAATAATGGCCGCATCAGTGACATTTTTAGCCAAATGGCCGACGGCGTCTAGAGAAGAAGCCATAGCCACGACACCGTAGCGGCTGACTCGGCCATAAGTAGGCTTCAAACCAACTACACCGCAAAAAGCGGCTGGCAATCTGATTGACCCACCAGTATCAGTGCCAGTGGCAGCCAGACACATGTCAGCGGCCACAGCCGCCGCAGAACCACTACTTGATCCTCCAGGTACTCGGGACAAATCCCAAGGATTTTTGGTCAACCCAAAGTCTGAATTCTCTCCACTTGAACCATGAGCCCACGCATCCAGATTGGTCTTGCCAATGATGACTGCCCCGGCTTCTTTTAATTTTTTAACGGTGGTTGCATCGTAAACAGGCAAGTAATTAGCCAAAACTTTAGAACCGGCTGTAGTCTTTATGCCGGAAGTTGAAAAAATGTCTTTGACGGCAATAGGAATGCCAAGAAGCGGCGACTGAGAACCTTGTTGTCTTGCCTTATCCGCTTTTTGAGCTTGATTTAAAGCTTTTTTTTCACAAACAGTAATAAAAGCATTAATCTTCGGCTCAACTTTTTTGATTCTTGCCAAACATGTCCTAGCAAGCTCAACAGCCGAAAATTTTTTTTCTTTCAAACCTTTTAAGGCCTGGGTAATGGTTAGTTCGTTTAACTCCATTTTTCTTTAACTGATTTAGTTTTAAAAAACCCACTTTTGGCTTCAGACGCATTCGCAAGAGTTTCTTTTTGAGTAAGACATTTTTCCGCTTTGTCTTTCCGTAAAACATTTTTTAAACCTGTTACTTGGCTGGTTGGCTCGACTTTTTTGGTATCGACCCTTTGCAAAATCTCAACATAGTCTAAAATTCCTGAGAGCTGTTTCTGGGACTTTTTAACTTCAGAAGGACTGAGCGTTAATCCTGCCAGTTTGGCAATATGTCTAACTTTTTGAGGAGTAAGTTTGGTCTTTTTCATTTTTTTAACTCATTTGCCTTAAAGCTTTTATCCTTTCCCCCACTGGGGGATGGGTATTAAACAAATTAGCAAACCAACCAATTTTGTCATGCCGATTTTTTAAGGGATTGGCAATATAAAGATGGGCTGTTGCTTTGTTTGCCGCCTCAAGCGGTTCTTTATCTGCGCTAATTTTTTCCAAAGCCCGAGCCAAGCCATCAGGAAAGCGTGTTAGCTTTGTCGCTGAGGCATCGGCCAAAAATTCTAGGCGTCGAGAAATCGCTAATTGGATAAGGCGGGCAATTAATGGCGAAAGCAAGACCAGCAAAAGGCCAACTACAAACAATGCCGCTTTTAGATTACCAGCTTTACTTTCTCTACCCCGACCGCCAATTTGTGTTCCCCTTAAAAACCAATCAGCCAAAAGGGTAACCATACCTACTAAAATCACCACAACACTCATTAGTCTGGTATCGTAATTTTTAACATGGGAAAGTTCATGAGCAACCACGCCTTCAAGTTCAGTTCGGTCAAGCTTCGCCAGTAAGCCCGTGGTGGCACAAACTACGGCGTGTTGCGGATCTCGGCCAGTGGCAAAAGCGTTTGTAGCCGTATCTTTGATGACATAAAGTCGAGGCATCGGTATTTGAGCAGCCATAGCTAAGTTTTCAGCCACCGTGAAAAAGTGAAAATCTTTTTTACGGTCCGCGGGTCTAGCCTGAGAAAGAGCCAAAATCAACTTATCTCCCCACCAATAACTTGAAAAACTCATTATACCTGCCAAAATAAGGGCAAAACCAACCATACCCAGGCCATAATCTAAAATTTGACTAAAAGCCCAGACTGTTAAAGTGATAAAAACGACGAAAAGAAACATAATTACAAAACTTCGCCGTTTATTTCTGTCAATTTGTTCGTAAACGTTCAGCATTTTAAAGTTTTACTTTAGGTGTCTTCAATTCTTGGCTGCTCACTTCCAGATGCTCACCAGTCTCGGGCATTTTTAAACCTGGCTCTTCTTTGAAATTAAAAAGCAGGGCCACAAATTTACTGGGCACAGTTGCTACCATACGGTTATAGTCAGCTACCAAGTCAATCAAAGTCCTTCGGCTGTAAGTCAATTTATCGGCCGTATCCCGAAGTTCATCCATCAATTTAACCGTTGGTTGGGCCCCTTTAATCTCGGGCGTACTTTCTAAAACGACTCTAATGGGATTTAAGGCCGTCTGTAACTGAGTACTAGCATCAATCATCTTTTGGGCATCATTTGATTTAAGTGCCTGGTTAACACTTTTTCGAGCATCAGTGATTTTTTCAAAAATTTCTTTTTCGTGTTTTAAGTAACCCTTGACCGTCTCAGTCAAATTCGGAATTAAATTAGCCTGGCGCTTTAATTGGTTGCCGATTTCCTGAATGGCATTTTTAATTCGACTCTTTTTGATCGTCACAAACCGATTGTAGGTAGCCACCACATAAAAGATGGCCACCGCTAACAAAATAATAAAAATCATAAATATTGGCATTTTCTCACCTCCTTTCTGGGTGAAAAAAAACTAAGTTCGTTTCAGTCTAGCATTTAATTTAAGCCAAGACAATGTGTTGATAATATCACTTTTTTCAGCCCAGCCTCTCCGGGCCACCGAAACTCCGTAAGGCATTAAACCCATTTGGCTTAAAGCATGACTGTCAGTATTAATTACCATTTTCACTCCATTTTTCACGGCCTCCCTTACTAAAACGTCCGGTAAATCAAGCCTGTCTGGCCAAGCATTAATTTCCAACCAAATATCTGCTTTTTTGCAAAAAGCAAAAACTTTCTCCCAATTCAATTCATATCCCTCTCGTTGACCCAATTTTCTGCCTGTGGGGTGGCCTAAAATCTTGACTTTTGGATGTTCAAGACCTGCCAAAACTCTTCTGGTCATTTCTTTTTTATTCATCTTAAAGCTTGAATGAATCGACGCCACCACATAATCAAGTAAATCAAATCCTTTTTCCGGAAAAGCCAACTGACCATTAGGCCGAATATCTACCTCTAATCCATTTAATAGGGTAATTTTGTTACACGAGGACTTTAATTGCTCAACAGCCCCGTTTTTACGCTTAACAAGGTCAATTATTTGCTTTTCACTGTGATGACTAAGGCTGGGGTTGTGTTCACTAAAGCCAATATATTCATAACCAAGCTCAATTGCTTTCATAGCCATCTCCTCCATGGAATTTTTTCCCTCATCATGACTGGGTTCCAAAGGATAATTTGAATGAAGATGGAAATCGCCTTTAATATCTGAAGTTTTCACTAAATTAGGCAATTCCCCCTTTTGGGCCACTTCAATCTCGCCTGTATCTTCTCGAATCTCCGGTGGAATCCAAGGCAAGCCTAAATCATGATAAAATTGCTCTTCAGTAGCATATTCTTTCAATTTCTTGCCTTTTTTAATACCATGTTCAGAAAGTGAAAGCCCTTTTTTAAGAGCAAATTCTCTTAGATGAATGTTGTGGTGTTTGCTGCCAATAAAATACTGAAGCATCGAACCATAAGCCTCAGGCTTTTGAACTCTAAGGTCAACTTGGCAGCCTCCTTTGAGCAAGATTGACGCGCCAGTGGGTCCTTTTTCGATAAGTTTTTTCTTCTTAGGATACGCCACAAACCAACTCACCACCTCGGTTGGCTTTTTGGTGGCCACAGCGATATCAATATCACCGACGGTCGCTACCCTTCTTTTTAAACTGCCTAAAGGGTCAATTTTTAAAGTAGCAGGAGATTTTTTAAGATAAACAATGATATCTTGAGCTACGGCATCAGCATAAGACAAAGGCATTCTTTTCTTTTTAATTCGGCCCTTTTTAAAATCTAAAATTGCCTCTAAAATGTCAGTTTGTGATTTCTCTCCAAAACCTTCTAAAAGGGCGATTTTTCCTTTTTTAGCTGCTTTTTCAAGCTCAACCAAGGCAGTTTTGGCTCTTTTTATCTCTAATTCCTGGCAAAGCTTATAAGCTGTTTTAGCACCAATTCCAGAAATGCTTAAAAACTCAAACATAGCCGGAGGTAATCCTTTAATTAAACGGTTGAAATGCTTTACTTTCCCGGTACGAAAAAGCTCATCCAAATGTTGGGCAATGCTCGCACCTATGCCTGGAAGAGTTCTTAATTTGCCATCATCCCAAAGATCTTTGACCTCACTAGTCGCATTTTCAACCGCAGTGGCTGCCCGATCGTAGGCAATAATTTTGAACCGATTACTATTTTTTACTTCGTAAGCAGCGGCAATTGCTTGAAGGAGACAAGCCACTTCTTGGTTATTCAAATTGCGGTTCATTTTCATACTAGTTACTTTTTATATAATATCATAAGTCAAACTTAGTGTCGTTCGTTGACTTGGATTCAATAATTTGCTATTCTTCATCTTAAGGGGCCGTAGCTCAATTGGTTAGAGCTTTCGCCTGTCACGCGAAAGGTTGTCGGTTCGAGTCCGATCGGTCCCGCCTGCCCCCTATTTCTGCCCAGAAAGGAGGTTAAGCCAATTATGGCAAATGGATACTTAAAATCCCTGCTTAAGAAATTAAAACTTAACGAATCAACCATTAGTATGTTTTTAGGGTTGCTCGTTGTGGTGGTCATCGGCATGTTGGTCTTCAACTATTTTAAAAGTGTTAATCTACCCACAGAAGAAGAAAAAGAAGAGTTAAGTTTATCAGAAACAACGGAGATTAAACTTTCAGACTTGCCCACTATTTACGTTGTTAAGGAAGGTGACAATCTTTGGGAAATTGCTGAAAGTATTTATGGCTCAGGTTATAATTGGGTGGACATCGCTGCTGAGAGCAAGCTTGTTGATCCTGATGGCCTAGCAGTTGGCCAAGAATTAACCATTCCCAAAACAGAAGCTAAACTCATGACAGTTCAAACAGATAAACCTGCAGGTGAAACAATCACTGACAGCCAATATACGATAATTAAAGGAGACCACCTTTGGGCAATTGCTGTTAGAGCTTATGGTGATGGTTATCGTTGGGTGGAAATTGCGCGTGAAAACAATATAGCCAATCCGAATCTGATCCACCCAGGCAATATTCTTAGCCTGCCAAGATAAAAGTTAATTTAAAAAAAGAAAAACCACTAGCTTGTTTTTCAATATTTTGTTTGGCAACTTCCGTTCACGAAAAGACCTAAACAAAAGGGTTTTTACTTCCTAGCCTAGTATTTTTCACCCTATAAGGCAAAATGCTTATATAAACAAATACTCTAGGATTCAAGGAGATTAAAACTGTTTAAGAGGAATTATGGGCTTACTAGTTATGATCTAAATCCTCAGGAAAGAATTAGTTTATTTCACCAAGAGCATCCAAATGGGGTTGCTTAAAAATCCAAATAATAAAGCTGCTAAAATTTTATATTTAGCTTTTTTGAATTCAATCGGCTTAAAAAGAAGAAAATAGGCAAAAACACTGACAAGAATAAAAATCACCAAATAAGCAATGTAGTTGAAGAAATAATAATATCCTTCCTCATACAGTCTTTTCAACCACCCTTCATAAACGGTAGGCATGTAATAAAAACCAGAATATTTTGAAAACGATTCTG
Source organism: Nevskiaceae bacterium (assembly GCA_035527075.1). GTDB lineage: Bacteria > Patescibacteriota > Microgenomatia > PFEM01 > PFEM01 > DATLBE01. The sequence goes on along the minus strand of DATLBE010000022.1, from coordinate 20,518 downwards.
TAAGAGGTGCTAACAAATCCACGAAAAATCCCAAAGCAGTGACTAGCAATATCCTTAAAACATTTCCTAATTTAGACCAATAATTTTTATCCAAAATCGCTTTTTGAAAAATAAAAAAGATTAGCAAGAAAAATAAATAATTAAGTCCAAAATTAATTCCAATTGATTTTAAAGCTCCTGTGGTACCTCCTGAGGTCATCAAAAGTTTCTCAACTGGCGATAAAATTGTTCTTTTTTTGTTAAAAAAGAGGCTATTAGTGTAGAAAGTTAGATTAGCAATCTCTTTTCTCTTTTCTTCAACCGAGCATCCTGTTAAAGAACAGTAATCGTTGATTGAAAGACAATATCCGCGGTCCTCTTTTTTAAAATAACTTTTTACCTTAGAGCAATAACGGCTTAGCTTTCCTTTGTTTCGTAAGCAACTGATTGCCTCTTCGATCTTAGGATGTGTTTCTCTTTCACGAAAGCCGTTAATACGAAAAAAATCGGCCGACATCTCTTTGCCCCACGGCTCGACAAAAACTTCGTCTTCAAAACAAGAGCTTGTTTTTGGAGGCGTGTATACATCAGCTTTAGCGAGACGAGCAGAAGTAAAAAAGAGGATAATCAAAAACAAGAAAACACGAAAAATCCTTTTGTTCATCACTTCTAGTTTACAAGAATAATAAAGGAGGCGCAACTTAAGTTGAAAGTTTTTGTTCAGTGTTTATGCTGGAACAAGTTCTTTTTCTAATAACTTTTTCACTGTTTTTCTCAATCCGCCGGTACGGGTAATTGTGTTAAGCTCAGCTTTAACCCCAATAACCTGACCGATTGCCTTGCTCAACTCTTCAGCATTGTAATCTTTTCGAGTTCCTCTCAAACCACCCAATTGGTCCAAAACTTTATATAATTCTTGAAAAGAGCCAACGCTTTCAATCACAAAATTAACTTCTGCTACTACGGCGGTGATATCATCTGGCTTAGCCCGACCGCTGCCGCTGACACTCTCAGCAGAAGCTGAATTTTTTAACCTTTGAGCTGCTTCTTGAGGTGTCTTTGACTTTATCAACATTTCATTAATCTGTCGGGCTTTTAAATTTTCATGAACGCCATCTGAGCAAGCCAAAAGGCGATCGCCCGACTGTAACTCGACAACAGAAAATTTGGGAATAGCCTCTTCGCCTCCTCCTAAACAGGCAGTAATTCGATTTCTTATAAATTTAAAATTATAACCATATTGCTTATTAAATTTTAAAACATCCGCAGGTGAACTAACTCTGTTCATCGCTCTTCTTATCTCTCTTTCCTTTTCTCTTGAAAGGTACCCATCTCTAACCAATTCGCTTAAAATATCATCGTCTTTTGTAATTTGAAAAAGTTTCCCTTTTCTTTCAAGATAAGCTCGACTGTCACTTACATTGGCGATGAGCGCTTTTCTACCCCTTTCAACTAAAACAACCACCGTGGCTGTCGTTGCCGGTCCAGTTCCAAGATTTTCTATGATTGCTTTGTGGGTGTCGCGAAAAGATGCAGTTAGAAGCCGCCTTGCGTCTGCCTCAGAAATGTCAGGAGAAAAAAGGCTGATTTGTTTTCTAATAGCTTGTTTGGCAATTTCTGCTGCTTTATCTCCATTTTCAGGAAGACTTACCCCATCAAAAACTCAAAAACCATTACGGCTGGTAAAAAACCTATCCTCGTTGTGCCCTTTTTGCCTTTTCTTGGCTTCACTATCAGCCCCCAGAAGAATAGAAACAGGCTCTCTGATTTCTTTTTTCCCTTGGGGAATTTCTGAAACCTCAGTCATACAAACACAATACTATCAAAATACTTTCAAGTCAATATATTTTCATACGGTCTTTTAGGAAAAGACAAATTATGTTAAAATCAGCTTAAAGCGGGATTAGTTGAGCGGCTCAACATCACCTTCCCAAGGTGGAAAGAAGGGTTCGACTCCCTTATCCCGCTCAAAAAGGAGTGAAAAATCTTTTGCCGAGATAGCTCAATTGGCAGAGCAATCCCTTCGTAAGGGATAGGTTCTGGGTTCAATTCCCAGTCTCGGCTCAATAAAATGTCGCCAAAAAGCTCAAGATTAACCAGAAAACAAGAGGCGCGAAGTTTACGTCGAGCCGTCCTTTTCGGTTTTTTAACCGTCCTTTTGGCTTTAGCTCTTGTTTTTCTTGGCATCCCTGCTTTAATTAGAATGGCCATCTTTATTGGTAGCTTGAGAAGCTCTTATGCTCCGGTAGAAACTAAGGACATTCTTCCACCTGCTCCCCCAAGTTTGAAGCCTTTACCAGAAGCAACCAACAAAGATCAAATTGAAATCCAAGGTTTTACCGAGGCTGGCACCACAGTGGAGATTTTTTTAAATGGAGTTCCTAAGCAAAAAAGCATTGCTGAAGCAGATGGTTCTTTTTTGATTAGTCATGTCAAATTAAACCGGGATAAAAATGAGATTTATGCGACGGCCACAGATCAAGAGGGTAACACGAGCCAAAAATCAGGTATTTTAATCATCTATTTCGACCAGACGCCACCTGAACTGACAATCAATGAACCGGTTGATAACTCAACTTTCTATGCTGAAGAAAAAGTGATTAGAATTCAAGGTGAAACAGAAGAAGACGTTACTATTACTATCAATGACCACTTTGTTATTGTTGATGCTGAGGGAAAATTTAACTCTTCTTTCACTTTATCTGAAGGTGAGAACAAGATCAAAGTAGTAGCTATCGACAAAGCCAACAATCAAACTGAAAAAGAAATCACAGTAATCCTAGAATAATCCCCAACCAAGCTAAAATCCAGGGATAAAAAAGGCTGTTGAGAAAAAAAGAATGGCAAACTAAAGCGGCAACTGAGGCTAGAACGACCAAACCAATTTTGGCGTTGGTTGTTTTAAACGTAAGACGAATCACCGAACTCAAAAACCAAAAATAAGCCAACAAACCAATTACGCCGGTGGTGGCTAAAACAAAAAGGAAACTCGAATCAGCTCCAGCTCCAGCATGACCTGTTTGCCATTGCTCTTGATCTAAAAAACCATAATTTCTTTGGGCATAACGATAAGCGTTGAAACCTACTCCTAAGAGAGGACGATCACGAAAAATGGCCAGAGCTTGCCGCCAGCTGCCAAATCTTGATTGAACAGTCGTCGTTCTTTCTAACCGAACACCCTCGCCACCAGGTGCCCTGGGTAAAATCAGGACAGTTAAAACGCTAATTAAAAAAACAATCAAGAAAAACTTCGGTTTTTTTTTCACCAAAGCAATTGTTCCCATACCTCCAAGATAAGCCAGATAAGAGCTTCGAGAATAAGTCAAAACTAAGGCAGAATAAACTATCAAAAGCAAACAATAAAAACCTAAATTTTTCACTTTTAGCTGACTTAATTTCTCCCAATTTGTAACCACTAGCAAAATCAAAGTCAAAACATAAATAACACCAGTGAAACCTGGATCAAAAAACGTTCCTATGATTCGATAATAGTGGGGGTCCCAGCCTAAAAAATAAAGGTCGCTAACATCTGGCCAAAGAAGGTATTGAACTAAACCAAAAACAGCCATAGTAACACCAATCGCCATTAAAAACTTAAGCATTTTCTTTGACTTTTTAAAGTCACAAACAAAAAAATAAAAACCAAAATAGACGGCTAATCTCAACAAATACAGACCAGCAACAGCCATTTCCCTATTCAAAAGTAGGGGAGAGTTGAAAATTAAAGACAGAAGACCAATGAGTAAAAATAGAAACATCGGTTTCGCCAAAGGAGGCAGTTTGTATTTTTTCTTTACTAGCAAAAACCGCCAGATTCCCCAGGCTACTAAAAGCAGTCCTAAAATAATGTCCGTCAAATATAAATGGACTTCTGGAAATTGCCTCGCTAAATTGCCCGTTATCAAAGTCAAAGGCAAACGCGTTAACTGACCAAAGGGATAAAAAACTAAAAAAGCAAACAAAAGGCCAATAATCAGTTTTTTCATTGTGAATAGAGTTTGGCTCGGGCTAAAAATGAATGAAAACTCATCATCAAAGCACTAATTAAACCTGGCATGCCGTCTAAAAAACCTAATTGAAAAAAATAATTTTGGATGAATTTTCCAAAAGGATTAATTAAAACCCGGAAAAAACTGGGTTTAATCCCCTCCTTTTTTAAAGCTTCTGCGTGTAAACTTGAGTGAAAATTAAGATGGCTTAAAAATTCGCTGATTGTCTGGTGGGGATAATGAATAATTGGATTTTTCAATTGGCCTGTCTTGTCTTTAATTTCCCAAGTTTCATGAACTTTTCTTTGCCACTCCCCTGCTCCCTTTTTTCCCAAACGAAGCAGCTTAACTTTAACTGTTTCGCCGTGTTTTAAAGCTTTCCCCCACAGCCAATCCTGGCGTTTAAGATAAAAACCGGCCAAAAAGTTACCTTGTGCTACCTGTCTAATTTCCCTAGCCAACACCGCCGAAACTCTTTCATCAGCATCAATAAACAAAACCCATTCCCTTTTTGCCTGCTTAAGACCAAAATTTCGCTGAGTGGCAAAATCGCCTGCCAAATGACGTTGATAGACTTTCGCACCGAATCGCCTGGCAATTGTTAAAGTTTTGTCTTCAGAATAATCATCAATCACCACAATTTCATCACACCATTGCAAAGACTTCAGACAATTTCTGATATTTTTTTCTTCGTTTTTAGCTAAAACTACGGCCGAAATCATTTTAATTCATCGACAAGAATCTGATTATCGAAACAAAGTTCAAAATCACTAAAGCAAAAAGAATACAGCGACCTAGCTTCTGTTTTAATTTTAGTTTTTCTAACAAAGTGGCCAAACCAATTATATAAAATGGCATGAGACTAATAAACATTCTGCCTCCATAAGCCGCACCCCCACTCCAGCTGTGCCAGCTAGAAACAATATAAGTTTGGAGCAAAAAAAGAAAAAAGCCTGAAACAGCTAAAAAACGACTTTTTTTAAACAAAAAATATAATCCAACCAAGGAAAAAATAAGAATTGGAGAGTAAAAGAAAAGACCATTGCTCGGACTTAATAAAACGGCTCCAATTCGAGGTTTTAGCCAATTAAATCTTTCGCCAAAAATCAAATAAGGACTCTTAAGTTCCCCAAACAAAGTTTGCCAAACTAACATCTGAGGTAAAAAACCGATGAAAGTAAAAACAAGCAAAACCAAAGTTCTTTTCAAAACAAGCTGTTTGTTTTCTTGCCAATCTTTAAAACTCCAAATCAGAAATGGACCAGCAAAAATGACATCTTGGGTTCGAATCATGGCCAAAAGACCAATTAAAAAACCTAAAACGGCAAACTGAGAAAGTTTTTGGGGATTAATTTGCTGCCAAACTAAAATTATTATTGAAGCAACAAAAAAGGAGACAGAATGCGAATTTATCGGATCAACGGCGGTATAGAAAAACAAATTTGAACCAAGCCAAAGACTTAAAGTGGCCATCAGGGCAATCTTTTTACTAAAATACTTTTTGACAATTTTAAAACAAAACCATAAACCTAAAATTCCGTAAAAAACATTGCCAAAACCAGTCAAAATTTGATAAATATTCGAAAAGCCATCGCCTTTAGCCACTAAATGCGCCAATCCTAAAAAAGGCAACCATAATAAACCCGCTCCTAAAGAAAACTTGTTGCCAACCATACCTGTCGCAGTTTTTTTAATCGGTAGAGAAAAATATTCAAACTCATTTTTAAAATTAATATCGCCGTCAACAATTAGTGAACGAGTATAGCTGTAATAATACTGACCATCGCCCCAGACGCTACTGCCCACAATCAAATAATGGCCAAGAAAAACAAAAAGGGCAAAGATAAAGCAGAAAACAAAAATTAGTTTATAAAAAGACGCACCATTTTTCATTTTTGTTTAACCGCAACAATTTGTATATTATCCCCTAACGTTTCAGAAAATAAATATTTTAAGAAAGGTTTAAAAAATAGATAAATTATCTTATTGGTCATTCTTTCCATCAAATTTTTATTGGCAATAAACCACTGGGTAAGAGTATCAGTTTTTGTTTCAATAATCTTAAAACCGTTATTTTTTAAAAGTAGCTGTAATGAACTGGGATTAAAAATTACATAGTGGTCTTCAGGGTTTAAAACCCACCATCTGCCTTTTAATATCTTAGCAGAAATTCCTTCTGAGTTAGGTGTCGTCATCATTAGAATGCCTCTTTTTTTTAATTTCCTTTTAATCTCCAATATAAAAGTCTTAGGATTAAACGTATGCTCAATCACATCAAACGATGTAACACAATCAAAGCTTTCATCCTTAACTTCGGATAAACTATTAAAAGCTTCAACACCCATTTTTTTAACAAATTCAATAAATTTTTTTGATTTATCTACTCCCCAAATTTTAAAACCAGCATCTTGAGCACATTTTAAAAATGTACCTCTTCCACATCCAACGTCAAGCAAACTTTTGTTTTTAGAAAGAAAACGAGACAAATAAATAACTCTATTTTTATGGACTTTAATTAATTTCCAGTCAATCGAAGAGTTTGCAGCAGGCTTCCCATAGTAATCAATTCTTTTTTGAATTTCCAATTCAGTTGGAACACGTTTAGAGTATAAAGACAAACAATTAGCACATTTAAAATAACCCTCAATTTGAGTTTTAACTTTTCTATTTCCGCAAACAGGGCACATTATGTAAAAATAATTTAAATAATAAAATTATTAAATAGCCATATGCAAAAGGTTTGACGAATAAAGGAGTGTGACGGTTGATAAAAAGTAAATTACTTTTTAAAAGATGTAAATTTTGCCCAAAAGGTCTTTTTCCAGTCCCCGTCAGTTTGTGTAAAACAATTGATTTTGGCTCAACGGCGATTTTAAAACCAATTTTTTTGGCCCGAAGACAGAAATCAGCGTCCTCAAAATAGAGAAAAAACTTCTCATCCAAAAGACCTATTTTTTCAAAAACACTCTTTTTAATCAGTATGCAACAGCCTGAAACATAATCAATTTTGGCTGGTTTTTCATTTTTAATTTTGGCCCGCTCATCGTGGCTTGTTCTGCCTAACCACCAGTTGATTTTACCGCCAAAATCGTAAATCCATTTACCTTTTCGTTTAAATTTGATTATCGGCGCCACTATATCTGCGTCACTGGCAAGCAAAGAAAGCAAGAAGTTTTTTTCAACCACCGTATCTTGATTAAGTAACAAAACAGACTGCGCTTTTTGTTTCAGTGCCAGCTTGATACCAACATTGTTGCCAGCCGCAAAACCTAAATTTTCTTTGTTTTTAATTATTCTAATCTCCTGGAAACGCGATTCAATTAATTGAACTGAATTATCAATAGATGCATTATCAACTACCAAAACTTCCATTTGCCAATTAGATGGTAGTTTAATTAATTGAACGGATTGCAAACAAGCCGAAACTTCTTTACCACCATTAAAATTAAGAATTACGATAAAAACTTTTTTCATTTAAAAACTAAAATCGACCTGCCAATAACATCTTTAATTTTTTCTTTGCCAAATTCTTCTTGTTGCCAGTAGCCACAGTAATAATAATTAGTCAAACTAATGGCAATAATTTTTTCTCCTTGATTAGCTGTTTTAATTGAATAAAGCGGGCATCTTTCCTCAAACTTTTCGCCAAAAGGTTTATCGGCTACCAAACCGTAATTCTCGGGGCTATCGGTCCCAAAATAAGAAAAATGAAAGTCAACAACATTTTCTTTTTTAATATATTCTACTAAACTAATCAGTCCCTGTCCCCAATCGCCATTGCTGTCAGCAAAAATAAATGGTCCATTGGCAAAAGTAATAAAATGGGGATAATAAAAAAGCGTTCCCCCAAGATAAACCAAAAAACTCAATACAAGCAAAATCTTTCCCGATTTTCTTTGCCTAAACCAATCAGCACCACGAGCAGCAATAATAATCAAAAAGGGCCAAATCGGCAAAAGATAACGCAGGCGACCGGAAGACTGGCTAAAAGAAAAAAAGAAAAACATTAATAAGATAGGAATTAAAAGGGGTAAAAATTTCTTGTTTTTACCAATGACTAATAACCCCCAAAAGAACAAGAATAAAAGTGGAATCGGAGTTTTCAGGAAAAATATTACTAACAAAAAATACCAACGATTTCCTGGGTAAAGTTTTCCCAAAAACTCAACCCGATTTGGTTTTAAATTAAAAACCAGACAATTTTTGATTGTTGCTAAATAGTTACCAAGCGGCAAAGACTGATATTTTCCAAAATCAATTAAATGTTTTAAAAAGGTCAAGTTTTTTTCTTCCGAATATCTTAATATTTTTTCCGAGAGACGTTGGGGATCTTCTCTTTCGGCAATTATCGGTGCTAGGGCAAAAGAATATGTCGCCCAGATAACCAAACCAGCCAAAACCAAACTTATGAAAGCCTTTTGCCAAAAATTCCGGTTTAGTTTTTTCCGATTTAAATAAATCACCCACAACAAGCTCAAAATAAAAGGAACAATAATTGTAACCTTCGATGCTAAAGCTAAACCCAAAAAAACCCCTGTTTTTAAGGCATTTCCAAAAGAAGCCAGCCTTAAAAAATCAAGAATAAATACATAGGCCAAAAAATAAGCCAAGGTAGCGCCGATATCCAAAGTAAGATAATGGCTGTGGGCTAAAATGTTCGGTTCAAAAACAAAAAGGATAAGAGCAAAAAAGGCAGCGGTTGATCCGAAAGAAACATCAGTGTACCGATAAATCACCAGCGCCAAAATCAAACCGAATAGACTAATCATCATTCTAGCAGGAAGTACTTGTCGGTGAAGCGGCAAAAAGGACTCTGTTCCGGAAGACTGGATTAAAATCGGCAAAACCGTGATCAGGCGAATCAACGGGGGTCCGTGGGGATCAAGCGAAAAATTTCTTTCCTGCCATTCGGCCAGCGCAGTTTTAAAATGAGCCCGCTCATCATAAGTTAAAGATTCTTCTAAAGCGCTAGCCCAATTAAGCAGCAAAAATATTCCCAAAAGAACACCAACGATAAAATTTTTTGCCTTCATAACAATTTTTGATAAACTTCGTCCATTTTTTTGCTCCTAAAGAAAACTTGTTGCCAACCAACCGGCACTTTAACTAATTGAAGTGATTGCAAACAAGCCAAAATCTCTTTACCACCATTAAAATTAAGAATAACGATAAAAAGTTTTTTCACTCTCTATTGGCTATTAAAAATTAGTATTGAATCCCCTACTACTTGGGAAACTTTCTTTTTAGCAAACTTATCTTGTTGAAAATAGTCACAATAATAATAGTTAGAAAGACTAATCGCCAACACTTTTTTACCCTCATCTTTTAAAACGACTGAGTAAAACGGGCATCGTTCCTCGAGCTTTACTCCATAAGGCCTGTCGGCCACAAAACCATATTCATTCGGATTATCTTGGCCAAAATAGGAAAGATAAAGAATGGCGATATTTTCTTCTCCTACATATTCTTTCAGATCAAAAAGACTCTGCCCCCAATCATAATTACTATCAGAAAAAAGAAATAGTCTTTTATCTTTTAGGCCAGCAATCTCATTAGCAAATGAAATAAAATGAGGCAAAACAGAAAGGGTCCCTACGACATACCAAAGAAGAATCAAACCAAGAATCATTTGGCCTAACCGCTTTTTTAAAAGAACCCCAGCACCGAAGGAAGCAACAATGATTATAAACGGATAAATCGCCAAAGCGTAACGTAACCGAGGGTAGATGTGACCGAAAGAAAAAAAGAAAACCAGAAAAAAAATTGGCATAATCATCGATAGAATAATTTTCTCCCTTTTTTTACAAGCTAAAAAAATTCCCACGAAAAAAAGAATTAATAAAGGAAGTGGTGTTTTGAGAGCGATAATTGTCGGTAAAAAATAAAAACGATTGTCTGGATAAAATTGACCCAAAAATTCAGTTCGATGAGGCTGCAAATTATAAACCAAACCATTTTTTATGGTTGTCAAAAAGTAACCAAGGGGCACTGGCTTGCCTTTACCAAAATAAATAAAATTTTTAAGAAATTGATAGCTTTTCTTTTCGGCAAAAACCAAAATTTTTTCTGATAACCGATTGGGGTCTTTTCTTTCCGCAATTACCGGTGAAAAAGTAAAAAAGTAAGTTGTCCAGACAACCAAAAGTGAAAAAATTATTCCCAAAAAAGCTTTTTTCCAAAAAAATTGGTTTAAAGATTTCCTTTTAATCACCACCATTACTAAAAAAGACAAGCAAAGAGCGGGAATGATGGTTACCTTAGAAGCCATGGCTAAACCAAAAAACAAACTCCAAGTCAAGCCATTTTTAAAGTCAGGCTTATCCAGAAACCGAAGAAAAGATAAATAAGCCAAAAAGAAGAATAAAACTGTACCCAAATCAAGAGTGACATAATGGCTGTAAGCTAAAACATTAGGCTCAAAAACAAAAAGAATTAAAGAAAATAACGCTGGCTTCCAACCAAAATGTTTCTCAATATATTTAAAAACAACTACGGCCAAAATTAGGCCTAAAAAAGTTATCATTAACCTTGAGGGCAAATATTGATGAGCTGGGTAAGGCGAACTAATCAATTTTTGAGCACCAAAAAGCATTGGCAAAGCGGTAATCTCACGAATTAAAGGAGGATTGTTAGCATCCAATGAAAAAATCTTGGTTTGCCACTCTTCAATTCCAGCCTTTAAATGAACCGGTTCGTCATAAGTTAAAGACTCCCTAAGGGCACTAAAAATATTAAGAGCTAAAAAAATCAACAATAAAATTACTACTAATAACTTTCTCATAACAACTTCTGATAAACTGCTAAAATTTTTTTTGCGCCGAGTGATATATCAAACAATTTAACAGCTCGCTGGCGGGCTTTTTGACCAAGAGCATTTCTTAAATTTTTATTAAGGATTAGTTTTTTGATTGCTTGGGCCAGAGAGTAAAAATCAGCTGGCTGAACCAGCAAAGCCGCTGGCCCAACATTCTCAGGAATCGCTCCGGAGGTAGTGGTCACAATCGGCAAACCGCTAGCCTGAGCCTCGGCCAGAGCGATGGAAAAGTATTCTTGCCAATGTCTAGTGGCTCGACTAGGAGCCACAAATATATCAGCCTGCTGATATTCATTGGGAATTTGTTTATAAGATAAACTTTTGTGAATCACCTTGTGGGCTATCCCCAACTTTTTTTCAAGCCTTAGCAATTTTTTTTCTTCACTTCCTTTGCCTACAAAAGTGAAAGTCAGATTGTAATCATTTAGTTCAGGATCGGCTAAAAGTTTTTTAGCGGCAAAAATCAAATCATAAACTCCTTTACTAAATTCTAATCTACCGACAAACAAAATATTCAGTTTTCCGCTTTCCTTTTTTTGTTTTCCTTTTGGCCGAAATTTCTTGGTGTCAATATGGTGACCAACAACTGTAATTTTGTCTGGTTGACACCCTTCTAAAATTAGAGCTTCACGCGCCTGCTTGGAAATGGCAACGATATGGTCTAATTCGTTAAAGGCTCTTTTTTTAAACCTTTTTCTGCCCCAAATTCCCTCGTTGGCAAAAGGGATAGTATCAGAAACCGTAGCCACCACTTTCTTCACATAACCCTTTTTCTTGGCATCAAGACACTGCCAAGTGATACGGAAATAGGTCGCGGCTGAATGAGCAATATCAAAACCTTTTAATTTTTCTTCCAAACCAAAAAGCCATTGGGCATCAACACACAGCCGGTTTAAAACGGGCATTTTAAAAGGAAAATTTGGTAAATCCATCGGGCTAGGCAATTTAATCACTGGAAAAACAAACTTATCATGAAAAGGATAAAGGCTACCAAAACCCACCAACTTATGTTTAGCCATTAGCGGTTCATAATACTGCATCTCATATTTATTCAGAAACTTTCCTCTAACAATGGCAATTTTCATTGATTACCTCCAACACACCTTGAGCAAACTTCTCCCAAGAAAAGAGTTTAGATTGCTTTAAACCTGCATTAATCATTTTCTGACGTAAACTTCTATTATCAACCACTCGCCCCATGGCTCTAGCGATTTTTTTCTCACTCCGTGGATTGACCAAAATTCCCGCTGAGCCAACCACCTCGTTCCTTGAGGCTGTCTCGCCCGCAATGACTGGGCAACCACAAGCCATTGCTTCAACCAAAGTAAGGCCAAAGCCTTCATACAAAGAGACTGAAACTAAAGTTTGAGCTCCAGAGTAAAGCCCTGGTAAATCGCCAAAAGGAACATATCCTGGAAAAACAACTCTTTCCTCTAGTGAAAAAGCCTTAACCGTTTTTTTAATTTCTTTGTCCAACCAAAAATCACTACCAACTAAGACAAGTAAAAAATCTTTTTTTGATTTTTTTAAAAATTCAGCAAAAGCGGCAATGATTCTTGGTATATTCTTGGTTTTTTTTAAAGCACCAACATAAAGAAAATAATCTTTTTTAAGCTGATACTTCTTTTTGATTGCCTCAATCACTTTTTTATCCTGCACTTTAAAAATAGGATCATAGCCCTCAGGAATGACTCTAATTTTCTCAGAAAGCACCTGGTAAATTTTTACCAAATCTTTTTTAGTCGAATTGGAAACAGCAATAATTTTTTTTGCCTTGTTTACAGCCGGTCGGGTAATTCTCCTTAAATGCCGACCTAAATCAGGAAAACTTTCTGGAAAATGTTCGTAAGTTAAATCGTGAACAATTACAATTGAAGGACAAAACAAAATTAGGGGCAATGCCTGACTTGGGCCTAAAAAAACATCGGGTTTTTTTACCAACAAATTCAATGGCAGGCCGAAATGTCGCCAACCAAAAATAGGTTTAGCAATCACATTTTTCATTCTGGGTCCGAACTGACTTAAAAGTTTTTTTTCAATCGGAGCAAAACTATAAAGCCAATATTCGTCTTGTTTGTCAATTTTGCCCAACTGGCGCAATAAATTAAGTGTCGTTTGATAAACACCCAACTTTAATCTTTCGTCTCTGATTGATAAACAACCAGCATCAACGCCGATGTTCATTCTGCCACCTCCTATACGTTTGGAATCCATGATGAATTCCTAGCCAGGGAGTTTTTAAAGATTTTAAACTCACTTCTCGGCCAAAACCAAACATACAACGAATAAAATATTGCCAACGAATCAACCAAAAAACAAGAAACCAATAATGCCTGATGTGCTTTAAAAAAAAGTAAGTTTCATTATGAAAAAAATCGTGATACCATTTAATTCTGCCCTCATTCTTACGACAGCCGCCAGTCGGCGCCCGAACGTGAGTTAGCTCTGCCTTAGGATCAAAAACAATCTTCCAACCTTGCTTTCTAATTCTAAGAGCCAAATCACTTTCTTCCCGCAAGGCATTGCCAATAAAGTCTTCATCAAAACCATTTATCTTTTCTAAAATCTCTTTTCTCCAAGAAACATTGCACCCAATTACATTGTCTATTTCTTGACGTATTTTTGAGGAAAAACCACCCGCAACTGATCCCCAAGGAGCAATTTTACCTACGCCCTTAAACTTTGGCTTAACTTTCTGACCAACAGTAACCACTCGACCACATACTCCTCCGACTAAAGAATCAGAAAAGTTAACCACATGCTTAGAAATCAAATCTTTTTTGGCCAAAATATCATCATCACAAAAAAGAATAATTCCACCCTTTGCTTGTTGGATACCAAAATTTTTCGCTTTTGGCGTGCTAGGCGGTCTGAGGAAAAAATAGCAAAGCTTTTTTCTGTTTTCCTTTAAAAATTTTTCTTTTTCTAGAAATTTCTTGGTTGATTGATCAACGACAATAATTTCGTAATTTTTGTAATCTTGAACAAACAAACTATTTAGGGTATCACAAAGCGGCTTCCCACGATTATAGGTAGGAATAACTACCGAAACAAAAGGCAATTTTGGCTTATTGCTTAAATTCTTCATATAGACTAGCCACCTTGAAAAAGAAAAGATAAAAAATCAAAAGACATGTTTGGGTAATTAAAAAATTAAAAGCGGCTGCAATATACCCAAATCTAGGAATAAAAATTAAATTCAAAATTAAATTAATGATAGCAGAACTACCAATTGCTATAAGCGGAAATTTTATTTTTTCTTTCAGCAAAAAAGAGTGGTAAAAAAGATTATTAACAAAGAACAACGGCAAGCTAAATAATAAAATTCGCAAGACAATTACACTTGCTTCAAACTCTTTTCCGCCCAAAACACGAATTACAAAGGGAGCAAATGCAAAACCAATAATAATAATTATTACCGATGACGCCAAGGCTATCAGTAGGGATTTACGCCAAAGGCCCCACGCTTCTTGGGTTTTTCTTTTACTTAAAAGGCTTGATAAAAGCGGATAAAGTGTGGCCATATAAAATCCCCATAAAACCAACAAGTTTTCTATCACTTTATAAGCAAGGCTATAAATTCCTACCTCCGCTGTTCCTCTGATAACCGAAAGCAATAAAGTATCAACTTTAAAGTAAGCAAGAGCAAAAAGAGAAGTAAAGCCTATCGGTATACTTTTCTTTATGATTTTTTTGGCCAAATTAAAGCTAAATTTCAAATTGAAAGGAATAAATTTTTTGAGAAGAAAAATTATTAAAACTGCTCCTGCCAAATTGCCGATCAAAATTGTGTTAAGAATGCTATAAAAACCCCGTTTTAAAAAAACAAAAAGAACGATAAATAATATAGTGATCACTTTTGTTAAAACATCTGCAAGTGTAACTAAATCCAATCTTAAATTAGCTTGAAAAATAACAGTGCCATAGTTATTTAAAATCCCTATCGCTACCCCGATAGAGGCAATAACAATCCCAATTTTTAAAAATCGGGAATAAGGAAAAAATACAAGTAAAATAATTGCCAAAATGGTGGCGAAGACAACTAAAAAGATTTTAAGCCAAAAAAAAGTGCCGTAAATCTCTTCTGGCAATTTATCTTTTTTAGCTAAGTCTCTAACCATCGTCAACTGCAAGCCAAAATTAGCCAAAGTACCAAAGAAGGAAAGATAAACAAAAACTAAAGTAAAATTGCCAAAACCTTCTTGCCCCAAATAACGAGTCAAAAGACCAACGCTGATAAAGCCCAAAATTATCGAAATCGCTTTTCCAAAAATTTGAATAAAAGTATTGAAGCCAATTTTATAAAAGAAGCTTTTCATTGAGCTCAAGTTTACCATTTTTTTATACCTACTGGCAAAATAGATACCTCACCTGAATGTGGTAAATTTGTGTTTAAATTATTATTAAGAGATTTGGGTATATCTTGATGGCAGAAAAGCGAAGACTTCCAAAATGTATTTGCGGGTTTGATGAGTATGAGGTTATTCATCGAGGAGAATGGGTTGACAAAGAAGGGAAGTTAAGTTTTTCTATAATTCGGCGCCTTAGCAGTGAGTGAAACGAACGTAGATGAATGAAATTTAAATCATACTTTTATGGCCACACTGACAATGATAGGTTAACCAATATTTTTTTTCGCATTCCGGATTTGGACAGCCAAAAGGAATTCCTTCTATTTCATGGACAAATACTTTATGGCAACTAAAGCATTTAAAATTGGGCTCATTTTTTTGTAATGGATCTGGACAATCTTTGTTTTGGCATTTTCTAAATAGCAAGGGGTCGAAATTGAAATCTTTGTAATCTAGTTTTATTCTTTTCGGGTAGATTAGAATAAAAAGATTGCCCTGGGTATTTTCTCCTTTAGGCTGTCTTTTCCATAATATTCCAAAGTTTTTTTTCGACATTAATTGTTTTTCGCCAATTTCTGGATCGTGCATAATATAAGAGTTTCCTTTTATCCCTATAACAACCCTAAAATGAGCCCATAATTCATCGTTGGCACTATGGCGTTGAAGAACTATCACAGGAGTTTTAAGTCTAAGAAGTTTATCCAAATCTTTGAGGTTTTGAAGACAACTATGAATTGCAACAAAATCTTTTACAATTGCATAGTGAACTAAGTGTGCTGTCCTGATGTAAATTCTTCCAGTTTCAGGACTCTTAATCAGTATTTCTTTGGCTATGTCCTCTTCAGCTACATTAACACTATAGTATTTTAATACCATTTCTAAGCACGCCGCTCCACAGGTATTAGAATGATTTTGTTTTTTAAATGGAACCCTTAGTATCATTCATTTAAATTTCATTTATCGCACAACTAGTGTTTATACGAACATTTTAACGAAAATTAAGCAATTACGCAAAACTTCACTTCAAAAGTTTATTAATTTCCTCCTAAAAACACCCTTGGATTTACCGGTATGCCAAAGACATTAATCTGGAAGTGTAGATGCGGTCCGGTTGACCAACCGGTACTACCCTCGGTGCCTAAGATATCTCCTGGGCTTACTTCCTGCCCCACATCTACCCAGATACTATCCAGGTGGGCATAAATAGAGCTAACGTTATCCCCGTGGTCAATAATCACATGCTTGCCAAAGCCCCAAAAAATCTGGCCTGAATAGATTACGGTTCCGGGCATGAAGGGAGTTATCGAATCGCCCCTTTTGCCTTCGGGGTTGGCGATGTCAATGCCGGTATGAAGGAGTTGCCATAAGCTTAATTCCCCAAACCCTAGGGTAACAACACCATTAACCGGCCAGAAAAACTCGCCTTTAATTGTTTTATAAACGCTGCCGTCAACTGGGTTTAATATCTGAACCTCATTGGTTACTTCGCTTAAGCTAACCAGTCTTTCAGAAACAAAATCCAAACCGATTCGGGTGAGAATAATCACCCCGATAATCGGCATCAGGATAACCAGGAGAAAAGCCAACAGCACGTAGAAAAATTCCTTTTTAAGGGAAAAAAAGGTGGTTATAAAAAAAGGGTTCACCGCAAGGAGTATCTTTCGGCCGGGTCAGTGGTTATCAGCGGATGTTCTTTTTCCGAAGCGACTACTTTGATAGCCACATGGTTTTGGTCGGCAATCACGATCGCTTCGCCTTTGTCGCAAGTAAGCAGGAATTTCTGCTCGTATTCGCTTAATTTGAACTCATCAACCACTTTTTTAATGGTGGTGGTGTCCTGCCGCATCAAAATCCGCAATGAGGCCTGGGAGGCAATCGCCTGGCCGTATTCATTGCCCAAAAAGTCATTGGCTGCCTGGGAAATGATGTTCACTCCCAGGTAATATTTGCGCGCCCTTCTGGTCAGTCCGGCAATAAACCGGGCGCTCTCTTCATGCTGTAAAAGGGTCCAGGCTTCGTCAATGACCAAAAGCCGTTTTTGGGGATTGGATTTTACTTGGTTGTAAACATAATTGGAGATAATTAAGATCATTATCTGGCGCAAAGATTCGGGCAGGTCTTTAATATCAAAGACGACTAAACGGTTGTTCAGCTTAATGTTGGTCTGCTGGTTAAAGACATTGGCCAAAGAACCTTTGACATATTTTTCCAGCCGGACGCAGAGTTTTCTTTGGCGGTCCTTTTTGAGCGTTTGGTACAGGTCTTTCACCAGCGGGTATCTTTTGCCTTTTTTCTTGCCATGGATTGCCCAACCCAGGTTTTTATAGGTCTTGACAATGGTTTTATCCATAACTGCCTTTTCTTCAGAAGTTAGGCCTTCCACCATTAAGGAAACTATTTCCGTTAAGTCCTGGATATGCTCAACTAAATTGTTGTCTTTGCCAAAAGAGCTGACCGAAAAGTCAAAGGGATTAATTTTTTCTTTGGATTTGGCCGACAGTTTAATGTAGGTGCCGTCTAAAGACTTGGAAAGCTGCTGGTATTCCCGTTCCGGGTCAATTACCAGCACTTTAGTCTTTTGGATCAACTGGCGCAGGATTTCTACTTTAGCAGCATAACTCTTGCCGCATCCAGACTGGGCAAAGACAATGCTGTTGGCGTTGTTTAAAGAGAAGCGGTCAATCATCACCAAAGAATTATTAGAGAGGTTAACCCCATATAAAATCCCTGTCTCCTGGACCAGCTCGGATGAAGTAAAAGGAAAAGTCAGAGCCGCCGATGAGCTGTCCAGGTTTCGTTTTTGGCTAAGCATGTTTTCGGCTCTGGGCAGGATTGACTGCAAGCCTTCAAGCTGCTGGAAAACCGCTGTTTTGGTGTAAAAGAGCTTGGTGGCCAAAACCGTTTCCACTAAGGTGGTTAACTTTTCCAGTTCAACCAGAGAACCAGCCATCAGGTGAATGTAGATAGAAACTTGGAAAAGCTTTTCCTGGCCGCGCATAATATTGTTTTTTAAATCAATGGCTGATTTTAAAGGATCAAGTATTTCCGGACCAATAATTTTTCCCTGTTGCTGCAGCACCCGCCGGGTTGACTCCAGCTCTGTGATTTTCCGGTTGAGTTTGGGCAGGGATAGCTTTGAGTCAACCTGTTCAAGGTGGTAGGCAATGTCAATGTTGTGGTTGAAATTAACCAGGTTGTTTAGCCAGCCGGTAGTGGCGACATAAGGATAGCCGGAGATAAATAGCGTCCGTAAATACTTACCTCCCATCTTCAAGTAATCTTGGTGTTCTTCAAGGCCGTCGTAAGAAATCAGGTCCATTTGGTCCTGTTGGCCAAATGACAGCTCGATGGTCTTTTGGCCATGCTTTTTGCTTTTTTTAAGCTTTGGTAGTTTGAATGGCATCTTTATTGGTTGATAACATCTGATAGGTTTTTTCTTTGATCGGCTGGGTTTTGTAAACTCCGGGATTGTAAAAACTGTAAAAGAGTTCCAGGATTTCCAGGCTATTTAAGCTTCTGGTTTTCATTCCTAGGCGCTCTAATCCTTTAGCGACAATGTCCAGGCTAAGGTTGATTTGCTCTTTGACCAAATTAAAGTCTGTTTTTTCTGACTCTGGCTCATAAGGAACGACCAAGTAAAAACGCCGGGAAAGGATTTTGTTGCCTTTGACCAGTTTTTTGACAAATTGGCCGTAGTGCTTTATCTGCTGGCGGTAAAGCTTGTTGGTTTCGTGGTTGTTGTTACTGATGAATTCTTTTAGGTAATTATCAATATCAACCTCGCGGACCCTGATTAAAATCTGGATTGGGCAAGGCAAAGAGTTGATGAAATTCTGGAAATTATCAATCAAAGCGTCTTGCTCGGCTTCGCTTTTCAGTTCAAAGTTAATGGCCGAGGTTTCAATCACGATCCGGTATTTGTTTTCTGGTAAAACCAAAATACCGTCCCGGACTTCTTTGATTTTAATCTGTCTTCTTGATGAGATTTTCTTTTTTAAAAGCGGTTTAATGTGAGCCTCCTTTTCCGGCTGAATTTAATGGCCATTTTGGTGTTTCTATCGTTAATCAGGTTTTCCAATTGAATCAGGTTTAGAATTGATAAACTGTTTGCTTTTTTCTTTTTCTCTTTAGTTTGCTTATTGGCTGAAGAATTTTTAATTTCATTGTTTTTTGATGATTTACCTTCTCGCAGATAGTCATCATTCTTATCAAAGACAAAGATATGCGGTCGCAGGTAGTAAGAGACCAATAAAACCAGCCAGGTTAAAACAATCCGTTCCTTGACCCTGATTGCCAGGGTCAAAAAGACGGCTAAAGCCGAAAGCATCAGGACGACTTTATAGGAACTGAAATGCAGTTTTTCGGGCAAGACGGCAAAAACAAAGACACTGAGGAAAAGGGGTGACAAAAGAAGAATTAGCTGCACCATGCTCAGGTTGCCGGCAATTTTGTCCTCAACCGTAGTTATCTGAGCCGGGATGGGCGTTGTTTTCATGCGTTGATCACCTTTTCTGGGGTTTTGGCCCCGGTTTTGCCGGTGACTGAATCTTCGGCTTGCCTGGCCTGAAGGACATTGATCACCTGGCCGCCAAACTTTTTGATAATCGCTCTGCCGGTGTTATAAAAAACCATCTGATAGACAATTGATTGGGTTTTTATCAGGGTGAACATCAGGCCAATGCCGACCAGGACAGCCATTATGCCAGGAGTGTCCGATTCGCCCGGCAGGGTTAAAAACGACGCGGCCAACTGGATTACGACCACATGGATAAAAACCGAAAAAATAGTGGTCAGGTAGCTTTTGACGGCAATTTCGGAAAAGTCAGCCAGTCTGGGGATAGCCCAAAGCATGAAAACCAAGGGCAACAGGACAGCCCCGAGAGCAATAACAATCAGCCGACTGATGTAAAAAAGCAAGAGGACGACGGTCAGGATAATAAAAAGCACACCAAAGACAAGGGTAATGATAGCGGCGCTCCCGATGAAAAGCGCCGACGGTTTAAAAGCATTTTCTATCCAGGCCTGGTTCAGCCCGCCAGTGGCGTTGATGACGGCCGTCACCAGGGCGTTATTGCAACGGATCACCCAGTCGACCATGAAAATGGAAACATTGGCCAGTAAAAAGGCCAGACCGATCCTTGGCAGCAGTTTTTTCAGCTCAACCTCTTCAAAACCAAAAGTCGAGGCGCTCATCAGCTGGAAACCGAGCAGAACAATCACCAGCACGAAAAGCGAGTCAGCAATGCCTAGGATTACCAGCCAGAAGTTAAAGATGGATTGGTTGGTGGCCACTAAAGGGGTGGTGGTCAGGAAAGAGATCACGCTGTCGGTCAAAGGCTTGGTGGCGCTCTGGATGATATTTTTCAGAAACCCGGCGATGGCCT
>DATLBE010000021.1:0-15109 GCA_035527075.1 Nevskiaceae bacterium | reverse complement strand
CTAAATATTCCCATTCAGCCAAGACATTCTCAACTCCTCTGGGTCGCCAACTTCGACCGAAAGTGCCTTTATAGCAAAAATTGCAGTTGAAAGGACAGCCTCTTGACGTTATAATTCCCACCGCTGGTTTGCGAGTCGAAACTAGCGGCTGAGCACTAGTATAAAGAGGTAACTTAAAAAAATGATAGGCGGGAAAAGGAAGGCTGTCCAAATTGGCAATTAAGGGTCGGGGTCGAGTATAAACAACTTTTCTTCCTTTTTTAAAACAGAGTCCTTTAATTTTCTCAAAATTCTTTTTACCTCCCTTAATTGCTTGACAAAGTTCAAGCATCGTCTCCTCCCCTTCACCAATACAGACAAAATCAACTTGAGAAAGGTGAGCTGACTCTTCGGGTAAAGCAGAAGCATGGGGTCCACCAATAATTGTAATTGCCCCCATCTTTTTTGCTCTTTTAGCGATTCTCCAAGCAGACTTAATTGAAGCAGTAGTGGCAGTAATACCAACGACATCTGCTTTGGGAAGATGAGCTTTTGGCTCAACACTATAATCAACCACTTTAATGTCCGTAAAACTATTTTTTTCAAGATAGGCGGCAATATAGGCAAGGCCCAAAGGAATCAAAGCGGCCCGAGTCCAAGTTTTTTGGGCTGGATGAACTAAAGTAATTTTCATCACTCGTCGGTTCTCACATAATCTTTGATATGCTCTAAAAGAGATCTTGCTCCTCGCAAAAGCAAAACTGCCTCGCTGATATTTTTAGTCGTTAGACCAGATTTGAGGATAAACTGGGGGCTCTTCTGGATTGACCAAACTTTGTTACACCACTTCCGGGCATCGATTTCGGTCTTCAAAACTGGCTGGCTCATATCAAACTTCTCATAATCATCGGGGGCAACTAGTAACCAGCCCTTTTTTTTGGCTTGCCACCAAAGAGGCGTCCCGGGATAAGGAACAATCACCGAAGCCTGAAGACAATCTCCTGCCCGAGTCTTATAAAGCGTCAGTCCACGGGTGACTCCATAAGTTTTCTGGGCCTCTTCCTCTGTCTCCCAAGGATAACCAACCATGACTGTCAACATCACCCTCAACTCCACATCTTTAGCGCTCTTGACACCCTGAATGATATCTTCAATTTTTTCTTTTTTCCCAATTTTAGCTAAGGTTTCATTAACACCAGACTCAAGGCCAATCTTAAGCAGTCTGTAACCCAATTTGTTTAAAAGCCGAGAGGTTTTTTTATCCAGTTGGTCTCCCCTCGCATTGGAAGAGAAACTTATTTTGCCCAATATCTTTTCTTTTTTTAAAAGTCGATAGAATTCTTTAAGCCATTGATAATCCCATAAAGCCCCACTCTCTGTGTCATCAAAAATCTCTTTGACTTCCAGTCTAATTAAATTCTTGACCTCAGCAACAACATGTTCAGGACTTCTTAACCGAGCCGAACATCGCCACAAAGCGTGTTGCCAAATACAAAAAGTACAGGCCCCAGTCTTTTTATCTTTAATCCCACACCCCCGACCAAACATCATATAAGCGCAAGGATGAAAAAGATAAGCCTCACCATAGTCTTGCCAGCGAGTTAGTTTTCGATCAATCATCGGCGTCTCATTGAGATTATGATTTAATTTGAATTCTCCCGAACTTTGAACTTTGAACTTTGAACTTTGAACTTTCTTTCTATACCAGATTCCTGGTTCAAGCCTTTCACCTTTTTCAAGATGCTTAATTAGATTAACAAGTAAAAAATCATAATCTCCTCCGGTCAAAATAAAATCAACTTTAGAGTTTTGAAATGATTCTTTTGGAAAGTAACTAACATGATCACCAACTAAAATAATTTTAATTTTTTTGTTTTTTTTGATTTTATTAACGTATTTCCAAAGCTTTTTCATTATCGGAGCTTTTGCCTCTAATACAATCAAACCTGGGGAAAATGAGGATAGATTTTCCTCATATATTTCCCTGTCCAAACGCCTGGTGATGCCATCCAACCAAAGAACTTCATGGCCTAAACTTGAAAGCCTTGTAGCAGCGGTGGCCATGACCACGGGATAAAGCTTGACTGCTTTTGAGGCGGTATAAATAAACTGTCGATTTTGGGACAGATTTGGAAACCGTCCGTTTTCGGAAAATGGCGGATAACAGAAAGCAATTCTCATCTCAATCCTCCTCAGACTCCCACCAACTTGAAATTTTCGATTTAATCTTTTTGGGATAGTATCTGGTTATTTTTTTTGGCACTAAGCGCCTTAGTACCAAATCGCCAAAAATTAAATACAAAACAACCACTAAAAAAGAAGCTAAAGAAACAACAAAACACAACCAATAGAAAGCACTACCTTGATAATTAATTAAAACCTTAATATTTCCCTCCCTCATATCTTTGGGAATAGGAATATACATCACTTCTGGTCCAGCTGTAAAGATCGGCACACCTTTTCTCTTCCCTCCTGCTTCAACTGTGGCTCTCCACCCGCCCCAATTGGTTTCTTTAAAAACCACCCCCGAAAATTCCTGCCCGGTGACTTTAATATGTTCAGGCGCTTTTCTTTCAACCTGGGCTTGGGCTTGTTTTGGCGACAATTCCCCCATTAAACTTTCTAAAAATAATTTGACAAGTTTAACCTCTTCCATCCCGTTTTTCCGATATTCTTCTGGCCGGTACCAAAAATTAACGCCTGTCCAAAGCACTTTCCCTTTGCCTACTTCCTGTTCAACAGCTACTGGATAGCCTTTTTGGGTTAATAAAGTTTTTGCTCCTGATTTAACTGCTTTTTTCGGAGCATAAGAAATTTGCCAAGGAGTCTCTCGGTAAACAAGCGGTTCAAGGGAAGAAAAATCAATTTTGTTGGCTAACTTTCCGCCTGGTTGCCAATTTTTGTCTAAAGGCCCATATTGACTGGCAGTGATTGGGAAAACAGCTGGCAGTTGAGGATTTTCTCTTTCACCTGAATTGCCGCCACCTTCAATCCAAACTTTACCACCATTTCTAACAAAATTTAAAACTTTGTCCCAACCCCGGGAGTAGAAAACGCCAGTCTTTTTAAAATCATAAATTACTAAACCATCAACCAAAGCCAAGTCTCTTGAGGAAATGCGGCTAATTGAATTTGCAATTTTGACCGGAATTAAATAGGAGGTATCGAGTTTCAACATGGCGATATCTTTAAAAAAGGTCATATAAGCCTCATCATCACCAACAAAACCAACGACCGGTGTTGCAACCGGGGCAACCACCGGCGAGGTATACTCTGGTGAAACCACAAAAACGCTTCGCCCGCTTTTATAAACTTTAGACTTTTCAATATAAGGAGAATCTTGATAAAAATGAGAAGCCACTTCCCACTCGCCTCCGTCTTTAATTGCCGCCATGTACTTGACGCCATACCAATCAAGGAAAAAAAGAGCTTGCTGTTTAGCCATTTCCCGAGGAATCTCCTGGCTTTCCCAATTAGAGTAAGACATCACTCCATAAAACCATCCTTCCCAAAGTCGGGAATAGTAAGTCCAGATATGGGCGTAACCCTCAGACAGAGGCATATCGGAAATAGTAATCCATCTCATGTTGAGGTTGGTGTCATGACTCCACAAGCGGACATTAGCCCTTTTGGGGTTTACCAATTCTAATAAATCTTTTTGCCCCTCTCGATATCTCTCGGCAATATCAAAAGTTTCCCATATTTGAGGCCTCTTAATCTGATTTAAAAAATTATCGCGATTACCAAAATAACAAACGGGGCTAATGATAATCACCAAAAAAATAACTAATTTTACCAAGCCAAAACCAAAAAACTTAACTGCTCTCAAGCCCAGCTTTGGCGCTTCATATTTCGATAAAGGCAGTAGAAGAACACTTGCTAGGCAACCTAAAAAGAGAGGCCAAACCCAAAAAATTCGGCCAGGAAATAAAACTGAATAGACAGGATTACCCCCAACAGTATAAGAAAGCATCCATAATAAATAACCAAGCAAGAGGATTGAAGCGGGACGAACTATCCGGTCTGGTTTTCTCTTAAAAAGCCAAAAAGCAAAAGCAACAATCACCGCTGCCACATAACCATAAGCAACGCCTGAATTACTAAAGCGAGACATATTTTTAAAATTATCTGGGTCGTAAGCAAGCCCCCCCCAGAATGTTGTCGTTGAACCACCCTGAGAAGCTTGAAGCAGAAATGGCCAAACGACAAACGCTCCAACGGTTAGAGTTGCAATCGCAAAAACCGCTGCATTAAAAACCGTTTTTTTACTAACCAGAGAATTAGTTTCCCGGTTGCTAAAAAGAACAAAGAAAAAAGCAGGGATAAAACCAAAAAACATCATCATTAAACCATGTGACGCAAGACCCAAAACACTCATCAAAGAACCAAACAAAAGATTCCGATAATTCCCCTTTTTAGCGAAGCGCACTAGAAAGTAAAGCTGGGCCGGCAAAAACATCTGCGAAATCGCTGAAAGCACCACGCCTCCGGAAAAAAGAGCTATATAATAGCCTTCGCTTAAAACAAAAGATATAGCTAAACCTAAAGACAAAAGGATACTTTTAGACAATTCATAAAAGAGAAGGTAAACAAATAAAATTCCCAGGCCAAAAGAAATCATTGGATAGATTTTTACTGCTTTGTAAACTCCTATCGTCTTGGCCAAAAAGGCGCTCAAAGAATGATGGAGCCAAGCTAAATCAACTATTCTGGGGACGCCATTATGCCAAAAATAATCCCAAGCATTAACTGGAAAATGAGGATTTTTAAGATAATAAAAAACATAATGAATAAACTGGGGCGTATCATTGCCTATAAAACGCAGGTCATAAAGCCAGTGTTTAACTTGGGTCCAAAAAACAAGCCCCAGAACCGCCAAAGCGGCTAAGGTCAAGACTAAAGTAACTAGCAATTTAAAAGCTTTCCAAGCTAATTTACCAATTTTCATTGTTCTTCGTCCTCCCAGCTTTTTTTGATTCTCTTTATTTTTCCTTTAAAAATATTTGAGATTTTGGTTAAAAACCTCTTATCCCAATCCCTGTTGACTATTTTTGACACTCCATAAGCTAAAATTAATATTACGGTTAAAACCGAAACAACAAGCCCCAAGACTTCAATCTTATTTTTACGCCAAGAAAAAACGATTTGGCCGTTTGACGGCTGACTTGGCAAAAAGACCATTTTCCAACCTGGCCCAGCCTTGTAAATTGGCAATTTTTCTTTGTTTAGTCTGGCAATCCAGTTATCTGAGGCCACCTCTTTAAACATCAACTTGTTCTTTCCTGAACTTTGGGAAAAGCTAATCTTGATTAACTCAGGCTTCTCCCGCTGGAAATCAAGTTTCTTTTCCCAAGACTCATTCCCTACCAACCAATCAAGGATGTTTCTCACCAATTTTCTTTCATCATTAGCCTGATATTCAACCAGATGCCCCCAAAAATCAAAACCGGTCCAAGCCACCCTTCCTTTACCATATTCCCAAACAGCGGCTAGAATCTGACCTTGATTCTCCAAAAGACTGGCTGCGCCAGGCCGAAGCCATTCCTTTTCTGCTGTTGCCGCTCCCCAGGCCTTACCTCGCCAAATTGGCTTTCCCCAATCACTTCGGTTCACTTCTTGAGTAATTGGATGGTCGCCCAAACCGAGACGCCAACCGCCTTCAATGTCTCCCCAAATAGTTTTCTCCACTGGAAAAATCTTGGGCATCTCGATCGCCACCGATTTTCCCTTCACGATTTTCCCCCAATCCTGGCTAGTGTATTGCCAACCAGTGTCAATAAAAAGCCTACCGCCCTGATTAACATATTTTTCCAACAAAGCCCAAGTTTTATTCTGATTGTGGTATTGGTAACCATGAAGGGCAATCATCTCAAATTGGGACAGCTCACTAAGTTTATAATCATCAATAAATCGCTTCCCTTTAACACTCCAAGCATCCTGATAACCAAAATTAACTTTGGTTAAACCTCGAAAAACAATGTCAAAAACATCATTATTAGGTGGATTATCACCAATCACCAGGATTGTTGGCTTATTGGTAATGCTGGCCAATCCGATTGGCTCCTGAAAATGATATAAATCCCAGTAAGTTTCGGCTTTAGCCACCAGACCCAAATGAAGCGTCTCCGGTTTTAAAAGCCCCACTCCATCCAGTCTGGCTTTAATCTCTCCATAAATGGGTGCGAATAATTCGTCTCCTCCTAATCCTCGCCAAGCTTGACTGACGCCGAACCATCGGTAGACATCCTCTATCTGGGCTGGACCGCAAAGTGGGCTGTAATAAACACAATCAATTTGCCAACCAATCATCGGTTGGATAAGACTCGTCCCAAAATAAGGCGGAATTTGAGCCACTTGGCTGAAATTTCCCAAAGAACCCGACATTCCTCCCTGAAGAGGACTGATATCAACTCTTTCTTGACTGGTTACTTTTGACTTCTCGGCGGTTAATTTGGTCCTCAAATCCTCAGGGCTGATGGCTTCACCAACTAGAGAAAAAATCTCAGGAACTTCTTTCAAAATTGTTTTCGGATCCTTAAATAAGGGTAGAGTAAGTTCTTCAGTTTTGTGGTCCAAAACCATGGCTTGGTTATCAACCCTGTCCACCAACGACCACATTCGCCAGGGGCCAAAGCCCGAATAAACCAAGTCAGCGCCTTCACCAAGCGGTGGAATAATGACCACTGTTTTTAGCAAAAGCCAAAAGACCAAAAAGCCAATCAACCCTCCCACACTTTGGGTGCCATAACACCAAAATTTATTCTCTTTTAAATTTTTAACCCATTTCTCGATTAGCCAAAAAAGTGGCCGGATTAAACTAACGGCGCCATAGGCGCCAATAATCGGACCCAAAACTCTCAAAATGAGGCCAGTCCGAGTATTGGTGGCTGTCCAAAAAACCTGAAACTTTTCAACAATTGGCTGAGCATAATTCGGGGCAGTCATAATAAAAAGAGCTAAAGCGCAAGCCAGAACCGCCCAGCGAAGAATACTCTTCCTCAAAAAGGCAATCAACGCACCAATGACAAATAAAATAACGGCGCTGGCAGTAAAAAATGTTTCCGTATTATATGTTTCTTTGGGCATCTCCAAACCGACGATGGCTTTGAGAGTCGTCCGAAACATCTGTTCAGCGCCAAGGCCAATCCCACCCATTTCTTCCCTGGTCAAAAAAGGAAAAATCCACCAAGCAAAAACCAAAATCCCAAGAGTGATGATAACCAAAGTCTTTGTCAACCCCTTCCAAGCGTTTTTGAGTCCATAAAACTTCACTCCAAAACCGAATCCTAGAATGACCATTGCCATTGCCCCTATCACTCCCGCCATCGGATGAAAAAGCCAACTTAAACCGTAAAATAGAGCCGTCAGAAAAAAAAGCCAGAGATTTTCCTTTTCTAAAGCCAAGCAAAAGAAAACCAGTGTCCAAACAAAGAACGGCACCGAGGCGGCCACGGCGTAGAAACCCCCATAGGTCGCCCAAAACCAAGAATCAGGCGATAAAATCATCAAAACACCCGCCAAAATTCCCACCCACCAATTTTTAGTCAACACCCTTCCCAAAGCCACCACCCCAATTGCAGCCAAAGGAATCGAAAAAAACATCATCAGTTTGACCACCTGATAGCTGGAAAAAGAAGAAATCTGATGAATAAAAAAGGTCAACAAAAAAGGTAAAGGTGGATAAAGACGTAAAAAAGGCACCCCACCAGCCCAAAGATGAATCCATTTGGGAATTGGCGGGTACCAATGTTCTAAATAATAAATATTATTTAAGGCAGAAGCAATATCATTGCCAAAATAGTTTCCTTCAGGCAGAAGAGTCCAGCCAAAATAATAAGTCAGGCAAACCAGCAAAAATCCCACCGCCAGCAAAATTGCCAGTTCCGCCAAAAATTTTAAGATTTTAAGAAAATTCTTCATCGCTTTTCTCCTAAGACTAAAAACCCGTTTGAGTGACCAAAAATAGTCCAGGGCAGGTCAAAAACCCGTAAGATTGGTGTCAAAACACGCGCCAAAAAAGTCAAAGTCCTTAAGCCTATTTTACCAAACTTCTCCGTTTTCTCCCAGCCAAAAAATCTCTTCCAAAAACTTAAAAGAACCATAATGAGTTCATCTACGGCTAAAGTAAAAAAAGAGTTGAAATAATCCAATGCCAAGACTTTTACCCCTCTGCCTCCCAATTCTTTTGTCAGCCAATCCGGGTCAATAAACAATTTCGGGTCATGGCCAACATTTTGGTAAACATCAATACCTAACTTGTCAAGCAGCCAATTCCAAGTCAGGCTCTGGTTTTTATTAATAGTATAAATCAGCATTTTGCCACCTTTTTTTAAGACCCTGACCATTTCCGAAACTGCCCTGGCCTGTTTACCCCGGATATGCTCTAGGGTGTCAAGCGATATCACAACATCAAAAAACCCATCAGAAAAAGGAAGGCTACAAGCGTCAGCTACCCTTAAATCAAGTTTGAAAGCAGACTTCTTTTTTGCCTCTCCAATCACTTCTTTGGCAATATCAATTCCAAAAGCTTTGATGCCAAACTCAGCCGTCAATCTATCCAAAAAAATGCCTCGACCGCAACCAACATCCAAAAGTTTTTGGCCTTTTTCCAAGCCTAATTTCCCAATCCACCCCTTCCACCAAACTTCACGCGGTTTATAAGTTAGTTTCAAACCACTTTGCCGCAAAAGCCAAGGCCAAGGGTAAAGAACTGGCTGTTTATCGAAGAAATTCATAGAGACCGGCATATTCATTGCTACCTAAAGGCTGAAACTTTTCAGGATGATTTTTAAATAAATCCTTGTATTCAGTCTTGCCGGTGTGGACAATGAACTTAATTTCCTCTTTTTCAAGCCAGCCAATCATTTTCTTCTCAAGCTCGGCCAAAGTTTCGCCTTCTTCGGCATAATAGTAAGGGTCATACATTTCGCTGACCAATCTTTCGCCTGAAACCTGGTGATTTCTGACTAAAGCATAAGTCAAAGCGGGTCGGCCAGCCGGAAAAAGAATTTTGCCTCCAGGGTCATTCTCGGCAATAAGGGAAGCAATTCCAAGCTCAGTTTGGTAAGGCGTCTGGGCACCCCGAAAGTAAAGCATGATTTTGCCCCAGACCAATTGACTGCCAACCAAAATGGTCAGAAAAATTAAAAAGCCAAAAACCAAAAGCGCTTTTTTCCCTCGAGGGTAACGGTTGGGCAACCAGCCTAGGAAAAAAAGAATAATTAGCATCCCTAAAAAAAGATAAGGAAAAGCTAAAAGCCTATCCACCCAAAAACGGTCAAAAAACCCATGAACATAGGCGGCAAACCCAAAAATGAAGCCAATAAAAGTCACATTGAAAAAACCTAAAAGAAGAAAAAGGTAATTTTTTGGTCTTTTTAAAAAGCTTATTACTGTGCCTACAAAACCTAGGGCAAATAAACCCCGACCCACCCATTGGCCTTGAATCTGAACAGCGGTTAAGGGGTCACCAAGATTAGTAAACCAGTCGCCAACCACACTCGCCAGATAATTCCACCAAATGGGAAAGATAGGATTGCCGGTATACTCCATCAGATATTTCATATAAAGAGCAATCGGCAGAAAATAACCAAAAAACATCAAAGCTTTTTTCTCGCCAATTTTTTTCCTTGGATCAAAAAAACTAGCCAAAACTAAGCCAAAAGCAAAAAGCCAATACTCAGCCCGAGTCATTGAAGCCAAAGCCCAAAGAATTCCAGTTGCCAATCCCAAGCTTGGCCAGGCCAACAGCCCGCCAAAAAGAAAAACCAGGCCTAACTGCTCTTGCATTCCCAGGGTATCAGAAAACAAAACCACTGAGAATAAAGCGGCCCAAAGGCCACAAGCAAACGCTGCCGTCCGATTAAAATGGCGTTTAACCAGAAGATAAATGAAAACCACTACTAAAGAACCGCAAAAAACAGAAAGCAGTCTGGGAATCAAAATATCAACTGAACCAGTAAGAGCAAAAAGAATAACTAAAACCAACGGATGTGCTAAGCCCCAAAAAAATTCCATCCCTTTCAAATCCCAAAGCCGCAAAAAACCCTGTTTAAAACCAATTACTTTGGAAAGATAACCTACTTGCCAGTGATGATAAACATCGCCATACCAACCACAACCAGGACTTTGGGAATCATTAAGAAAAAGAAAAGCTAAACGAACACCGGCAGCCAAAAGAAAAAGCAAAAGAGGAGGCATTGCCTCTTTCCAACTAAATTTGACTCTTTTCTTCAATGTTTTTTTCTCTTCTTCGGTTTCTTCTTCGTCTTCATCCAAAATTTTGTCAAAAAATTTTCCCAGCATAGGTTTATTTCACCGTTCTTATCTTGACGCTTTTTTAATCTCCTTTTCTAAAACATCCCCATTTTAACATAAAAAACTCTTGAGAAACCTACCTCCTTTTGCTATAATTCTCCTGCTTGCCCCCCAAATATGTCTCCTGAAAGAAAAGAAATAGAAGTCAATCTTTCCACTGCCGCCCTTTGGCCTTGGTCTAGCTTTCGCTCCACTGAATGGGCGGAAAGATTAGCCACAAAAATTGGCTGTGATGGACTAGAGATTCTTCCTGGATATTCTGTTGTCAGAGAATTCCAACAAGAAGGCAAACTGAAAACTTCTCGTGTTTCCTCTTTACATCAAGACTGGCGAAGAGACAGGCGAGCAGAGAAAAGCCTAGGCCTTAAAATCTCGTTCACAAATTATGCCGCCTGCTTATTTTTTCCGCCAGAAGAAACTTGTTTCCAAACAATTCAGGGGTTAGAAAGAATCTATGGCGTGCCGGTAGTTTTTCACTGGAAACAAGACACGCCTCAATTTCAAAAACCCATGCTTGAAATCCACCCCCTTATTAAAGCCTCGCCTAACCAAATCGTCCAATGGGTCGAGGAAAACCCTGAAAAAAGAGGTTTAGTCATTGACATTAGTCAAAGAAAGTTTGGGGATTATCTTGCCGCCCAGAACATCCCCCAATATGAATGGCGTCGGGTTTTTGCCATGTTTCTACCCTTTACTAAAGAGGTCCAATTTCAAATTGGTAATGAAAATGAGTTAAGGCAAGTTCGGAACGAAGACTGCGATTCCTCTCTGGGCCGAGCGACTCGCGAAATTAAAAAGCAAAACTTTAAAGGCCCCTTTGTCATCGAACTTAATTTTCCTCTGATGTTTAAGGATTTCGGAAGGGACTATCCTGAGTTCTATTCCCAAGTAGTAAAGTTTATTAGAAAAGCTTAGAATTATTCTAGCGCTTTTTTAACTTCCTTTTCCAAAATATCGAGATGTTTTTTCCAAGAAAAATGCTCTTTTACCCTTTGCCAAGAAGCCAAACTCATTCTGTGACGCAATTTTTTATCTTTAAGGATTTTAACTGTTCTTTCAGCAAAATCATCGACACTAAAAGGCTTGGCTAAAAATCCAGTTTGACCATCAACGACAATGTCTGTCGGCCCTCCAGACTTCCAAGCCACAACCGGCACACCCGCTCCCATGGCTTCAATAATCACAATACCAAAATCTTCTTTTTTGGAAGGAAAAACATAAGCGGCGGCATTAAAATACAATTTTTTTAATTCTTCTTGATTACTACCGCCGGCAGAAAACAAAACTTTGTCTTTTAAACCAAGTTTTTTGGCCAGTTTGTTTAAAACTTTGGTGTGGGCTGAAAATGGTCCCCTGATGACTAATCTTACCTCTGGGTATTCTTTAACCACCTTACTAAAAGCTTTAATCGCCAAATCAACCCTTTTCCAAACTTCATGGCGGCCAACATACAAAAGATATGGCTTTTTAATCTCTAGCTTGCCAACTTTAATCTCTCCCTCAAAAACATTATTATTCTTCAAAATCTTGCTTTTTTGCCTGACAAACGGCGCTCCCGAAGGGCAACCCTTCCAAGCTGTTTTATAAATACTGGCAAACTCACGACCAATAAAATAGCCATTAACCAAAACCGGATACTGGCTACCAGTGAAAGAAAGTCTATCCAAAAATTTCAAAACCAGTTTAAACGGCTCAAAAAAAATACTTAGCCAGTAAAAATCAGCCTGAGTCTTCCAAAGCTGTTTTCGGGAAAGCTTGCGAGGATAAACCATTTTATTAGGATGACAAGTGTAAATAAGATAAGGCTTGCCCAAAATCCGAGAAACAACATAAGCAAGCCAAGTGCCTGGTTGATTCTCGCCAATAAAAAGGTCAGTGTCTCGGAAACGAAAAGCCAAAAAGGGTATCAAAACAGAAGTTACTACCAACAAGATTCCGTGGCGAAAGGGAAACCACTCTGGCAATTGAGGTAAAAAAGTAGCCACTGGGTATTGGTTAATAATATCAGGATAACACCGTTTTTTATCCATCACCGGTGCAAAACAAGAAACATCATAGCCCCGCTTTTTGAGCCCTTCTATTTGGCCAAAAACAATTCTTTCTCCCCCGCCGGTATAGATTAGAGTACAATGAAAAATAGTTATTTTCGGTTTTTTCTTAGGCACCCAACCTCCTTAGCCAAAAACTCATATTAGGGAGTTGTCGCCAATACTGACAACGACCGCAGGTCGGAAATTGGGAAAAATTTTGCTCAAGATGGGCTTGACGTAATTTTTTAAACTTACCTCCCTGCCAGACTTCTGCTAAATTCTGTATTTTTAAGTCTCCCATCATCAGCTCGTTTTCCCTAAAATTAACACAACAAGGCACTATCTTCCCATCCCAATTAATGGCTGGCGCCAACCACGGAAGATTACACGGGTAGCGCTTTTGATGAATTGAAAATTGAAAATTGAAAATTTCTTTTACGCTTCCTTCCCAATTATGGAGGAGTTGAATCACCACATTATCAGCAACCCCGCCCCAAAGCTTTTTAAATTTTTCTGCTTCCTGACGCCTACCTAAATCAACCATTTTGACGGTTAATAATGGTTTTTTAGCTTTAAGCTCCCTTCGTTTTCGAAGAAAACGGTGAATATTGGCCACGATTTGATCATAACTATCTTTTTTCTTCAACTTTAAAAACGACTCGCGATTGACAGCATCAAGGCTAACCACCAAGCTATCCAATTTGGCTTTAATTAATTTTTCCACCGTCAACCTGTCAAGCAGCAAGCCATTGGTATAAATTTCTATCCGGTCAGCCACTTTCTTTTTCTTAGCATAGCCAATCATCTTGCCAATTTCAGGATGCAAAAGGGGCTCACCATCTTTATTCAGCCAAAGAACTTTTAACCTTTTTTCTTTGGCTGTTTGATTAATAATTTGCTGATAAAGTCTTAATTTCATAAATCCCCTGGGCCGATTGGTTTTTTTAATTGGGCAAAAAAAGCAATCCAGATTACAAATATTGGTCGGTTCAATGTTTAAAGTAGCGGGAAATTGATTGGAAAGGCTGAATAACAAAAAAAACCGTTGGGCCACTGGCCAATATTTAACCTGATTCTCCCTCCAGTCTCCGTTAAAAAATTTCTGCTTCATCTAAATTCTTAACTTTTTTTTAAGTGTCACAGCCCCAAAAGCGGTCAAAGCGGTAATTGTGTAGCCAAAAATGCTTTCTACCAAAGAAGTCTTTTCCTTTATCTCCCAAGCACCCACCTTCTGCTCAGCCGTTAATCCTAAAACCTGGCTTTCTCCAAGCTCCCATTGGTTTTCCTTAGAAAAACCAATGATGGCTATCAACAAAACAAAAAGCAGCCCGATTAAACCAAAAGCAATCAGCCGTCGGTGGGAGGAAATAACTTTGAGCCGCTTAAGTTTAGGTGAATTTCGTAAAAAATCAGCAAACCTTACCACCAAGATTCCTGTCAAAAAGGCAAAAGAAATGCCAAAAGCAGCCAAAAAGCGAGAGGGAGAAGGATGAACTATTCCCGCACCAAGAGAAAAAGCCCCAAAGGCAAAAGTTAAGAAAAAAGCAATAAAAACTGGTTGAAGTTGGGGCCGGTTTTCAAAAAGCAAAAAACCAAAAACCCCCAAGAGAGGAACAAGAAAAAAAGAAACAGGTAAAAGCTTGAAAAGTGTTTTTTGGGCTAACTGTCCTTGAGAAGACTGAATGGTCAAAATCACAAATTTCGGATTATACCAAAAAGCCAAAAAACCAACCGCCAAAATCAAGACTATCAAAAATCTAAACCCTTTAAGCCTGCCCCTACCCAAAAGCATCTCTGAAAAGGTAATCACTGTCATAAAAGTCACCAGTACCACAAAACCAATGGGAGAGGTCAAGGCGACCAAACTTGTTCCCAAAGCCGAAAATATGCCTGTTTTATAATTACCTCCCCGTAAAAAACGAAGTAAAAGAAGGCAAACTAAAGGAGCAAAAGTCAAAGAGGCAATGTGGGCACCATCTCCACCAAAAAGTCCGAGGTTAACTCTTGAAAATAAAAAAACCCCAATTGGTAAACTGACCAAAAAACTGGCCAAAAATCCGGTCAGCTTTCTGCCCGAAATCTCTTGGACAAAATAATAAAAAGAAAGCGGAAAAAAGAGCAAAAAAACCAACAGCCAAATTCTAACCCCATAAGCAAAAGGAATAAAATATTCGGTGGCACTGGCCAGAACCGGAATCACCGGGGCAGAAAAAACATTCATCCTGTCTTCTACACCAAAAAAGGGATATAAAAGAAAAAGATTGGTTAAAAACAAAACCACCAGCCCAAATATCTCTCCTGCTCTCACCCACCACTGAGTTGAAAGGTTGGGCAGTCTGTTTCGAAGATGATTCACTCTCCGAATCCTCTTCTGCTGTTTGCTCGCCAGGGTTTCTTTTTTACCTGGCTGTTTGAAAAATTTTCTTTCTGGAGTCACCGGCTTCTTTTTTCAATTCTAACACATAAGCATAAGTAAACCACCAAAAACCAATCAGCCAAATAATGGTCATCACCGCAGCCAAATAATCATGGAAGACCACGGCAAACAAGGGCCGAGAAACTGCCAAAATAACCACGATTAAAACCATCCGCAAAAGATTGACTAAAAATGTTCCCAAAAACCCAATTAAAGCTGTTTCCACTTTTGACCAAACCGTATAATTCCCCCTCAAACCCACAATTAGAGTAACAATCAGTAACAAAAGGCTTTGCCAACCAATACAATTCCAGCTCATCCCCGCATAAATGCCGTTAACCGTCATCCCATTTTGATGAGCCAAAAA
>DATLBE010000020.1:0-6181 GCA_035527075.1 Nevskiaceae bacterium | reverse complement strand
CTAACCATAGTGCCGGGTTGAGTGCCGGTCCGAATTTTTAATTTGACTTCGCCGTCAATCGTTGGCACCTCAATCGTGCCGCCTAAAATAGCCGTGGTCAAAGAAATCTCTTGATTAATAAAAACATCAGCCCCATCACGCTGAAAAGTTTTATCAGGCTGAACATCAATGGTGATGTAAAAATTACCAAATCTAATTCTTGAGCCATCATCAACACCAGCCGGAACTTTAATTTTTCGCCTTCTACCATCAATAACTACCTCTTTTTCACAACCCTTAGCTGCTTCCATAAAAGATAAAGCCAAACCATACCGAGGCATTCTTGAAACCCGACCAAACGGTGAACCTCCACCAAAAAATTGCGCAAAGATTTCAAAAGGATCTGAAAAACCACCAAAATCAAAGCTAACACCTGGGTCACTAGTATAATAAGTGTGAGTAAAACCACCGGCAAAAGGCCCAGCGTCTGAAGCACCTGCCGCACCTGCTCCAAAACCACCATAACGCGGGTCAAAAGCAGCGTGGCCAAACTGGTCATAGGCTTCTTTTTTTTTGGAGTCAGACAAAATTTCGTAAGCCTCGTTGATTTCTTTGAATTTTTCGTTAGCGCTAGAGGATTTGTTCCGGTCAGGATGGTGTTCTAAGGCTAATTTACGATAAGCCTTTTTTATCTCAGCAGCGGTTGCGTTTTTTGAAACACCAAGGATATCGTAGTAATCTCGCTTCGTTGCCATATCATTTCTATTCTACCACTTCTCCTTCTTCAGCCTTATCCTTGCCTTCCGAAGCTTTAGCAGAGGACTTTTCTTTCTTCTTTTTCTCACTTGGTTGGGGACCAGCGGCTTGCTGGCCGGGCTGGCCTTGTGGTGAGCTTGCCGAACCATACATGGCCGCACCCACTTTTTGGAGTTCTTCGGAAAGTTTGTTTGAAACTTCTTCAAGCTGCTCTTTGGTGGCATCCTCTTTACCTAATAATTCTTTAACATTTTTAATTTCCACTTCTACTTTTTCTTTATCCTCTTTTTTAACTTTATCACCAGCATCTTTTAAAGTTTTCTCGGCTGTAAAAACCAAACTGTCCGCTTTGTTCCTGGCTTCGACTTGCTCTTTTTTTGCCTGGTCTTCTTCAGCGTGTTTTTCTGCTTCAGCTTGGGCTTGCTTGACCTCCTCATCAGAAAGCCCAACCGCGCCTTTAATGGTAATCGTCTGCTCTTTACTGGTGGCTTTATCAACCGCTTTAACGTTCAAAATACCATTGGCGTCAATATCAAAGGCAACCTCAATTTGAGGCACACCTCGAGGTGCGGGCGGAATACCGTCAAGAATAAACCTACCCAAAGATTTATTATCCATCACCATTGGTCGTTCGCCTTGTAAAACATTAATCTCCACCTGCGTTTGGTTATCAGCCGCGGTTGAGAAAATTTGGGATTTACTGGTGGGCACGGTGGTATTTCTTTCAATCAAGGGTGTTCTCACTCCACCCAGAGTCTCAATTCCCAAAGTAAGGGGTGTAACATCTAACAACAATACATCCTTAACCTCACCGCCTAAAACTCCGCCTTGAATGGCAGCGCCAAGACCAACTACTTCATCTGGATTAACTGATTTATTGGGCTCTTTGCCAAAATAATCTTTAACCAAATTGTGAATCTTTGGCATTCGGGTCATACCTCCAACCAAAATAACCTGGTTAATATCAGCCGGTTTTAACTTGGCATCTTTAAGACAGTTTTTAACTGGCCCCATGGTTTTTTCAATCAAATCATCCACTAATTGTTCCAGTTTCGCCCGGCTTAATTTCATATTTAAATGAAGAGGTTGCCCTCCCGGCCCTTGGGTAATATAGGGTTGGTTAATTTCCGTTTCTTGGGCTGAAGAAAGCTCAATTTTGGCTTTTTCGGCCGCATCACGGACTCTTTGTAAAGCTTGGACATCTTGACGCAGATCGACTCCATGTTCCTTTTTAAATTCTTCCGCAATCCAATCAACTACCCTCTGGTCAAAATCATCACCCCCCAAATGGGTATCACCACTGGTCGCTTTCACTTCAAAAACGCCATCGCCAATCTCAAGAATCGAAATATCAAAAGTTCCACCACCCAAATCATAAACAGCAATCGTTTCACCTGCTTTTTTTTCTAAACCATAAGCTAAAGAAGCCGCCGTTGGCTCATTGATAATCCTTTTCACTTTCAACCCAGCAATTTCTCCAGCCTGTTTGGTAGCCTGTCTTTGAGCATCATCAAAATAGGCGGGAACCGTAATCACGGCCTGGTCAACCTTGGTGCCCAAGTAAGCTTCAGCATCAGCTTTAGCTTTGGCTAAAATTTTGGCGGAAATTTCTTGAGGAGTATAAGTTTTACCAGCTACTTCGACCACCGCCATACCATCTTTACCAGCTTTGATTTTGTAAGGCACCATTCCTTGAGTTTTTTTTACTTCAGGGCCAGAAAAACGCCG
This sequence comes from Nevskiaceae bacterium, assembly GCA_035527075.1. GTDB lineage: Bacteria > Patescibacteriota > Microgenomatia > PFEM01 > PFEM01 > DATLBE01. The sequence goes on along the minus strand of DATLBE010000020.1, from coordinate 3,718 downwards.
CCCCATGAGACGCTTGATTGAATAAATCGTGTTTTCGGGATTAAGAATCATCTGGCGTTTGGCCACCCGACCGACTAAGTTTTTGACTGGTTCAACCACTGAAGGAATCAAATTCTCACCTTCAGCGGTCGGGATCACTTTTGATTTTCCTGCTTCCATAACCGCCACGCAAGAGTTAGTTGTCCCTAAATCAATACCAATAATTTTTGACATATTTAATCCTTTCTTTTTAAGTCACCTTGACCAACTTTAACTTTAGCTGGCCGCAAAACACGATCATTTAATTTATAACCTTTATTAATCACTTTCATGACAACATTTTTTGGTCCTTTGACTACTTCAGCGCAATCCATCGTCTCGGCGTCAAACTTTTCACCTTTAGCTTTAATCTCAACTACACCTTCAGTTTGCAAAACACTGCGAAACTGATTAAGAGCCATATTTAAACCCTTATCTTTAAGGTGCACTTCTGCTTGCTCTAAACTGTCCAACACCCCCAAAAGCTTGTCAAGTAAAACCGTGTTGGCAAATTTAACAAATTCTCGCTTGTCTTTTTCTACTCGTCTTTCTAAATTATGATAATCAGCTAAAGCTCTCTTCCACTTTTCCTCAAGCTCTTTGGTTTTGGTCGCTTTTTTTTTCATGGTTACAAATTTTGAGCCAATTCCTCAATTAAACTGCCAAAATAGCGCACCATGGGAACAATCAAAGAATAATTCAATCGATTCGGTCCAATCACGCCCAAAGCCCCACTTTTTTTCGGGCCAGCTTCAAATTTGATAAAAACCATGCCGCAAGGCTCTAAAAATTCATAACCCAGCTCATCCCCCAAAAGATAATGAATTGATCCTTCACCAAAAGACTTACTAAAAAGGCTTTGAACTTCTTTGATTTCGTCAATTAGCGACAAAACCGTCCGGGTGACATCAATATCGTAAAATTCAGGTATCTGAAGAATATTGGCATAACCAGCATGGTAAAGGTCTCCTTGATCGGTAGCGGCCACAGATAAAGCCTGAGTCCTTTCGGCCAAAGCCCTAACAACTTGCCTCATTAAATGATCAAAATCAAAACGGGCATCCCAAACTTTCTCTTTGGCGGCCACTTCGTCGGCCACCGAGAGTTTTTTCTCTTCCATTAACTGATTAACATAAAATTTGAAACCTTCTTTAGTAGGAATTCGGCCGGCTGAAGTGTGAGGTTGTTTTAAATAGCCCGCCTTGGTCAGTTTAACCATTTCGTTTCTCACCGTCGCTGGTGAAATACCCAGCTCGTGTTTCTTTTCCAAGGCTTCTGAACCAACTGGTTCAGCACTTTCAATATATTCCTCAACAATATCTTTTAAAATTTTAATTTGTCGCTCAGTTAGTTCGGCCATAATTTAGCAATAAAATATCACGACTGCTAAAATTTGTCAAGACGCAAAATTCGCCCCTTCAAATGAATCTCAAAATAGGCTAAAATAAGCTAATGGCGGTCAAAAGGACAGGGACGATTTTTTCCGCCAAAAAACTTCAATTCAAGCACTTACCTGCCCTGAGTTTTTTTGGCAAAATTTTAGAGGTTATCGGTCGACCAGTTTTTTGGCTACTCCTGGGGATTGGCTATCTAATCCTCAAAATTATCAAACTACTTAGGCAAACCAGATTTCCTCGAATCAGACTACCTAAAATTAAATTTCCTGAAATTAAATTTCCCAAAGTCGTTTTACCTTTAAAAAAATTGTTGGTTTTAAGCATGGTTATGGTCTTTCTCATTATTTTAGCAGTAGGTTTTTATTTTTGGTTGATTAAGGACTTGCCTGACCCTAACCATCTCATTACCCGCGAACCAGTGGTCTCAACCAAAATTTATGACCGCCACGGCCAATTGCTTTACAAAATCTATCGAAATCAAAACCGAACTTTGGTTAACTTAAAAGAAGTACCTTTAAGTTTAATCCAAGCTACCATTGCCATTGAAGACGCTGAATTTTATCAACACCGCGGCTTTTCTTTTAAAGGAATCATACGAGCCCTTTTTAAAAACCTTAAAGGTGACAAACTTTATGGTGGTTCAACCATTACCCAACAACTGGTGAAAAATGCCCTTTTAAGTCCGCAGCGTACTTTAAAAAGAAAAATCAAGGAAATGATTTTGTCTTTAGTGGTCGAACGAAAATTTACTAAAGACGAAATTTTACAAATGTACCTTAATGAAGTTGGTTATGGCGGGGCAGCCTATGGCGTGGAAGAGGCAGCTCAGATGTATTTTGGCAAATCAGTTCAAGCTCTTAAATTGACCGAATCAACCTTGTTGGCCGGCCTACCAGTCTCGCCCACCCGCTTTTCTCCTTTTGGCTCCCAGCCTGAAAAAGCCAAAGAAAGACAAAAACTGGTCTTACGCCGGATGACGCAAGAAGGCTTTATCACTGCTGAGGAAGAAAAACAAACTGTTGCCCAAGAACTTCACTTTGCCCCTCAGCGAACCGACATTAAAGCCCCTCATTTTGTTATGTATGTTAAGGAAATATTGGTTAAAAAATACGGAGAACGTCTGGTTGAAGAAGGAGGTCTGGAAATAACTACCAGTCTGGACTTAAACATTCAACAACAGGTAGAAAAAATCGTCAGTCAAGAAGTCAACAATTTAACCCATCTTCGAATCGGCAACGGCGCTGCCTTGGTTACCCTCCCGAAAACAGGTGAAGTTTTAGCTATGGTTGGTTCGAAAGATTATTTTGATCTTAAAAACGACGGCAACGTCAACGTGACTTCAAGTTTACGGCAACCAGGTTCAGCCATTAAACCAGTGAATTACTCTGTTGCTTTAGAAAATGGCTTCACTGCGGCAACGATAATTCCAGATACACCCATTACTTACCGTTTACCCGGCCAACCACCTTATTCACCCAGAAACTATGATAGCCGTTTCCATGGCAACATTCCCTTAAGAGTTGCTCTGGCTTCCTCTTATAATGTGCCGGCGGTTAAAGTTCTTTCCGCTTTAGGGGTTGAAAAAATGATTCAGAAAGGTAGAGAAATGGGCATCACTACTTGGGAAGAACCATCAAGATTTGGATTATCTTTAACTTTAGGTGGCGGCGAGGTCAAGATGGTTGATTTGGCGGTGGTTTACGGCGCCTTGGCTAATTTAGGCATAAAAGTTAACTTAAAACCAATTTTGGCGGTTAAAAGTTACAATCAGGAATTTTTAACATCAAATGATGGTTCAACACCGCAACGCGTTTTGCCGTCTAATATCGCTTATATTTTGACCGATATTCTCACGGACAATGAAGCCCGAACGCCAGCTTTTGGACCAAATTCTATCTTAAAGATTGCTAACCGCCCTCATGTGGCAGTGAAAACAGGCACAACCCAGAATTTGCGAGACAATTGGACAATTGGTTATACACCAGATTTCTTGGTGGCTGTTTGGGTCGGCAATAACGACAACAGCCCGATGAGTTATGTTGCCTCAGGCATTACCGGCGCCTCCCCAATTTGGCACAAAATCACCAGCTTTTTGCTTCAAGATATACCTAACAAAGAATTTCCCAAGCCGGAAGATTTAAAAGCAGTCAAAATTTGCTCTTTAACTGGCACTCTTCCTTGCGAAGGCTGCCCGACACGCATTGAATATTTTCTGCCTGGTACTGAACCTAAGTTTCACTGCCAACCTCAAACTCCCACACCTTCTGAGTGATTTGAGGTAAAACCTCTAAAGCTTCAGCTTC
>DATLBE010000019.1:0-21406 GCA_035527075.1 Nevskiaceae bacterium | reverse complement strand
GAAAATGGGAAAGATCTGCTTTTCTTCTGGCATCTTTGCCTTTAGCTAACTGAAGACGCCAGGTAAAAATGGCAAGTAAAATAAGCAGAGCAAGAATAGTCAAAACAATTATCAACTCAATCAAAGTCAAACCTTTGTTTTTTTTAAACCTTTTCATAATACCAACATCTGCTGCCAATACCACTGCCAAATCACCCAACCCCAAAACAAAGCCACCCATGTTCCTCCGGCTAAAAAAGGCCCAAAAGGAATATGCTCCCCGAATCGTTTTTTGCCTAACAAAATCAGTATGACACCCACCACTGACCCTGTCAAGAAAGCCAAAAAGAGAGCAACGACAATCCTCGGCCAGCCTAAAAGCAAACCCATCAAGCCCGCTAATTTGACATCGCCCACACCCATACCCCGACTTCGAGTAATCAAAACCAAAATTAAAAAAAATCCAGCCGCACCGAGACCGCTGAGAATAAATTTTGAATCATGAAGCCCAAATAAAGAATAAACCAAGGAAAGAAAAATAGCTGGATAAACCACTTTATCCGGAATTGTCATGTACCGCAGGTCAGAAACAAAAATCGCAATAAGGACATAAGTAATAAGCAAATTAAAAATTAGGTCAACTGACAGTTGATAAACAACCACGGTTAAAATCCCGGCAGCCAACTCCACCAAGGGATATTGCCAGGAAATGGGGGAGTGGCAATAACGACATTTGCCCCTAAGTAAAATAAAAGAAAATAGGGGAATGTTGTCATGCCAAGCCAGCTTGTGTTTACACTTCGGACAAACCGATCGTCCCCGGAAAGGAGATAAATTGTGATTCAACCGATAAACCACCACATTGAGAAAACTCCCCACACAAAGACCAAAAATGAAGATAAAAAGCCAAATCACACCTTAAATATACCACATTCTCTAATCACTAGATCTATTTCTTAGCAACTAAAATTAAACCGCCACCAAGCATTGTCCAATTAAACAACTCATCGAGCCAAAACGGAATTGAAAAAAACTTTTTCATCTGCTCGTTAGCAATAAGGCTACTTAAGAGTCCAAACGAATCTGTATAAATCCTCTTCTGCTTAATTTTCCTAAAAATTAAAGGCAGATATACCAATCTGTGCCAGAGAAGACTCAGCGGAAATCCCCAGTAATATACACGCACAATATTAAAACATTCAGATTCAAGAAGTCTGATTAAATCAGGCTTCTCGTACCGACGGTAGTGAGCAGAAAAGTCATCATTCGCATCCCAAAGCCACATATGTGCTGGTACAGAAACGACACATATCCCTCCTTTTTTCAAAATCCTATAGAAACCTTTTACTGTTTTTTGATCATCCTTCAAATGTTCTAAAGTCTCGCCTGATACAACGATATCAAAATTTTGCTTAATTTTAGTAAGAGCGCCTTCGTCACCCTCTTTGGCTTTGATGGAGTCGGCAAAACCTTTTTCTTTGGCTTTCAACCTTAAACAGTTTAAAGCCAACCTTGACTTATCTATTCCAGTACAAACAAAACCTTTGGCGGCCAACCGAAAAAGTAAATTACCACTGCCCACACCGAAATCTAAAACCTTCCCCTTGGTTTTTTCACGAATGATTTCTTTGATAATCAATGAGTTTCTAAACCAATCTCTGGGCCCAGAAAATTCAGGGTCTTCACCCCACTTCCTTAACTTATCCATTAAGTTACAACTCTTTCTTTTTTAAAATAATTGCTCTTTCATCCGAATAAATCTTTTCCCAATCCCCTTCGATTTTAACAATTTCTTCGAAAATGGGGCTGGGAGAGATAATCATCCATTCGACGTTATATTTTTCTAATATTTCCTGCCATTCTTTTTTAAGATTAACTACTTCTTCATATTCAGAAAAGATTTTTACTCCCGGAACTCTCCCATCAATAAAAACCGGGTATTCTCTTAACTGCCAAATTAAAAAGCCGCCCCAATTGTAAGGATTAAACATATTACCTAATGGTTTTTGTTTTTTAATAAATTCAACTGCTTTCCATGGGTATGACCGGGATTGGCTATAGGAAGAAATTGAACTTCCTTCCGTAAGAATTTTTTTGGTGGCCTGAGGTAATCTTAAAACAATCACTGAAATCATAATAAAAATCGCGACCAAATTAAAATAGGGGAGAAGTAGCTTCATTCTTGGTCTTTTAGTAAACCTTCCTGTTTTGCCAATAATTATGGGAATAAAAATCAAAAAGAAAAAAGGCACATTCCGACGCGATAAGGTAGAAAAATAGATAAACCCTAAAAGTAAAATCAAATCTCTAAGATTACTTAGAGTAAGTGGTCTTAAGATAAAAACTGCCACTGAAAAAACGATTCCTAAAAAAAATAAAGTGCCAGGCAAGCTTGCCAAAAAAGGAGGAAGCCATTCACTAATCGCTGTTCTTACCCTGCCAGTAGAAGAAACCTCACCAGCGATATTCACTGGTAAAACCAAACCTTTAATAAGATCAAAAGACAACCTTCCTGCTTGCTGGGCTTGCGGTCTAAAATTAGACAAAGCCAACGAAAGTAAAAAAATAACCAAAAGGGGAATAATTTTTTTTACATTCTTGCCCCTTAAGGCAAGAAGCAATGTCTCGATTAATAAAACAACTAAAACCAAAAACAAACCGAGAAAGAATCCCGGGTGGGCATTGGCCCAGATTAAAAATAATAAGGGGAAAAATAAAATATATTTTAATTTTTGTTTTTTTTGATATTTTAAAAGAAGAACCACCAGAAGGCTAAAGAAAACTAGACTGATGTTTTGCGGCCTAGCACCAATTCTTAAAACCAAAGATGATCCCCAAAGCGCCCAAGTAATAATCAAAAATTTGTTTAAAAGACTACCCGGGAAAGAAATTGCCGGAATAAAAAAGGCAAGTGAAGTAAAAACGCCCGAAAATAAAGCTAAGCCCAAAAACGACCAGCGATTAAAAATTAAATAATAAACCGCTTCGGCCAACCACTCAGTATCAACCACACTTTGGCCAAGAAAGGTATGAGAATAAGTGTCTTTAGTTAATATTCTTTTGCCAACCGCCACTTCTTCTCCATAACGCAAATGCCATCCTAAATCCGGATCCCCTGGTAAGTAGTAACTAAAAGAAAAAATAAATAAAAATAATAGACTATAGAACAAAAACAAAAATGGTCTGCTTTTCATTAAAAGATTTTTATCAACTTGCTTGAACAGGGCTTTTTATCAAAAACCTCAGCCCAGCGTCTTTTTTTTAAAATAAAATACTGCCAAACGATACTATTTTTATAAATCAGTCCCTCTTTTTTAGGATAACCAAAATTTTTTATCCCATATTGATGCCTTTGTTTCCAAATTCGAGGAAAATTTTTAACAAACGAAGCATAAGCAAGCAAAACTGCCGAGGGAGTATGGAAGTTTTTGAAGCCAAACAAATAATAAAAAAGTGCAAACAAATCCATCACCATTCTTATCGGAAAAATAAAAATTAATTCTTTAATTTTAAGATTTTTAGCCAAAAGAACTAGGTGATTACGGTGATTAAAAAAAGTCTTTTTAAAAATATTTCTATTCCCCGTATAACCTCCGTAATGCAAAACTTGAACTCCAGGAAAAAAAATTACCTTGTAGCCCAATCTGTGGGCTCGAAAACACAAATCTTCTTCTTCTCCATGAATAAAGAAAAAAGAATCAAAACCACCCAATCTCTCAAAAATTTTTTTTTGGCAAAAAAGCGCCACCCCACTAGCCCAAAGAACTTCCCGTTCATCATCGTACTGACCTATATCTTCCTCAATTGACCCAAATATCCTTCCTCTAACAAAGGGATAGCCAAAAAAGTCAAGATATCCTCCAGCACCACCCGCATATTCAAAAAATTTTTTGTGTTTAAGCCATTTGATTTTTGGTTGAAGAAAGGCAATTTTTGGGTCTTTTCTCATTTTCTGAACCGGCTTTAGCAACCAATCAGAAGGAACAACTGTATCGTTGTTAAGAAAAACTAAATATTCCCCCTTGGCATTTTTGACACCAAGATTATTACCACCCGCATAGCCAAGGTTTTTTCTACTTAAAATGATTTTTATTTTTCTTTCATAACGTTTCTTAAGACGTCCAATCTCTTTGTTACCCGAACCGTTGTCAACTAAGATAATTTCAAAATTATGATAATCACTTTTCAACACAGAATCCAAGCAATTTTCAGTAATTTTTCCGCCATGATAGTTGAGAATAATAATTGAAACTAAAGAAATTTTACTCATTCCTCATCCTGTGAAAAAAATTATTATTTAAGTTATACTTAATGGTAACAAAAACTGATGAAAAAAAACACTGTAATTCAAGCTCTTTTGGCAATCGCTATTTCTTTTCAACTCATCTTTTACCACCTCTCTGAAGAAATAAGATTCCCGCTGTTTTTATTGTTTATTTTATTAATAACTATTCTCTGGCTCCAAAAAAACTCTCTTTTAATTCCCAAAACATTTGCCATTCTTTATTTATTCTATCTGTTAGCCAATTTTTACTCTGGTTTTTATTCTCCTGACAAATTCCAAGCAACTCTTCAGATAATAAAACTGATAAGTATCTTTTGCCTTGTCATTTTGGGAATAAATATTTTCCAAAACAAAAAGTTGTTTTTAAACACTTTTTTTATTCTTCTTCTGATTACTTCTTTTTGGGCTCTTTGCGGTATTTTGGAATCCACCGGTAGAGTTAAACCAGAAAAAGTTCTCCCTCTTTTCGAACCATTTCATTGGCCAAGTTTGGCTGCTTCTTTTTTCCTTCTTGTTTTTCCCCTAACTCTTGTTTTGTTTTTAAACGAAAAGGGGAGGGGAGTTAAAAAAATTATTCTTTTTACCAGCCTTTTTTTTATTACCGTCGCTTGGATCCTTAGCCAGTCGTACCTGACAATTCTCCTTTTAATAACCATCGCCTTACTACTCTTTTTTTTCTATGTCACCAAAAAGCAGCCCAAGGAGGTTTTTCTTTTTTTTCTTTTAATAGGCGTCGTTATTCCAAATCTTTTGTCTTCTTTTGGCGGAAGGCAAATTCCCAAGGAAATCTCTCTTTTTCAAGACAAAATTTTCTTTCAAGATAAAGATGACGTTTGGAGATTCTCCACCAAAAGTATCAAAGAGAACCTCTGGCAGGGCATAGGCCCAGGTAACTTTGGCCGCGTTTATCGTCAAAATATTATCAAGCCCTGGACATGGTCCGACTTTGCCTTTAATGAATTGTTGCATACCTTTGTCGAAACAGGCCTATTAGGCTTCGCTGCCCAATTGCTCATTTTTCTTTACCTCAGCTTTGTTTGTTGCAAGCAAGTTGGTTCTTCCTTAATAAGCAAAAATCTATTGGTTTTCGCCATCTCACTCTCAATAATCTTCTTTTTATTCATCAATCTCAACAATTTTTCTTTCCGAATTTTCCCCATCACCATCACATTTTTCACCTTAGTCGCTGGGCTTCTTGCTCAAGAAAAAAAAGTTACTTTAAAACCCAAACTCGCTTCGTTTTTAATCCTTCCTCTAATTTTTTTTGCTTTCTTACTATTTAGTGATTCAAACTTTTTAAGGATGGGCCAAAAATCCATCGTTAAGAAAAACTATCAAAAAAGTGAAAAAATATTAAACTGGCTTTCCCAAAGACCAACTCCTTTTCTAAACCCACGAGTGTTCGTGTGGCTTTCAGCCTGGCATCTAGATAACCACGAGTCTCAAAAAGCGATTGAATATCTAAAAAAGGCCAAAATTATCAGCCCCTACAATCAAGAAATAGACTACCAAATCGCGGCCATTATTTATCGTCAAGAAAAAATAGAGGATGCAAAAAAAATCCTTGAAGAAGAACTTGAATCAAACCCCTTTTTACCACCAAAATACTATTCTTCTTTGGCTAAGCTTAACCTTGAAATGGATGATGAACCCACCGCTCTTTACTGGTTTAAAAAAGCCAGCGATTTATTTCCAATCTTACCCACAACTTCCTCTTCACAAGTTAAGCTTTCTATTTTACAAAATAATAAATATCTTTCCTTTTTATGGGAAATATATTTCTATCTCTATGGCTTAACTCACAACAAAATCTATCTTGAGGCTTTAACCAAACTAAACTACTAATCCTTCTACTAATAGCTTCTCTTTTTCTCTTATGGTAAGCACGACCAGAAATTTCCTCCACCCGTGCCATTACAATCAGCCCCAAAATCACTAGGGAAACCAGTAGTACATCGAAGGTTTGCGTCGTCTAAAAATGACTTTGATTTGGGAATAAAACAAACATAAGTACTATCACCCTGCGTGCCTCGATTATAGAGCCACATAGTATTGTAATCAGAAGCCATAATTCTCGATCTAAATGCTTCTTTCAACTCACCAGTGGAGGTAACAAGTTCATTGATAACCGTATCATTAAGGGTTTTAGTATTAGTCATGCTATTCATCACAGTAGCGTTAGTTTCATCATCAGCTGAGCTCTGCCAAGGATAATATCCCTTTGTGGCATAGAACCGATCAACCCCGCCTATAAGTTGTTCTGCATCAGAACGGCTCCCAGTATCTCTACCTCGGTTTATTTGCTCAATTGGGTTAATGGCGGCCAAAACAGCTACGGCCAAAATCCCAATCACGGCAATAACAATCAGCAACTCAATCATCGTAAAACCTTTGTTTTTTCTCATTTTTTCACCTCCTTTCTGAAATTAAAATGTCAAAATTAGAATTGACTCGTTAGACTGTAAATAGGCATAATAATAGATATCATCAAAAAAGCGACACCAACACCCATCACAACCAGAATAATGGGCTCTAGCGCCGTTGTCAAGCCTTTAACCATAGTGTCTGCTTCTTGTTGAAAATAAGAAGCAACTTTGACGAGAATATCATCGATTTTGCCTGTTTCTTCACCAACGGCAATCATTTGGGACATCAGTGGCGGAAAAACTTCGGTTCTGGCTAAAGCCGTTGCCAAAGGCAATCCTCTTTCGACATCTTTGCTGGCGTTTTTGACAGCATTAAGAAAAATTGAACTCTTCAACGAACGCTGGACAATACTCAACGCCTCAACCACCAAAACACCTGAACCAATCAAAAGTCCCAAAGTCCGAGCAAACTCGGTTAGCAAAACATTCCGCCGGAGCTTGCCCAGCAACGGCACTCTAAAGAGAAATTGATCCCAATATTGCCTAAACTCAGGTTTTTTTGCCAAAACCCGACCGCCAATTACCAAACCGATAATCATCAATAAACCCAACCACCAAAAGGAAGTAGCCAGTTCTGAAATTTTCATAAGCATTTTTGTTGCCGCTGGCAAATCTGCCTGAAATTCTTCATAAATCGAGGTCATTTGGGGAATGACAAAGATAACCATGACGGCGGCGACGGCAATCATGCCAAAAGTCACAATCGCGGGATAAAGCATGGCTCCCTTAATCTTGTTATTAAACTCCCTTTGTTTTTCCAAGTTATCAGCCAAACGTTCCAAAACTTCATCCAAAACACCGGCTGCTTCACCGGCTCGGACTAAGGCAATGTAAATCTGATCGAAAACGTTCGGTTGTTTTTCTAGGGCTGCCGTCAAGCTTCCACCGCCTTCTATCTCTCGCAAAATTTCACCGACCACCGCTCCCATAGCTGGGTTAGACTGGTATTCAAGAATAGACAAAGCGTCAGTAATGGGCAGACCAGCTTTAATCATGGTCGCCAACTGGCGGGTAAAATTAACTTTATCAGTCTCTTTAACCCGTTTAAAAAAACCTCCTTTAAGCTCAGCAAACGCTCCTTGTCCCTTGGGTTTGATAGAAATCACCCAAAAACCTCTTTCCCGAAGCACATTGGCAGCCTGCTTTTGGTTTCGGGCCTCAACAACTCCTTTTTTTGTTTGGCCGTCTTTGTTTTTCGCTTTGTAGTCAAACTTTTCCATTTTTTTACTTCCCTCTCAACAACCTCATCAATCCTTGCGGCCGAAAAGCAAATGATTTGGCTATCTCCAGATTAATTTCACCGCTTTTAACCAATCTGGCCAAATCCATCTCTAAAGTTTTCATCCCCAACTCGACTGAAGTTTGGATAATATTATCAATTAAGTGGGTGTTGCCTTCCCTGATGGTGTTTTTCACCGCCGGTGTCGCCACTAAAACTTCCATGGCTGGCACCACGCCTCCTGCCAAAGCTGGTATTAATCTCTCTGACAAAATTGCCTCCAAGGTTGCTGAAAGCTGCATCATCACTTGGGCCTGTTGAGACTCAGGAAAAACACTAACAATGCGGTCAATCGATTGAGCCGCAGAATTAGTGTGCAAGGTAGTAAAAACCAAGTGGCCGGTTTCAGCAATGGTCAAAGCGGCAGAAATGGTTTCATAATCTCTCATTTCACCGACAACTACTACATCCGGGTCTTCCCGGAGACAAGAACGAAGGGCAATTTCCCAAGAGTGAGTGTCATTTTTAATCTCTCTTTGAGAAACGATGCTTTTTTTATGAGTAAAAACGTATTCAATCGGATCCTCGATGGTAACAATATGAACCGGCCGAGTTTGATTAATTTCTTCAATCATTGAAGCAATTGTCGTTGTCTTACCATGACTGGTAGGTCCGGTAACTAAAATGAATCCTTGTTTTAACTTGGTAAACTGATGACAAATCTTGGGCAATTTCAATTCTTCGATGGTGGGGACTTTGGCAGGCAATAAACGCAAGGCGGCAGCGAGTTTGCCTTTTTGGAAATAGGCGTTGGCTCGAAAACGAGCTTCCTCGCCATAATCAAAAGCAAAATCTAATTCTTTGTTGACCATCAAAAACTCTTTCTGCTCATCACTAATTAAGGAAAAAATTAATTGCTGGGTTATTTCGGGAGTTAAAACCTCCTTGTCAGTAATGGGCACCAAATCACCGTTGACTCTAATCGTAGGTAGAATCCCGGGAATTAAATGTAAATCAAACGCCTTGCGGTTTAAAGTAATTTCCAAAAGTTCCTCGATTTTCATTTTTTCCTTTCTGGCTAGTCTTGAGCCACTCGTAAAATCTCCTCTAGAGTGGTGGCACCTTCAACAGCCTTCAAATAACCGTCTTGCTTCATGGTAATCATCCCTTCAACCAAAGCCTGTTTTTCGATATCACCAGCTGGCGCTCGTTCTAAAATTAGGCGAGCCACTTTTTCGGTGATGGGCAAAACCTCAAAAATACCAACTCGGCCTAAATAACCAGTACTATTACAATTATTACATTTTTTACCTCGAGTTAATTTAATTTCTTTTTTGTCAGCTAAAAGTTTACCCAAAGTTTCTTTAATATCCTCAACTACTTTTGGTTCAGGTTTATATTCTTCTTTACAATCTGGGCAAACTCGACGGCAAATTCTCTGAGCGACAATACAAGTGATTGAAGAAGCTAATAAAAATGGTTCTGCTCCCAGGTCTAACAAACGGGGAATGGCTTGGGCAGAATTGTTCGTATGGAGAGTTGAAAAAACTAAGTGGCCAGTTAAAGAGGCCTGGATAGCTAAACCGGTCGTCTCGTTATCGCGAATCTCACCAACCATAATAATATTGGGATCTTGTCTTAAAAAACTTCTCATCCCTGAGGCAAAAGTTAAACCTGCCGCTGGGTTAACTTGAACTTGATTAACCCCCTGAATTTGATACTCAACCGGATCCTCAAGGGTAATAATGTTTACTTTAGAAGTATTGATTTTGGCTAAAACAGAATAAAGGGTGGTTGTTTTTCCTGAACCAGTGGGCCCACAAACAATAATAATCCCGTGCGGTCTTAAAATCGTATCTTCAAGATTTTTCAAAGCTCTGCCTCGCAAACCCAACTCAGGCAAATCAGGAACACCACCGGTTTTTTTAAGCAACCTCATGACGATTTTTTCGCCATGAACTGAAGGTAAAGAAGAAACCCTTAAATCTATCTCCTGACCAGCCGCTTTAAAACTAAAACGACCGTCTTGGGGCACTCGTTTTTCATCAATCTTCAGGCCTGATAAAATCTTAATTCGGGAAATCACTGCCTCATGAATTTTTTTGGGCAAAATTAACTTTTCCTGCAAGATACCGTCAATCCGATAACGAACTCGGGTTTTCTCTTCCAAAGGTTCAATATGGACATCAGAAGCTCTGGCTTTAATGGCAAACTCCAAAATAGTGGAAACGACCTTGGCCACTGGTGCTTCTCTGATTACCTCACCAAGCTTGGCAATATCCACCGCCGCCATTTTTTTAGGTTCAACCGACTCTTCCAAAACCGCTTTTACTTCAACCCCCAGGCCTCGGGCATAATGGATGTCAATGGCTTTTTTAATCTTGGTGGAGGTAGCCATCAACGGTTTAATTTTGGCACCTGTTTTTCTGCCAATAAACTCAATATCATTTAAGTCAAGGGGGTTGGCCATCGCCACGGAAAGTTCATTGGTCTCTTTGCTGTAGTCAGTTGGCAAAACAATAAATCTTTCTGCTACTGACTGAGGCAGCAGATTTAGGGCTTGTGGTGAAATTGCCGCTTCAGCCAAGTCAACAAAAGGAATATTTCTCAGTTTAGCCTCAGCCTGGGCAACCTGTTCTTCAGAAGCGTAATTTTTTTCAGTAATAATTTCTTTAAACGACTTACCCGTATTGGCCTGTTCAAGTTTAACTTTCTCTATTTGTTCAGCGTTCAAAACACCCTGAGAGGTTAGAAGATCGACAATATTTTGGGCAGCCATACAACTTACCATTATTATATTCCTATGATAAAATGTCAACAGAAAATGGTTCATGCAAAGTTAATTGTTGGCGGCACCAGCCAACAGCGTCAAAAAGCAGTCAACAAAATCGTCAAAGAGTCTTTAGGCTCAAACTTAGCTGATTATCACCCAGACCTAATGGTAATCAAAGGTAATAATTCCATCGGGATTGACCAAGTCCGGGCATTAAAATCAAAATTGGCTTTAAAACCTTATCAATCTTTAATTAAAATCGCTCTTATCTGTCAAGCTGAAAAACTAACAGTGGCAGCCCAAAACTCTTTTTTAAAAACTTTGGAAGAACCACCTGCCAGAAGCCTTATCATTCTTGAAACCAGCAATCCCAATCTGCTTTTACCCACCGTTGCCTCTCGCTGCCAGATTATCAAACTAGGCTCCTTGCCTCAAATCCAATCTGAAAAAACCGAAATAGAGTCTCGCCAACAATTAATCGCCAGGATTTTAAAAAGTGGAGTGGGGGAGCGGTTAAAATTAGCGGCTGCTTATGCTCGAAACAGGGAACAAGCAATCCAATTTACCCAAATTCAGCTTTTGGCCTGGCGTCAGTTGATGCTTAAAAAACCGTCTGTCTCTTTTATTAAAAACCTCCGAGCCAGCCAAAAAGCCTTAGAAATGCTCCAAGCCAATACCAACCCAATTCTAACCATTAGCAATCTTTTTCTCGCCTACACACCTTGTGTCAAGAAACAAAATGAAGTATAATTAAATGGTGAAAAACGCTTCTTCTGAATACACCGCCGCGCAAATAAAAATTCTTGAGGGTTTAGAGCCAGTCAGAAAACGTCCCGGTATGTTTATCGGGTCAACTGATAGTAAAGGTCTTCATCATCTGCTCACGGAAATCATTGACAATTCGGTTGACGAATCTTTGGCCGGGTTTGCCAAAAATATTCGAGTCACCCTAAATGAAAACGGCACTGCTCAAGTTGAAGATGACGGCCGAGGCATTCCGGTTGGCAAACATCGCTCTGGTCTCTCGGCTCTGGAGGTAACCATGACTAAACTTCACGCTGGCGCTAAGTTTGATGATAAAACTTATAAAGTCTCCGGGGGCTTGCACGGCGTAGGCTCATCAGTTGTTAACGCTTTGTCCTCCTGGCTTAAAGTAAATGTCCATCGGGATGGTAAAATCTTTTGCCAAGAATACAAAAGAGGCAAACCAATCACCAAGGTAAAAATAGTTGGCAAAACCCGCAAAACAGGCACCGTAACCTGCTTTTTACCAGACAAAAAAGTTTTTAAAGGCATTGATTTTAGCGGACAAATCATCGAGCAATCAATCAGAGAAAGAGCTTATCTGATTCCTGGTCTCAAGTTTCATTTTCAAGATAAAAAAAATAAAATCGAAAAACATTTCTATTTTGAGGGGGGCATCCGCTCTTTAGCCATTCATCTTAATCGTGGCAAAAAAGAACTCAATTCACCTATTTATATTACCGGCAATGTAGACAGCATGACTGTTGAGGTAGCCATTCAATACACTGACACTTTTTCAGAAAATATCCACTCTTTTGTTAATGTCATCAACACCAAAGACGGTGGTACTCATCTGACTGGTTTTCGGATGGCTTTAACACGAGCCATTAATGATTACGCTAAAAAGACTGGGGCCATCAAAAACAGTAATGGTTTTACCGGTGAAGACACTAAAGAAGGGTTGACGGCCGTGATTGCTGTTAGAATCCCAACTGATACAATCCAGTTTGAATCCCAAACTAAAGCGAAACTAAATAATCCCGAAGCCCAAGGCTTGGTAGCTACGGTCGTTAAAGAAGGGTTAGATACCTACTTTGAAGAGCACCCAAGTGATGCCAGGAGAATCGTTGAAAAAATCGCTTTGGCAGCCAGAGCAAGACTAGCCGCCCGCGCCGCCAAAGAAGCCGTCATCAGAAAAGGGGAATTAACAGGTTTGAGTTTGCCTGGGAAATTGGCTGATTGCCAAGAAAAAGATCCAACCCTTTCTGAACTCTTTATTGTTGAAGGTGACAGCGCTGGCGGCAGCGCCAAACAAGGAAGAGACCGTCGTTTTCAAGCGATTTTGCCACTAGGTGGTAAAATCCTCAACACCGAAAGAGCTCACTTGGATAAAATTATCAACTTTGAAGATTTAAAAAACTTGGTTATCGCTTTGGGAATGGGAATAGGGGAGACGACTAATCCGAAAAAGCTTCGCTACCACCGGGTGATTATCATGACTGATGCTGATGTCGACGGCGAGCACATCGCTACCTTGCTTTTAACCTTTTTTTACCGCCATTTGCCGCTGGTCATCGAAGGCGGCTATCTTTATATTGCCCAACCACCACTTTACAAAATTCAAAGCGGCAAACAGGTTAATTATGTTTATGATGATGAAGAAAAAGAAAAAATCACCGCCGAACTGAAAAATTTTACCATCCAAAGATATAAAGGTTTAGGCGAAATGAACCCGGAACAACTCTGGGAAACAACGATGAATCCGACACAAAGAATTTTAAAAAAAGTGGCCGTTGATGACGCTCAAAAAGCGGATCAGGTTTTTACCATGCTTATGGGCGCGGAGGTGCCCCCGCGAAAGCGGTTTATCCAAACTCATGCGAAAATGGCAACGCTTGACATTTAAAATGAACCAAAACAACCTTTTTCATCAAATACCGGCTGGTCCAAAACCACCTAGAGTGGTTAATTGTTTAGTTGAAATTCCTAAGGGTTCAACTAACAAGTACGAATACGATAAAAAATTTAATGCTTTTCGATTAGACAGAGTGCTTTATGAAGCTGTCTTTTATCCTACCGAATATGGTATCATTCCTGGAACTTGGGAAGATGATAATGATCCTTTGGATGTCATGGTTTTCTCCACATTCCCCACTTTTCCTGGCTGTGTTTTAGCTTGCCGGCCAATTGGCGCTTTAAGACTGATAGACTCAGGAAAACAAGATAATAAAATCATTGCCGTTCCTTGCCATGACCCCCGATTTGAGGAAATTAAAGAGCTGGCTGATTTACCTGCTCATTATAAAAAAGAAATTAAAAATTTTTGGGAAAACTACTCTGAGCTCCAACTAGAGAAAAAGATAAAAATCGAGGGGTGGAGTAGTAGAGAAGTAGCTTGGGAAATGATTAAAAAAGCCATCAAACACTACCAGGAAAAATTCCACTCCGCAAAATCAGACTCCACTAGAAAGTAAAAATGAGTAAAAATATCGGTCGCGTCAAACCCGTTGATATTACTGAAGAAGTTAAAGCTTCTTATTTAGATTACGCCATGAGCGTCATTGTCGCTCGGGCTTTACCTGATGTCCGTGACGGCCTAAAGCCAGTCCACCGCCGAATTTTTTATGCAATGCACGGACTGGGTTTAACTCATAAGGCTAAATACACCAAAAGCGCTAAAATCGTGGGCGACTGTATGGGAAAATATCATCCTCACGGCGATTTAGCCCTTTATGACGCTTTAGCCCGTTTGGCTCAAGATTTTGCCATGAGATATCCTTTAATTGACGGTCAAGGTAACTTTGGCTCGATTGACGGTGATTCCCCGGCGGCCATGAGGTACACCGAAGCTCGCTTGTCTGCCATCGCTCAAGAACTGTTAGCTGATTTAGACAAGGAAACAGTTGATTTTCGAGACAATTTTGACTCCAGTTTAAAAGAGCCAGTCTTCTTGCCAGCGAAAATCCCTAACCTTCTGCTCATGGGTTCAGACGGAATTGCTGTAGGTATGGCCACCAAAATTCCGCCCCACAATTTAAATGAGGTAGTCGATGCTTTGGTTTTTATGATCGAAAAAGGGGTTGTGGTTGAACCCCAATTAGAAATCAAAAAAATTGATCTTGATGAGGAAGATTTGGGCACAACCGCCCTCAGGATGTCTTTTGCCTCTGAGGTGATTATCGAAGATTTGATACATTTTATTAAGGGGCCAGATTTTCCGACCGGAGCAACAATTTACAATAAACAGGATATTATCCAAGCTTACAGCACTGGTCGAGGTAAAGTAATCATGCAGGCCAAAGCCAAAATTGAGGAAACCAAGGGAGGCAAATTTCAAATTGTTATTAATGAAATCCCTTACCAAGTTAACAAGGCAAGGTTGGTGGAGAAAATTGCTCGCTTAGTCAAAGATAAAAAAATTAACGGAATAGCTGATCTTCGCGATGAGTCTGACCGTCATGGTCTCCAGGTAGTTATCGAATTGAAAAAAACCGCCAAACCAAAAGCCATCCTCAATAATCTTTACAAACACACACCGATGCGCACCAGTTATCCTTTTAATATGGTCGCTTTAGTCAATGGTGTTCCCCGAACTCTTAACTTGAAACAAATTTTAACTGAATTTATTAAGCACCGCCAGCAAGTAGTGGTTAAACGGACTGTTTTTGAACTTCAAGAAGCCAAAAGACGAGCTCATATTCTCGAAGGATTAAAAATTGCTTTAGATAATCTTGATGCAGTCATTACTACCATTAGAAAATCAGCCACTGTTGATACGGCTCGGACTAACCTGATGAAAAAGTTTGAACTCACTGAAATTCAAGCCAATGCCATTTTGGAAATGCAACTGCGTCGCTTAGCAGCCTTGGAGCGAAAAAAAATTGAGGATGAATACAAGGAGCTTGGCAAAAAAATTGAGCATCTTACCGATCTTTTAGTCACACCTAAAAAAATTCTTAACCTAATCAAAAAAGAGCTAGTTGAGCTTAAGAAAAATTACGGTGATGAACGACGAACCAAAGTTTACAACCAGCCTTTAGGCGAATTCCGTGAAGAAGACCTTGTTCCTAAAGAAAAGTGTTTGGTTATCTTAACCAAGGGTGGTTACATCAAGCGTCTGCCAGTAGACACCTATCGTTCCCAAAGAAGAGGTGGTAAGGGCGTAACTGGCATGAGAACTAAAGAAACAGACGAAATTTCTCGTTTTTTTACCACCAATACTCATGATAATATTTTGTTCTTCACTAACAAAGGCCGGGTTTTTGCCACCAAAGTCTGGGACATTCCTGAAGGTTTAAGGCAAGCAAAAGGCTCAGCAGTCATTAACCTTATCAATATTGACCAAGACGAAATCATCCAGTCTGTTCTAGCCACAGCTAGTGAACAAAAAAAGCATCACCTTTTAATGGCCACCAAAAAGGGTGTGGTCAAAAAAACAAATATTAAAAAATTTGCCAATATCCGCAGTTCTGGGCTGATTGCCATCAAACTTGACAAGCAAGATAAGCTTTGTTGGGTCAAACAAACCACTGGTCAAGATCATGTCTTATTGGTCACGCGTCATGGAAAATCAATTCGGTTTAAAGAAGCCAACGTCAGGCCAATGGGGCGAGACACCAGAGGAGTGAGGGGCATCAAACTTAAAAAAGACGACTATGTTGTCACCATGGAGGCTTTCCCGGCTCGTCAGGTAAGACCCAAAGACAGACGACGAAAGTTCTTCCGCGATGTTTTGGTGGTGATGAAAAATGGCTTAGGAAAAAGAACCAAACTGACTCAATACCCACTCCAAAAAAGAGGCGGCATTGGCGTCAAAGTGGCTAACGTCACACAAAAATCAGGTAAAGTTGTCACCTGCCAATTGGTCAATCATGAAATCAAACAGATAATTTTAACCAGCAAAAAAGCCCAAGTCATCAAATTGCCTTTGAAAAATATTCCCCGCCTCGGGCGGGACACTCAAGGGGTGATTTTAATGCGCTTTTCCAAATCCGATGACAAAGTCGCCGCCGTCACCTGCTTGAAAAAGTAAAACTCTCTGTTTTAGAAAAACTTCTTCATCGAGAAATAGAAGAAGAGGTTAATCTTAAGGTGAAAAACATCAAATATCTTTTAAGCCTTACTTATATTCGTTCAGATAATATCCCCACTATCATTATTAGTCTTTATTGTGATTATGATTCAGGAAAAGTAAAGCTTTCAGATGAATTGATAGAATATGCTTGGGTGACAGTAAACGAGCTTAAAAAATATGAATTTGTTCCCGGCTTAAGAGAAGAAATTGAACTAGTCGATAAAGTCTCAAAAGAAGGCCAACATAAAACTTGGAACGGCAAATATGATGACGCTTCAGACAAAAGCGTCAGAGATGGCGCTGCTAAAAAAGGAGGTGGAACCTTATGAGCAAAGAACGTATGACGCACCCCGAAGCCCAAGCAATAGCTCAGGAACTTAGCCAAACCACTTTTGATACCCTAGAAGAACTTGGTCACCCAATCAAGGCTGGTCAAATCGATCTAGATGGCAAGGTCATCACCGAAGAGCGCGTTGAAGAAGCCCGCCGGGAAATTTATGATAATTTTCTGTCCGCATTAAGAAAAACTCACACAATTATTGAGGATTAAGCTTCTACTTTCCCTTACCATGAAAGGCTTCGTGGACTGCTCGCAGTTGTTTGTTGGTGATGTGGGTGTAGATTTGGGTGGTGGCGATGTTTTTGTGTCCCAACATCTCTTGGACACTACGAATATCAGCTCCAGCTATTAAAAGGTCAGTGGCAAAAGAATTGTGAGAAATAAAACCATCGGTTACTAAATTTTGAGTTTCTTCAACAGTGAAATCGTAAACAATATCCCGATAATCAATTTTTTCCACTTTTTTAACTCTCAGCCATTTTAAAAAATCACTTTTACTCAAATTATCAAGATATTCTACTAGGTGATTACTAAAATTAAACCTTTTGAGTTGAGCAACCATTTTCCTTAGAGTACCCTGGGATGGACAAATCTTACCTAAATATCTTGCCCTATGTTTAATACCAAAATTTTTGGCCAATTGATCAGACCAGTGAATAGCTTGTTTATCTGTCTGATCAACAATTTTTCTTAAAATTAGACCCGCAGGAACCTTATTTCCTTGAAAATGGTTCTTAATTTTTACTCTTTTTAAAGTTTTTATTTCTTTTTCAAAAAGAATTTGATCAGGACGATGAAGAATTTGAAGACGGAAAATAGTGTGATCGATTATTTTCCCAAACGGCAATTTAACTTTTCTTTCTCTCCTATACAAATGACTATCAATACCAAAAAACAAAAATAGCATCTGAATGTCCTTTAAAAGCTCAAAACTTGAAGAAAATATTCTGGGGTCACTCCCATCATTCCCTTCAGCATCATAAAAACCAGCAATAAAAGCAGCTTTCTCTTGCAAGCTACATTTAAACAATAACGACGGAACTCTTTTGAGAGAGCTTTTCTCTGTCAATCCTATCCTTCTTAAAAACCGAACAAAGTCTACTGAATATATATTTAATCGAAAAGAATTTCTATCTTTTTCCTTAACTATTTTTGGTTTTTTGCCAAAAAGATTAGCAAATAGCTTCTGATAAAAAACTAAAAATTCTTGATTTTTATCGTGGATTAAAACACCTCTTCTTCTTTCAGAAATAGTTCCGTCTCCAAGAACATACCCAATTAATCGCCAAAGCTTGGGATCCAAATTTTCTTTTCCTCTAAAATTTATCTTTCTAACCCCTAAAAGCCAATCATTTAATTTAATATCTCCAGCCTTAATCTCTTTAATCCCGTCTTCACCAAGAGTAAAAAGTCTATGGTTTGGAGAAATTTTAATCTCATAGCCATCTGCCCATATTGAAATAAGCCTTGAAACACCGTGTCTTTCTTGTCCTATTACTTGGTTAAAAACAAAACGAAAATCTGAATTTTTTAAACTAAAAACCCTTTGTCTTCTAAATTTATAAAGATCTTTTGCACTAACCAAGCCATTGTCAGTAAAGATTCTAGTTTCTGGTGAAAGACAATGTCTTATTACATGAGGAGTAATTTCAACTGGCAGTCTTGCCTTTTTGCCATACTTTTCAACAATTCTTTGAACCGAACGGACGGTTAAGCGCATCTTATCACCTTTGCCTGTTTCATCAACTTTGCCGGCATAGCGAATAAACAACGGTTGCCAATTGTCGGCCCGAGAATTAAGATATTTTTCCAACCACTTGGCAGCTCGGGAAGACAAAAAAACCACTCGAGCTTGACCACCTTTGCCAATCACACCAAATTCTCGTCTTTTCAAATTAATTTGGTCACGATTAAGACTAACCAATTCTGCTACCCGCAGGCCAGTGGAAAAAAGAAGTTCCAAAATGGCTTTGTCTCTTAATCCTTGAGGTTGAGCCAACAGTCGCTCAATTTGTTCAGTGTTTAGGAACTTTAATGACCGGCTTTCAGTCTTGGGTAAGTCAATTTTTTCCGGCGCCAGTGTTTTGTAATCGTGCCTAATTAGCCATCTTAAAAAAGACCGCAAAGCTATCACATAGTAGGCTTGAGTGCTACGCGCCAATGGCGCTCCGTTTGGCGTGATAAATCGGGCTAAAAATACCCTATATTTCTTAATATTTTCTAAATTAATTGAGCTTGGCTTAGCCTTGGGATTTCTTTTTTTAAACCATAAACAAAAACGGCCTAGATAATGACGATAATTACGGATGGTTAGGGGAGAGCAGTTGCGTTCAATCTCGAGGCTTTCTAAATATTCTTCAATCAACCGATCCAGTTCTGTTCTTGGTAATTTTTCTTTTTCTTCGGGCATTAACAAATAGTTTACACCGAGTGGAGCGAAGTGTCAACATTGTGCGACATCAAAAGGGGGGGCGCTTTTCAAAATTTGACAAGTATTGTATAATTTTTAAGGGTTTACTAAGTGTCAAGCCCAGAACAAGAAAATTCTTTAAATAACCAAAGACAAAAACTTCCAAAAAATATTGTCATTGAAATCCAAAGAAAAAACGGAGAAATTGAAACAGAAGAGTTTGACCAACTTCCGTTAACTAACCGACAAACAGAAAAAGGAAAAATACCCAGCGCACAAGTAATCAAATGGCCTGAACTGCAAAAAGA
This sequence comes from Nevskiaceae bacterium, assembly GCA_035527075.1. GTDB lineage: Bacteria > Patescibacteriota > Microgenomatia > PFEM01 > PFEM01 > DATLBE01. The sequence continues at coordinate 1,848 of DATLBE010000019.1, read as the reverse complement.
ACTTTCGCAAATTTTTGACTGCCAACCCCAAGACATTATCTCAGTAACCTACAAACTTTGAACCTAACCAGGCTATCAGAAGTCCTCTAAGGCCTGTTTTAAAATGAAGATGATTAGTTAGTCATCTAATTTGATATTTTGACAAGATTTTTTTAAGAAACATATCCTATAGTAGGGGAGGAGTTAAACCACTTTTCGGGTTTTGTTTAAAAAAATAATATTTTAACTAAACCAGCAAATCGGAGAATTAAATGAATAAAAAAAATGAAAAATAAACGATTTTTAAAAATAAAAAGTCTTGAAAGTAACCAAAGCTTGCTGATTTAACCACTCCTCCCAAGAGCTTTTCGTGTCGTCGCAAAAGATACATTGTGCGTCACAACAGAAAAAGGAGAGTGTTTATCCTCTATCATTTATTATTGGTGTTCACTTCTCTGGGGGGTAGTGAGAAAGGCCTGGGACAACCCTTGAAGTTCTTTGGCTGCCGTTTGCACCCTTTCCCTGCTTCTAAAGCACCAAGTAGACTCCCTTGAACTTATCCACAATCCCCAAGGTCAACTATATCAAAATGTATCAACGCTGACGTCCAGAAAAGACCTATTTTACGGCCTTTTTTATAATTTCCAAACCTAAATGATTAAAAAATAGGGACACCCGAAGGCGGAGAGAGAAGCTCTACGCACCAGACACTAGCAACCCGAGACTTAGCAATCAAAGACTTTCTTTAGCAATTTTCCGCCAAAAGTGAACAAGCGTGAAAACTATCCTATAATTTTCGTGAAAAGGCTTCGTGTTATTATAGGGTACGGCTCCCCTAGCCACCCCAGCGAGTGGTTAAAAAAATAATCAGTAAAACCAAAATGCCACTGATCAAATATTCTCTAATTGTTTTGGGGAAAAGCCTCTCACCTAACTTGTGCTGGGTTAATCCTAAAGTCAAATAAGCTACGGTGGTTAAAGCCAACGAGCCCACAGCCACATTGACTGGCCAAAAAGAAAAAGCCAAACCAAACTCGGCCAAAACCAATGATAAAACCGTGGTGTAAAGCCAGATCTTTTTGCTAATTTTTTCTTCCAAGTTAATATACCAAAGACCTTGCAAAACTAAAGGAAAACTGGCCAAAAAGACTAGAAAAAAATTAAGCCAAGGCCCAAAGCGATAAGATAGAACCGTATCAAAAAGAAAAAAAGAAGTCATCAAGGTCAACAAAAAGCCAACTGTTTGAGCAGAACGAAGCAGCTGGATTGTTCGGATGGCAGCCACGGAAAAAATATTCTCAATAAGCATTAAAGCGTAGAACCCCAAACCATACAGAGCAATCACCGGCAACCGCGTTAGCCATCTTGCTGGGATTAAGAAATAAAAAAGGCCGATGCCGGCCGTGAATAAAACCGGGAGAATTAAAACTGTTAGCCACTCAATACCACTTAAACCCTCGCGCAAAGACCAACCGGACAAAAAATAAGTCAACAATACCAAAATAGCAATCGCTTGATAACGCCAAGAAATATTGGCCAACTGAACGATCAACAAGCCTGTTGACAAAATGAGAGTGCTTGCAACAAATTTCTGTCTTTTGGTAATTGTAATTTTGTTAAACATGAGTTTTAAAAAACACCTTCAGAAATATCAAAGTTGGCATAAACTTTTTGAACATCGTCATGATCTTCTAACCATTTCATCAATTTGATAATTTTGGCGGCTTTTTTCTTCTCTTTTATCTCCACTACAACCTTAGGCTGCATTACCAGTTCCGCCTCAGACACCCGAAAGCCGGCATCTTTGATTTTTTCCCTAGTCTCATTTAGTTTTTCTGGCTGGGTGTAAATCTCAACTGCATCGGTCGC
>DATLBE010000018.1:0-2711 GCA_035527075.1 Nevskiaceae bacterium | reverse complement strand
AATTTATACGGAGTTATTGTTGGCAATAAATTCGCGATTGTGCCAATAAGATTGCTTGAAAAGGAAAGGTATAATGGGCCAGTTTTTAATCTTTCTGTTAGAAAGGATCATTCTTATACAGCAAATTTTGTTGCTGTCTCTAATTGTTATGCCCGGTTTATGAAGCGCTATACTGGCCATGATAAGGAAGAGTGGGGTTCATTTGTCGATATTAAAGTCAATGCTCCGGAGGTTTTGATAAAAGACATTAAAAGATTAAAAGCCAAACCCACCATTTTTCTTTCTTCAGTTTGTGATTCTTATCAGCCCGTTGAGGCAAAATACAAAATCACCCGTCAGTGCCTTGAGATTTTGTCTCAATTTTCTTTTCCAATTGCCATTCTCACTCAATCAAAATTGGTTACCAGAGATATTGATTTATTTAAAAAATTCAAAGAAATCGAGGTAGGTATGAGCTTTATCACTATGAATGAAAAGGCAACGAGAATTTTTCAACCGTTGGCGGCTAGTCCGGGAGAAAGAGTCAAGGCTTTAAAAAAACTTCATCAAGCTGGCATTAAAACTTATATTCATGTTGGCCCAATTCTGCCATACTTTACTGATTTTGATGAGATTTTTAGAGCCACCCATCAATATCTTGATTCGGCTATGGCAGAAACTTTAAACACTCGCGGAGAAAATTGGACAAACTTAATTAAGGTTTTATCAAAACATTATCCCCAGCTTTTACCCCAGTTTAAGAAATGGAAATTCAAAGACCTAAATTATTTGGGCCAAATTGGCGTTGATTTTGAAAAAGCAGCCAAAAGATTTAAAATAAAAGTGTCAGGGGTTTATCACCACACTTGAAGTCAAAAGAAGCCGTGGTAGAAAAAGAAAGCCGGTCATTTATCAATTTAGGGATTGTTCTTAATTCTAAAGGGGAAGTTTTGGTGATCAAAAGAAAAAAGGCGGAAAGAGGTAAGGCCGAAGAAATTCTTATTTGGGCCTTTCCTGGTGGCAAACAAAGATATAATGAGTCAAGGAAAGAGTGTGTGGAACGAGAGGTTTTAGCAGAAACAGGCTATAAGATAGAGGCTGAAGGGGAAATTTCTTTAAGAATGCATCCTGAGTTTCCTGTCACTGTTGTTTATCATTTTCGCCAATTAAAAGAATCAAAAGCGGTGAGTGGAACAAAAGAGCCATGGGAGGGTGAGGAAATTAAATGGGTGAAACCAGAAGAAATTAGAAATTTGGTCACTTCGAATCTGGATCCAAAAGTAGCCGAGGAATTAAAGATTTAAATAAATTAAACAAAGAGTTTCAAATATGCCAAAAATTGATAAAGTATCTTGGGGAAAAGTCAAAGTTGACGGCCAAAATTATCATCAAGTTTTAATTGTCGGTGATGAAGTGATGAAGCGGGATAGTGCGAAATTAAGAAACCTTTTTAGCACCACTCATCGAATTGGTGATTGGGAGCAAAAAAAGCTTTTGTCTGAAAATCCGGAAATTATTTTAATTGCCAATGGTTGGAATGGGGTTTTAAAAGTTGGCGAAGAATTTAAAGATAAAGTCAGTCAACAAGGTGTTGAGTTGCGAGTGGTTTTAACACCAAAAGTTCCCAAAGAATACCACAAGCTGTTGGCTGAGAAAAAAAGAGTAAATGTATTGATTCACACCACTTGTTAATTATGGCTCCAGAAAAAATTGAAGACGAAAAATTTCCTTTAAAGCCAATTAAAAAACCTAAAAAGAAAAAACCTTTTAGGCCTGCCGACCGTTGGTTGATTGTTGGCATTTTTCTTTTGACGGTTTTAGCTAGTCTAGTTTTTTATTTTAAGGCCGAAGCCGCCAATTTTTGGCAAAAATTAACCTCGCCACTTATTATTTCCAATGTTTCCAAGAAAGATATTTTTGATCCGACACCCGTCCTGGAAGAAATTGAGAATTTAACTAAAAATTTACGAGGCGTTTATGGAGTTTATGTTTATCGGTTGAATGATGGCCATGAATATGGTGTTTATCAAGAAGAAATTTTTCCGGCTGCATCGCTGATGAAATTGCCGGTGATGTTGGCTCTTTATCAGGAGACAGAGGAAGGAAACTTGACACTTGAAACGCAGTATACCCTCAAAGAAGTTGACAAGCGAGGCGGTGCTGGTACTTTGCAAGGGAAAAAAGCCGGTAGTGTTTATACTTATCGACAATTGGCGGGATTCATGGGGCAGTATTCAGATAACACCGCTTTTAATGTAATAGTTGAAATTTTAGGAGCAGGAAGAATTCAGCAAACCATTGATAATTTAGGAATGACAAAAACTTCTTTTGAAGAATTTGAAACTAGTCCCAAAGATGTGGGTCTTTTTTTCCAAAAACTTTATCAAAGTAACATTGTTAATCATGAACATCGGGATGAAATCCTTGAATTTTTAACCAAAACGACTTTTGAAGACCGAATTCCAGCTGGTGTACCTGAAAACATTCGTGTCGCTCACAAAATCGGCACTGAGCTCGGTAATTATTCTGATGCCGGCATTGTTTTTGCTGACAAACCGTTTGTTTTGGTGATTATCACCAAAAACGCCCGTGAAGCTGAAGCTTTAGAGGTTTTACCTCAAATCACTCAGAAGGTGTGGGAGTTTGAGGTTGGCAGTGAAACTTAGGTTCAGTACCAGGCAGAAAATATTCAATGCGTGTCGGGCAGCCTTCGCAAGGAAGAGTGCCAGTTA
>DATLBE010000017.1:0-18045 GCA_035527075.1 Nevskiaceae bacterium | reverse complement strand
CTCTTCAAAAACATTCTCAAATGCCATTCTTACTCCAGGCATGTTATAAATCAGCATAAACTCTCTCCATGTCAAAGAAAGTTGTTCATTATCCTTAGCAGCCTCAGGATTAATGTTGGCCACTTTTCTTTTAATAAAAGCAGCGTTAGCCATCCGGATTCTTGCTCGAATAAGATCTTGCCAATCCTCCGTTTCTCCCTCAAACCATTCTGGCGGTTTTTTAAACCACCCTGGTGGGAATGTATCTACTTGGAGTGCAATTGGTGCTTGATAAAGTTCAGCACCAATAAAAATGTCATAAGTTGATTCCGTTCTTAGTGTTTCCCCTAAAATTTGCAGGGCATTTTCAAGATTTCCGCCTGTTCCACCAGCCTGAGTCATTGTTTCGATCGACAATATTAATCTCTGCATTTCCCTTGTAATAGGCTCTTTGGCTGCCTTCGCTTCAATAATTCTTTCTTCCAATTCGACGTACGCGTCTCTAATTAAGACCAAATTTGCTTCTTCAACTTCTTCCTGAAGTTCGGGATTGTCAGGAAAAAGTCTTTCACAGGCGGCTTCGACTCTTCTTTCAGATCGCCTGTAATCTGAATCCCTATATCTTCCTGCCTGAATCAAGCTTTTAAGCTTTATCGCTTGTCTCGTCCCAGAGGCATACAGTTTGTTTTTTCTATCAACCAAGGCTCTTGTTTCTACTGATAAAACACTCGCCTCTTCTTCCGTTATATCCCTTTTTCTTTTAGAGCCTCTAACTTGTCCTTCTATTTCTCTCAGTTCTGTCAGTCTTTTCTCTACAGCCCTAATTCCCCATTCGGAAACGGGCTTTTCTGGAATAGTGCCTTTTGGGGCAGCTCCTTCTGATGCTGACTGCGGAATTTCTGGACTCATATCTCCGGGCATATGGTTTATTTTACCACAGCTCCCTCTCTTCTTGGCAAGTTTTCATCGTTTTAAAAAATTAGACCACTGCTTGATTTTTGACCATCTTGGTCAACGCAGTGGTCTATCTAGATTCGCTATACTCAATCTAACTCAACACAACCGCTTGGCACAGTTTTGACAAATGCCTTTGTGAATATGTTCTTCGCAAGCCCATTGCCCGCATTGAGAACACTTTTTAAGTCCCCCTGTGGGAATGCGCCAATGCGGTCCCGGTTCATCGACCCAGCCTGGCCAGTCCGATATGGGAACTCCAGTTAACCCCATGAAAGGTCCAGGACTGGGTTTCCCGCAAACACAGCAGTGGAAGCGCCTTTGGTGTTCAGTAAGTTTTTCTGCCTCCTCCTTTTCCCGTCTTCTCTTCTGCTTTTCTGTTTCTCTTGCCGCTACTTTTTCCCTCTTTTCTCTTTCTTTCTCAAGCCAATGGTCAATTCTACCTTTCCAACCGTCCATCTCGCTTCCTCCTAGCACTTTGCTACTAGTGCTGCGCGAATTTTTAAGTTGCGAATCTAAACTTGGATGAGTATACTACTTTTCCAATCTAAAGTCAAACTATAGGCTTTCCTTATCTTTACTAAACTCTTTTTTATACACTTTGTTCTCTTGAACAGGAGCTGTGAAGAAAAAAAGAATAAAAAAGAAGCTATCACTCTCCAAACAATTTTTTCCTAACGCAAACGCCTCTCGATTTCTTCTAGTTTTGCACTAACCTGTCTTGCAGCCATTTGCTGAAGAATCAACTGCATTTCCAGAGAAGGCCCTGCTGGAACTGGAATGACCACGGCGTCCCATCTCTTTCCTTCCTCTTTTGCCTTTCCAAGTTCTGTGTTCTCTTTTTGGGGGTCGTATTCCGACTTAAGATAAGCATAAGCTAGAATTTCCCCAATCTCGCCTGGAGATTTCATAATCGTTTCGCTACGATCACCAAGACCCCACAATTTCTCCTCAAAGTTTTGAGTTTTCGCGTTTAACGAGACGTAGGAAAAATATGGAGCAAAAAGGCCACTTTCTATCCAAACCTTGTGCTGAACATCATTTTTCTTCCATCGCAGCTGAAACACAATATCAACCCGCGCGGTGTTGTTGGTAGCAAGTGGGTTATTGCCAACCAAAGAATTTGTCGGTCGCTCTATCAATCTATCAAAATGATGCTTCTGCATCAATTTAGCAGCAAGTTCTGCCTCCATTTCTGGAGTTATTGAAGTAAACTCCCATCGTCTCTTATCAAAGCCGAAAAGTTTCTCTTTTGCCGCATAATCTAGAGTACTCCTAACCAATGACTTGGATTTTACAGATTCAAACCTTAAAACTCTCTCAATAACAGGACTTTGTTCAGGAGAAATAAGTTCATCTTTTAAGTGGGTTAAATGATCGAAAGCGTTTATCTCCTGAAGGCGTTCAAGAGGAATATGGGTAAATACTCCTTCGTTACCAAAAAACAAATTTTCTATTTCTTCTTTCGAAAGAGGATCTTTAATTTTCTCTACTCTTTCCTTAATACTCATTTTTTTCCTTTAAAAAACTGCCCCTTGGGGCAGTTGAATAATTTTTGGACTGTTTGGGTGATTATATCACACCAAGTCAAATAATTGCTCTATTTTGTCTGAAGTCCGCTGGTGGAGTGGGCTTAGTTTATTTTTTCACTAATTTTTCAACTTCCTTCAAAAATTCCTCTACCTCCTTGATAGCTTTCCTAACATCTCCTTTGGTAAACTTTTTTAACCCTTCGTAATCGGCAAACTCTCGAGACTCTTTTAAAGCAGAAAACCATTTAGTAAACTTCTTAGAAATTTTATCAGTCTTAACAAAATGGTGGTTAAAAGCAGAAATTGTGCCAGCATGTCCAATTGCCCTTTTTCCATAGGCTAAAAGCAAAGCCTGAGCGCCATGGTACATCCCGTAGTAAGCCCGAGAGATTGCATCGCGATAAAAACCCATTCGGCTTAGTCCATCAGCTGCCGAGAGTTTTTCCCTAGCTAACGACAATAATGCCTCTACTGTTTTGGCCATAAAACTATTCCTTCTCGATTAACATTCTCCATAAATGGAGTCTTAAGTTGAGTAAATTTCTCAAATTCTTTCTGAGGAAAAGTCTTAACAGAAAGATAAACGCCAAAAAGAGAAAGCGTCTTGGCAACAAGCTCATAAACCTTATCTTCTGCTTTTTTGTTTTTAACTACAGCCAAAAGATCAATATCCGAATCTTTTTTAGAATCCCCCCTCGCCTTTGAGCCAAAAAGCACTAGTCGTTCGAGAAACTCCCCACCCCCTTCCTCTTGAAGGCCATTTAAAAAGGCTAAAACAGTTTTTTTTTCTTGAGGAGAAAGAAGTTTTTTGGGAATAAATAAATTTTTCATCTTACCTTAGATCTTACCACAATCACTTCAAAAATTTCCACCACTGCTCTATTTTACCTCTATTTTGACCACTTTTGAGATGGTTGAATTAAGTAAAGTTTGTGTTTAGAATAAAAAGACAGCCTGCCTTTAAGTCCGCCGGTTGGCGGACAATCTTGTTAAGGCAAGTTTAATAACATGGCCATTCAGCAACATCCAGTTCCACAAAATATCGCCTCTTACGAATTCCGGCTGATAGGCGAGATGACTTTAAAGCAATTTGGCTGGTTGGCCAGTGGCACGGTCGTGGCTTTAGTCATTTACGGCTTGCCCATTCCTGACTTTCTCAAGTGGCCGCTGGTAACCTTAATCGCTTTTGCTGGTTTTGCTTTTGCCTTTATGCCGATTGGCGAAAGACCTTTAAGTACCTGGGTTCTTGCTTTTTTTAAGGCTATTTTTTCGCCGACTTTATTTATCTGGGAGAAAAAAGCTCAAAAACCAGAAATTTTTGCCGCCCTTGCCAAAACACCTTCCCCTGCCAAAGTGCCAATCCCTCCGGCTGACAAAGCCAAACTGGCTGAGTATCTGCAGACTTTACCTTCAGGCAAAACACCCAGCCAAATTGAAAAAAAAGAAGAAAAGTTTTTGCAGCAAATCAGCAAACTCTTCCAAACCGCACCAATTCCCATTATCTCGCGACCAACCTTCCAAGCACCACCTATTCCTCTTGTTTCTCGACCGGCAGAAAAACCAACCAGGCCAGTTGAAAAACCAATTCTTCCCAAACCCGAAAAAATCATCGTCGTTCCTCCTAAACCCATTAAACCTCGACCGGCAGCAGTGCCTGCCAAACCTGGTCCTCAATTACCCTTCCCTGAACCGCCAACCCGGCCCAATATTCTGGCGGGTATGGTTTTGGATAAAAAGGGAGAAATGATTGAAGGCGCTATTTTAGAAATCAGAAACAGCCAAGGTATGCCGGTCCGAGCTTTAAGAACTAACAAGCTTGGCCAATTTACGATTGCCACACCCTTACCTAATGACATTTATGAAATAGAAACTGAAAAAGAAGGTTATGATTTTGATATAATCAAACTTGAAGTCAAAGGCGAGATTATCAAACCAATTGAAGTCAGAGTCAAGCAATGATGGATACTAACAAAGTCGCTATCAGAGCCAGTACCCAAACTCATTTAGAAGTTGAAGACATCGGAGACGGTATTGTCATTCTTAAAGATGGCAGTGCCTGTCTGGTTTTGGCCGTCACTTCCATCAATTTTGATTTATTGTCCGAAAAAGAACAAGAAGCCACCATTTATGCTTATGCCAGCCTTTTAAATTCTTTGTCTTTTTCGATTCAAATTCTGATCCATTCTGAACAAAAAGATATTTCAGCTTACCTTAAACTTTTAGATGAAACAGATCAAAGAGAAAAACGGCAAATCATTAAAAGCCAAATTGCCAAATATCGTCAATTTATCCAGGAAACCGTCCAAAAAAACAATGTCTTGGATAAAAAATTCTATCTGGTCATTCCTATGAGTGTCTTAGAATTGGGTATGGCCAAATCAGCAGCGACCGTCATTAAGCCCAGAAGAAAAACTCTTCCTTTTGACAAAGCCTACATTTTACAACGTGCCAAAATTAATCTTTATCCCAAGCGCGATCATATTTTAAGGCTACTTGCCCGGCTGGGTATCAAAGGACGCCAGCTTGAAACCCAAGAATTAATCAAGCTCTATTTCAACATCTATAATCCTGAATCCCCTGGTCAACAAACAGTCGGTACTAAACAGTACCGAGCTCCCCTAGTCCAGTCAACTTTAAGTCCGGAGGCAGAGATTAGCCAGGCTGGTCCAGAGGAAAAAAGTATCCGTGATGAAATTAACGGCCTTGTTAAGGAGGCAACTACATGAGCCTGCCATCCATAAAAAATTTGCCATTTTTGAAAAAAGAAAAACCAACAGAAGAGCAGGAAAAAGTCGGGTTGACTGGCATTGATGAATTGAGTAGAGGCATGGTTGCTGTTCAAGATGTGATTGCTCCAGGTGCGATTGAAGTTGATTTTGATTTTATTAAAATTGGCAGCAAATACTTCAGAACTTTATTTGTGGCTGGCTATCCCCGGTTTGTTTCCGCCAATTGGTTATCTTCATTGATTAATTTTGACCATTCTTTGGATATTGCCATGTACATTTATCCGGTTGAGGGTCGGGGTGTACTTGATGATTTAAGAAGAAAAATTGCCGAAATGGAAGCGGAAATTTCCACCACAGTTGAAAAAGGCCGGTTAATTGACCCCGACACCAAAGCCAAGCTTGAAGATGCTTTAATGCTTCAGGAGCAATTAGTCAAAGGCTCCGAGCGGTTTTTCCAATTCGGTCTTTACATCACCGTGCCGGCTGACTCTTTACAAGAACTCAACCAAGTCTCAAAGCAAGTCGTTTCCTCGCTTGGCTCCTTGCTGATTATTTCCAAACATGCCACTTTACAAATGGAGGACGGCTTTAAAACCACTGTTCCGAGTTGTGTTGACAAATTAATGGTCACCCGAAACATGGATACCACCTGCCTGGCAACCACTTTTCCTTTTACCTCCTCTGAGCTAACCAGCAATGAGGGGATTATGTACGGCATTAACGAACACAATGACTCTTTAATCATTTTTGACCGGTTTGAACTTGAAAACGCCAATTCTGTCCTTTTCGGTAAAAGCGGCTGCGGCAAATCTTACTTCGTCAAACTGGAGGCACTGCGCTCCTTAATGTTTGGGACAGAAATTATCATCATTGATCCTGAAGCTGAATACAAAATGCTCACTGAAGCCTTAGGCGGTCAATACATTACTTTTGGTTTTGATTCTGAAGCTAAAATCAATCCTTTTGATTTATCGACTATTTATGAAGAAAAAGAAAACGAACTTGGTTTAAAAATCCTTTCTTTACATTCACTTTTTAAAGTCATCATGGGTCAATTAACGCCAACTGAAGAAGCGATTTTGGACCGAGCCTTGGTTTTAACCTACAAAATGAAAGGCATCACCCCAGATCCAGCCACTCAAAAAAAAGAACCACCTTTAATGGAAGACCTCTACAAAGTTTTAATCGGCATGGAGGAGCCAGAAGCGACTTCTTTGGCCAGCCGAATTGAAAAGTTCGTTAAAGGCAGTTTCCGAGGCATTTTTGATCAACATTCAAACGTAAATATTGGTAATCCTTTCACCGTTTTCTCACTTAAAGAATTAGAAGAAACTCTTCGACCGATTGCCATGTTTATCATCTTGGATCACATCTGGACAAAAATTAAAAAAGAGATGAAAAAACGGATTTTAATTGTTGATGAGGCTTGGTATTTGATGAAATATCCGGACTCAGCCAACTTCCTTCATTCGGTTGCTAAAAGAGCCAGAAAATATTATCTTGGTCTAACCACCATCACCCAAGACGTCGAAGATTTCCTTGATAGCCAATACGGCAAAGCGATTATCACTAACTCCTCAATGCAGATTTTGATGAAACAATCAAGCGCCGCTATTGATAAAGTCGCCCAGGTTTTTTACCTCTCTGAAGGAGAAAAACATTTGCTTTTGTCAGCTGATGTGGGCGAAGGATTGTTTTTTGCTGGCGCTAACCACGTGGCTGTTCGGGTGGTGGCCTCGCCTGAAGAGCACCGCTTAATCACCACCAAACCAGAAGAACTTTTAGCCCAAACCCGCGAAAAAGAAACTAGTCAGCCAACTATATGACCGATCTTCGTGTTCTTCAAGCTTTGGTTTCTTGGCTCCAACAACCAGTTTGGCCAGAAAACGCCAAAATTAGCCGAGAACAAGCTTTCGCTTTAATTGTCAATCTTGCTCCTAGTTTGGATGTTAAAATTGACCCAGCCAATATTGATCAACTCAGACAAGACCCCAATTTTTTAGCCCAAGTGGCTTTAAAAATCAGCCAACTTTTACTAGAGGGCCAAACACCAAGCATCCCTCCCCATCTTAAAGAACTGGTCGCTGAGTACGAAAAACACTTAGCTGAAATTGTCCCCTCTTCAGAGGTAAAAGAATCTGTTTTAAAAATCCTTTATCCTCAACCAAACGAACCCACCCTAAATGCTCACCAGGAATTAGAAAGCCAAATTGAAACTAATTTAAAAGAAACTTTTCCTCAATTGGCTTCAACTCCTGAAATCGCCAAAGCTGTTAGTGAAAAAATCACTAATTTGGTGGTTACCACTTTACCTCAAGTGGTTCGACCGGAAGCTTTTCTGCCGGCTGAAATTGAACAAGTTTCAAACACAATCCAACCAGCCGTCAGTAGGATTTTAAGGCAGGTTGGCATTGCCAAACCTGAAGCTTTTCAAAAAAGACTTTCGGAAGTAGCTAAACAAACTCTCCCAGTCGTTCAAAAATTAGCTGCTACACCACATCTTGTTTTACCTCCTTCATCTTTAAAAACAAAAGAGGTTGTTCTTAAAACTCTTTATCCAAGATTAGATGAAGCCACTAGAAAAAACCACCAAAAACTGGTTGAACAAATTAGGACAGAAATTATCACCCTCCATCCTGAATTAACCCAACTACCTGTTGTTGCTGATAACTTAAGCAGTCAGCTTACTAACGCTCTTGTTGTTACTCTACCCCAAGTGGCTCGAAGAGAAGCTTTTCCAGCCGTTGAATTCAAACAAGTTTTAGTTAAAACCCAACCAGTTATCAGCCGAATTTTAAAGCAAAGTGGCATCGCTGAACCAAAAATTACCCAAGAAAGCTTGTTTAAACTAGCTGACAAAACCTTATCGACAGCCCAAAATTTGGCGGTTGTTCCCCATGCCACCGAAGAATTCTTTAGAGCTAAAATGAGACCAGTTACAAAAAAATCGATAGACTCGCCCAAATTATCTGAACTTCCTCCTTTAAAATGGCAACCTTCGGGGGTTAAAATTTCTCCTTTCAAAAAAAGTTTGGCTTTAGTCAAAAAAATTGTCTTCTCACCAGTTATTAAACCCCTTCAATTGCTAGTCAACCTCAGCTCAGAAGAATTTCAAAAACAAAATCCAGCTCTTTTTTATATCTTAAATAACGGGGTTAGTTCAAAATTAACAGAGAACACAATTAATTTTCTTCGTCAAAAAGACCGCTATCATCCCCAGCTACCCTTTTGGCAAGAACTTAAAGAACAGGTAGGTACCTTTAAACAGAAGCATCCGCTGACTAATTTTTTAACTCGCCATTATTTTGAACATAATCATTTAGGAAAAAGCATTACGTTTTTTAAAGCAAAAGAAAGTCGCTTTTGGCACTTTGTCACTCGAGGTAAATTTAAAAATCTTCCCAGTTTTAAACAAGCTTCCTGGAGATTTTTTAAAAAAACCCGCGTTGGTCAATGGTTTGGCAGTTTTACCGCAAAAATCCTTACTAAAATGGGGTTGGGAACAATTTCTGGAGGCACACTTTTAGTTCTTCCCGCTGCTTGGAAAACTACTAAAAAACTAGGAAAAATATTTCTAGGTTATTTAGGTAGCCTGTTTATTATAGCTGCTAAATATGGTACCGCAGCCATTGTCGGGCTTACTTCAAGTCTTGCCGTCGGTTTACCTTTTGCTTTTAAGGCCGGTTTGGGTGTAGGAGGAGCTGTAACTACTGCTCTTTCATTTCTTGGACCTCTTGCTCCTGTTATAGGAGTAATCAGTGGTATAGCCACTTTTTTTATTGTTGAAGGACTATTTGCTCTAGGAGGTTTAGGAATAGGAATTGGTGCTCAAGTACTTCTAGATAAAATTGCAGTCATTGCCAGCAATATCTCAATTCCCCAACTTATCAGTGGAGGAATAAGCAAAATAACTGCCGCTGCCACTAGTGTTGGTAGTTCCGCTGTTGTGGGAACTATTGCCATTACGACCGCCGGGACTTTAATTATTTCCCAAATTAACTCCAGTGCTTTTGTTCAAGAAGGTCTAGGTGAATTCATACCTTCCCTTGGAGAATCAGTCCCAGCCCGACCACCGGACCAGACTGCCCATTTGGCAGAAAATGTTATTTACACTTTAAATCAATGTGGAATTACTTACGTTAGGCAATCTAATTGGTCAAGTGTCGAAAATTGTCTTCAAGCCAGCAGTTTACCCACCCAACAAACTACTATTATTCTTAATCAATTTCATTATTCTGTTTTTGATGTTGGACCAGGACTTCATTGCGTTGGCTTTGCTAGAGGTGTTATGGCTGCTTTAGGTAAAGACCCAGGTGGCGGCTACCATGCGCGAAATTATCTTTTAAACCCACCAAGCAATTATACTAAAAATACCAATATGTCAGAGGTTCAAACTGGTGATTTAGTTGTTATGTTAGGCGGTTCTTATGGCCATATTGGTATTGTCGTTTTAAAAGATGAAGATATAATTAGAGTCGCCCAAGCTTGGGGAATAAGTCAAAGAGGTAGTGGTTTTTTACAAATTACTGAACTAAATCCGGCTTATTTTGATGGCTTTTTAAGACCAAAATGAAAAAAGTAAATTATTTAATTATTCTTCTTCTAATTCTGGCCATTGTTGCTGGTGGTTTAGTGGCTTGGCGAATTTTAAACCCACCTAAAAAGATACCACCTGCCCCAACACCGACCCCCACACCTGAAACTAGATTACCGACACCGACGCCTACTTTTATAAAAAAACAAAAAGAACAAGGGGACTCGCCTGAAGAACTCATAAAAAGTCTTAAACAAGAGTTTCCTTTAATTGAATTTATTCCTTATGAAACTGATAAATTTTCAATCAACTATCAAGCCCCTCTTCATCTTAAAGTTAAAATCAAAAAACTTAAAGATTTAGAAATAATTAAAAAAGAAGTTTTAGACTGGATTCAATCAAAAGGCGTTGACCCTAACACTCATCAAATCGATTGGCTCACTCCTGAACCCTAACCGGCATAATGATGTGAAGAAAAGAGTTATCGCCCACTGGTTTAAAAACACCCGGGTTTAAAGGAGAACTCATCTGAAAACTTAATTGCTCTGCCTCAACTGAATTTAAAAAATCCAAAAGATAGCGCGAATTAAAAGCAATTTTATTCTTCTTACCTTCAGTTTTAACTCTTATTTCTGAAACATTACTGCCGACTTGGGCTGTGTTAGCACTTACTTTTAGGGTTGAATTTGTAATTTCCACTCTAACAATATTAGCTGACTCCCGAGCAAAAATTGAAGCCATTTTAGCCGCTTTAATTAAAGTTTCTGTCTCCACAATCACTTTAGTTTCGCTTTTATTGGGAATCACTTTTTCAAATTCAGGAAAATCACCCTCAATTAACCGAGAAACAATCTCTGCTTCAGGCGTTGAAAAAATGACTTGATTTGAATCTGAACTGACCGTCAAACCAATTTTTTTCTCTTGTTCTTGTTCACCAATAATTCTAGCGACTTCCATTAATGTTCGAGCTGGAATAATTAATCCTTTTTCTAATTTTTTTATTTCTTTTAATTCTTTTAAACCAACTATTTTTTTAACTGAAAGTCTGTAACCATCAGTGGCAACTAGAATTAAATTTTTATTTTTAATCACCACTAAAATTCCAGCTAAAACTGGTCGGCTTTCATCTTGAGCAGCTGCAAAAGCCACTTGAGAAATGGCTTTATATAAATCATTAAAATTAAAGGTAATAATTTTTTTATTTTTTAAAGTGGGCACCGATGGAAATTCACTGGCTGGTAAACCAACAAAATTAGCTTGATATAAACCACAAGTTAAATTTAAATTATTTTCTTTTGCTTCTAATTCAATTCTTTCAGAAGGTAAAGTGGCTACAAATTCAGTTAAAACTTTAGCTGGAATTGAAACCATACCTTTTTTTTCAATTTTGGCTCCTATCCAATAATTAATACCTGTTTCTAAATTAGTGGCTGATAATTTCAGCCTGCTGTTATCAGTACTTAATAAAACATTATTTAAAACTGGCAATTGGGCTCGGGTAGAAATATTTCGGCTCGTGATTGATAAGGCTTTAGTTAAATTTTCTTGAAGAACAGAAAGTTTCATTGTTTTAATTTTACACTTTATATTTTAATTCTACAACTTGTTGAATACTGAATTTTATATATTAATATATTAGTAGTTGTAGTAGTCTTGTGGATAAGTGTAAAATTCACTTTTTTAAGTTTGATTTTTGGTTTTTATTTTTGTTTAAAAACTTGTTAATAAAAATGGTTTTTTTGTGGGTAAGTGTAAAACTTAATTTGTAAATTAGTGAATTATCCATAAAGCTTTTGTTTTATCCCTACAATTTCAACACGTAATTTCTCTGATGTGGATAAATTATTGGTAATTTTTTCAACTCCATACATAATAGTGGTGTGATCTCGATCACCTAAAAGCCGGCCAATTTCCATTAAGGGAACTTTTAACTCAGTCCGAAGTAAATACATAAGAATCTGTCGAGGAGCAACAATTGGCTTTAGTCTTCTGGGTCCGGTTAAATCAGACACTTTAAGATTATAAAAACTAGCGACTGTTCTCAAAACTTCTTTTGGCCTAACTAAACGGTGAGGGATTGTGTTTTGGCCGGTTTGGCCTAAAAGAGCGCTGGTTAATTCAGGTGTTATGGGTTCATTTTTGGTTTTAGTTTCCGTGATTAATCTAATTAAAAAACCTTCTAATTTGCGGGTAGAAGTAATATTGCCAGCGATAAGTTGAGCAACATCCATAGGTAATTGAACTTTTTTTTGTTGAGCTTTGATAAGTAAAATAGCGGTTCTTAATTCAAAATCAGGTGGTTGGATGTCAATTGCCAAACCACCTTCAAATCGGGAACGAAGCCGATCTTCTAATTTACTGATTTCATCTGGCCGACGGTCAGAAGTTAAAATGATTTGCCCCCCAACCTGCGTAATACTGTTAAAGGTGTGAAAAAATTCTTCTTGGGCACGATCTTTGCCGGCAATAAATTGAATGTCATCAACAAGCAAAAGCCGAGCTGACCGATATTTTTTTTTGAATTCTTCAGTGGTTTTTCTTCTGATGGCGTTGACGATTTCATTAGTAAAATCTTCACTGGTACAATAAACCACTTTGGCTCGGGGATTGTGTTGTAAAGCTGCCTGGGCAATCGCTTGAGTTAAGTGGGTTTTACCTACCCCTACTCCTCCGTACAAAAATAAAGGATTATAAGCTTTACCAAGAGATTTGGTTACTGCCATGGCTGCTGCGTGAGCCATTTGATTGGTAAACGAAACAGCGAAAGTGTCAAAATTAAAATCTGGTCTTAAACCAGCTTTTTTAATGGCCTCAACTGTTTGCTGGCTTTTATCTTGTTCTTTTTTTTCTTCAAAAAGTGTTCCTTTTTGCATTTCTATTTCTTCAGCTTCCGAAGGTTTAGCAATAGAGGGTTTGATTAGAAAAACCAGATTATTTTTTTTATCAGTAGTTTGGTCAAGCGCTTCTTTAATTAAACTATAATAGCGGTCCTCGATGGTGTTACGGACAAATGGATTAGGGCAGCCAATTTCCGTGATTTGGCGATTTTTATCTATGGTTTTAAGGCGAACAATAAAAGTTTTAGGAAACCAAGTTGAAAAATTGGCGGTGGAAAGGTTAATTTTTAAACTTTCTAAAACGGTATTCCAAACTCTAACTTTATCCATTAGTATTCCTTGAAGATTTTTAAATAGAAGGGCAGGCTTGTCCCGAGACTTCGGGAGATATTTCTAATTTAATGAGTTTTCCACAATTTGTCAACCCTTTCTTTTACTTGTTTTTTTCTTCGTTTCCTAGTATCCTAATCTTGTTATGCCTAAGCGAACTTATCAACCCAAAAAGAAAAAAAGAGCAAGAAAACACGGTTTTCGGAAGCGAATGCGGACCGCTTGTGGCCGGAAAGTGATTAAACGCCGGAAATTGAAAGGTCGCAAAAAGTTATCAGTCTAAAATTTTATGCTTCCTAAACAGCACCGTCTTCCTTTAAGAAAAGAATTTAATCGGGTTAAAAAACAAGGCCAACTTTTTCAAGGCAATCTTTTTAGTTTATTGGTGGCCAGCCAAGCATCGCCAGAGATAAGATTTGCTTTTATTGTTTCCAAAAAAATCCATAAAAAAGCAGTTAAAAGAAACAAAATTCGACGAATACTGGCAGAATCAGTGCAAGCCTTTTTACTTGAAATTAAACCAGGGGTTGACGCTGTTTTTTTAACGAAAAAAGTGATTATTGATAAGAATTTTACTGAGATTAAAAAAGAGGTCAAAAGAATTTTTAAAAAAGCAAGCTTGCTGAAATGAAAAAAACAATTCTTTTCTTAATTCGGTTTTATCAAAAACACCTTGCTTTTGAGTCAAGAATTTTTAAATTGCTTTTTTTAACTGATAAAGTTTGTCGGTTTAAGCCCACCTGTTCTGAATATACTTACCAAGCAGTTTCACGCTATGGTATAATCCGGGGGTGTTGGTTAGGCTTGAAACGAGTAGTTAGATGCCACCCATGGAATAAGGGTGGCGACGACCCAGTTAAATAACATGTGGCACACTTTACTTTACCAACCAATTGTTAATGTTTTAATTTTTCTTTACCAAATTTTTGGCAACTTTGGCGTTGCCATTATTGTTTTGACTATTTTGATTCGTTTACTTCTTGTGCCTTTGACTCTACCGTCGCTTCGGGCTGCCCAAAAAATGAGAAAATTAGCTCCTGAATTGGAAAAATTAAAAAAGAAATACGCCAATGATAAAAAAAAGCTAGCTCAAGCTCAAATGGAGCTCTACAAAAAAGAAGGCGCTAATCCGGCGGCTGGTTGTTTACCTCAAATCATCCAGCTTGTCATTTTAATTGCTCTTTATCAGGCTTTTATTAATGTTTTAAAAGTTGATGGCGAGGTGATTGTTAAGTTAAATGAGGTACTTTATCCGACACTTAAACTTCCAGTGGAAACAATTATCAATACCCGGTTTTTGTATCTTGATTTAAGCCAACCGGATGTTTTTCGTTTGTCTGGTTTACCAATTCCTTTACCAGGTTTATTCCTTATTGCTGCAGCTCTTAGTCAGGTTTTTTCTTCGAAAATGATGCAGCCAGCAGTTGAGCTGGCTCAAAAAAAGGCCAAAAAAACGCCAGGCAAAGAAGATGATGTGGCCACGGCCATGCAGTCGCAGATGCTTTATCTTTTTCCTTTGATGACGATTTTAATTGGCTACTCTTTTCCTTCTGGCTTGGTCGTTTATTGGTTTGTTTTTTCAATTTCTACGGCTTTACAGCAATATTTTGTTAGTGGCTGGGGAGGATTGACACCGTGGTTAAAAAAACTAAAAAGAAAGTAAAAAAACCAGATAAGCTCCAGACAACTAAGGAGTTGACCGAGAAATTGTTAGATTTATTAGGTCTTTCCATTCGCTTTGAGATTAATGAAAAAGAGGATGTTATCAATATTAACTTAGAGACAGACAATCCTGCCTTGCTGATTGGTTATCACGGTGAGACTCTTGCTTCTTTTCAGTTTATTTTATCAATCATGACTTACCGAAAATTAGGAGAGTGGGTGAGAATTATGGTTGATGTGGCTGATTACCGTCAGCGTCGCCAAAAAACTCTTGAGCGGATGGCTTTATCTGTGGCTCAAAGGGTGAAGTTTTCCGGTGAGCAGCAGCCCCTGCCACCGATGAGTCCATTAGAAAGAAGAATTATCCATCTTGCCTTGGCTAATCAGCCTGAGGTGGAAACTGTTTCTGAAGGTGAAGGTCACGAGAGAAGAGTTGTGATTAAACCTAAAAAGATTTAAGTGAAGTTTCGGCGATTTCTTTTTTGGTTGTTAATTTTTCTTCTTCCTGTTCAATTAGGTCGTCATTTTTGGCCAGAATGGTCTTATGTTTTTGGTTTAAAAATTGATTATTTGAGCCCAACAATTTATTTAACTGACATTTTGGTTTTAATGATTCTAGGATTGTGGGTTTTAAAAAAGGCACCTCAACAACAAAATTTAAAAAAAATGAATCCTCCCCCAGCACGGAGGATTGGGATTTCCTTTGGTAACCCCACCTTCTCTTTTGCTGGCGGTCGGCTTCGTACGTCTGCATTCCTACTCCGTCTTCGGCGGAGCTGTGCCTCATGGTCGAAATTTCGACCTATTCGGCTTGATGCAGTTGCAATAATTTTTCCTCTTGCTGTTTTTGGTTTTTTATTATTGAGTTGTTTTTTGGCTCAAAATCAAGGTGCGGCTTTCTATAAATTTTTTAAACTGATTGAATTTGCCTTTTTAGGAATTTATGTGTCTAAGGAAAAAATTAAACTTGCCGAAATTAGTTTGCCTCTTTCACTAGCGGTTGTCTATTCTTTCTTGATTGCTTTTTTTCAATTTTTAAAACAAGAGACTTTAGGCGGCGTTTTTCATTGGTTAGGGGAACGAAGTTTCAGCGTGAGTACACCGGGTATTGCCAAAACAGTTTTTCAAGGCCGTTTGTTGCTTCGACCTTACGCCACTTTTTCCCATCCTAATGTTTTGGCCGGATTTGTTTTAATATCTTTGATTTTAATTTTTGTTTCTAAACCAACCAGAAATTTTAAGAAAATCTTAAAATGGTCAACTTTTGTTTTGGGAGTAGTCACCATCGCCTTTTCTTTTTCCCGTTCAACTTGGGCTGGGGGCCTCTTGGCAATTTTATTATTTGTTTTTCTTGCTTCTTTTGCCAAAAAGAAAAAAATCTTGGCTTTGTTAGGCGTTTTTTGTTTAGTTTTAGTTTTTAGTCAAAATATTTTAAGAGGGGAATCTTTTTTTCAGCGGATTGAGTTTAATAAAATTGCCCTGCAAATGGTTAAAACAAGACCTTTAATCGGTGTTGGTTTAAATAATTTTATTCCTCAATTGCCTGATTATTGGCCAAAATTTGGTTTTACTTATTGGCTTCAACCAGTCCATAATATTTTCTTGTTAACTGCTGCTGAGATTGGCCTGGTAGGTTTGCTTATTTTTCTTTGGTTTTTGTTTTTAACCTTTAAAAAATTGGTAGTCGTTAAAAACAGACCTTTGATTATTGCTTTAAGTACCATTTTATTTCTCGGTTTTTTTGATCATTATTGGCTGACTCTTCAACAAACCCAACTTTTATTGACTGTTATTTTAGGTCTTGGTTGGGTAAAGACAAGAGTATAATGCTAAAATAATTTTATGTCCCTTTCACAAAAGGTTGCTTTTAATACTGTTGTTCAGATTGTTTCCAAAGTAATCACTGTCTTTTTCACACTTTTAACCACAGTTTTACTGACAAGTTATTTGGGTAAGGGAGGCTTTGGTGATTATATTTATGTGATTACTTTGGTGATTATGTTTGGTGCTTTGGCTGATTGGGGAACAGCCACCATTGGTGTTAGAGAGGCAGCTAAAAAAGTTGAGAAACAGGGTCAAATTTTTGCCAATATTTTGGTTTTAAGACTACTGCTTTCTTTTTTGGCAACGGTATTACTAATTGGTTTTGCTTATTTTGTCCCTTTAAAAGTAACCAGACCCGAGACGTTGCGTCAGGCAATTATGGTTGCCTCAATCCTTCTTATTCTTAATGTTTTGAAAGCCTCATTTGGCATTGTTTTTCAGGTTAAACTCCAAATGCAAAAATTGGCCTTAACTAACATTGTTACCAGTGGTTTAATTTTTTTAATTTCTTGTTTTTTTGTTAAAGCTGGCTTTGGTTTATTGTCATTGATGATTGCTTATCTTCTGGCAACGGGGTTTGGTGTTTTAATAGCTGGTTTTTTGGCTTCAAAAACAGTCAAATTTGTCTTTGTTTTTGACAAAAAAATTCTTACACGTTTAATCAAGGAATCTTTGCCGATGGGCGCGATTCTTTTAATGTTTACCATTGACAATAAAATTGATACGGTCATGTTGGGCGCCATTAAAGGGAGTGAATCAGTCGGTATCTATGGCATTGCCTATCGAATTTATGATGTTTTAATTTTAGGATCTGCTTTTTTGATGAATGCCCTTTTGCCAATTATTTCTCAATACGCTGATTTAAAAAAGTGGCAAACTAAATTACAACAAATTTATCAGAAAAGTTTTGATGTTTTGCTTTTAATGGGAATTGGGGTTGTGGGTTTAGTTTGGTGGCTGGCACCTTTAATGGTCCAAACCCTTACTCAAAAACGTTTTGTTGAATTTGCTGATGCGGTTTGGGTTTTGCGAATTTTGAGTTTGGCGATGTTAATTGCTTATTTTAATCATTTAGCTGGTTATACCATCGTCGCTTTAGGCAAACAACGGCCTTACTTTTTTGTTGCCTTAATTGCTTTGATTTTTAATGTTTTTGCCAATCTTTTTGTTATTCCCAGGTTTTCTTATTTTGGAGCTGCGACAGTGACTATTTTGACCGAAGCCTTGGTTTTTTTAATCACCACCTTTTTTATTTTTAAACTCTTAAAAATTATTCCTTCTTTTATCTCTTTCCCCAAAACCGTACTTCAGTTAATCAAACAAAAAGGCAAACTATTATAGCCAAAAAATTTGACAGAATAGATTTGTGGTGATAAATTTGAAATACCGACAATGCAAAAAATAATTGGTTGGATAAAACAAAACAAATTAGCCGCTTTTTTACTGGTTTTGGTTATAGGTTACCTTCTTTTTAAAAATTTTCTTCCTCCAATTTATCGATTGTTCAGTTTTAGACAAATTCCTAGTGGACAAGGGCTGGTTGGTATTATTCCACCTCCTCAACCTGGATATGCGCCCGCCCCAGAAGTTGAAGACCGTTTGGTCATTCAAGAGTCAACTCTTTCTTTGTTGGTAAAAAAAGTGACCGAGACCCAAAAAGCCAT
>DATLBE010000016.1:0-4883 GCA_035527075.1 Nevskiaceae bacterium | reverse complement strand
TATCAAAAATCATCTCGTTTTATAGAATAACTTCTTAAATAGTATAATATCATCAATAATTATACCAGAATGGCAAAACCAAAAAAGAAAAAAAGGAAAGAAAAGCTGAAAAAGTTTCTTAAACATCACCGGATGCTTGTTGCTTTTTTGGTGATTTTTTTGATTGCTTTTATCTACATTTTCAAAGACTTGCCTTCACCAACCCGACTTTCTTCTTATCCTTACCCCGCTTCGACTTTAATTTTTGACCGTAACGGTGAAATTCTTTACGAAATTTATGCTGAAAAAAACCGCGTTCCCGTCAAATTGGCTGATTTACCTGAACATGTTAAATGGGCGACAATCGCCTCAGAAGATAAAGACTTTTATCGTCACCACGGTTTTGATTTTCGAGGTATGCTAAGAGCCATCTACAATACTATTTTTCGCCGCTCTTTACAAGGCGGCTCAACCCTAACACAACAACTGGTCAAAAACGCTCTTTTGACCCCCCAACGAACTTTAAAACGGAAAATAAGGGAGGCAATTTTGACTTTTGGCACAGAAATCATCTATTCCAAAGACGAAATCCTCCAAATGTATCTTAATCAAGCTCCTTATGGCGGCACTGCTTGGGGAATTGAGGCAGCCAGCCAAACTTATTTTGGCAAACACGCCCGCGATTTAAACCTCGCCGAAACAGCCTTGTTGGCTGGCTTACCTGCCTCACCTACCCGATTTTCTCCTTTTGGCGCCCACCCTGAGTTGACCAAGCTTAGACAAGAAAGAGTTTTAAAACGAATGGCTGAGGAAGGTTATATTAAACAGCAAGATTCGGAGCAAGCTTTAAAAGAAGAACTAAATTTTGCTCCCGCAGCCATCGGCATTAAAGCGCCCCATTTTGTTTTGTATGTTAAAGACTTGTTGGTTGAAAAATATGGTCAAGCAGTGGTTGAACAAGGTGGTTTGAAAGTAACCACCACTTTAGATTTAGACCTGCAAAATTTTAGCCAACAAACCATTGCCTCAGAAGTAGCCAAACTCAAAAGACTAAAAGTAAGCAACAGCGCTGCTTTGGTCACCAATCCCAAAACCGGCGAGATTCTGGCCATGGTTGGCTCAAAGGATTACTTTGATCAAGAAATTGATGGTAATGTTAATGTAACTCTTCGGCCTCGCCAACCAGGCTCAGCTATTAAACCAATCAACTATGCTTTGGCTTTAGAAAAAAAACTTATCACTCCGGCCACGGTTTTAAACGACATTCCCACCTGTTTTCGAGTCACTGGCCAACCATTTTATTGCCCAGTCAATTATGATGGCCAGTTTCACGGCCCGGTTCAGGCTCGCTTTGCTTTGGGCAGTTCTTACAACCTTCCGGCCGTTAAAGTTTTGGCTTTAAACGGGCTTGGGGATTTTATTAAAAAAGCCACAGAAATGGGCATCACCACTTTCAAAGACCCCTCTCAATATGGCCTTTCGCTTACTTTGGGCGGCGGAGAGGTGATGATGTATGATATGGCTCAAGCTTTTTCCGGTTTTGCCAATCTTGGCATTCGCCAAGACTTATGGGCCATTAAAAAAGTTGAAGCTCGAGACGACAAAGTCCTTTACGAGCATCCGGAAAAAGAAGGGCCAAGAGTTTTACCCATGGAAGTTGCTTATCTAATCAACCATATTTTGCTGGACAACAACGCCCGGTCAGCCGCTTTCGGTGCAAGCTCTTGGTTGGTGGTTAAAAACCATCCTGAAGTTTCAGTTAAAACCGGAACCACCAATGATTTGCGTGACAACTGGACAATCGGCTGGACACCTTCAATTTTAGTCGTTACTTGGGTCGGCAATAACGACAATTCACCAATGAGCTGGGTTGCTTCAGGTGTCACTGGTGCTTCGCCTATCTGGAATAAAATTATGCGTCATACCCTCGAGGGCAAAGAAGAACAATGGCCCCTAAAACCTGAAGGTATCGTTGGCAGTCATGTTTGCGCTCTTTCTGGCAAAAAACCCCAAACTGAATCACCTTGCCAAACCAGATTTGAATATTTCTTAAAAGATAATGTGCCTGGTGAAATTGAAAATCTTAAACAATTTGTGGAAATTGACAAAACTACCGGCCAGCTAGCCACTAATAAAACCCCGCCAGAAAACAAAGAACTTCAAGAGCGTCAAATTATCATTGATCCCTTAGGAATAAGATACTGTCTTGACTGCATTTTTCCCACCGAAGCCACGATTATCACTCCTTAGGCATGCCAATCCAAGAAGGAGCGACGTACTCGGCAGCTGCTTTTTTAGCTTTTTCTGCGTCGGCTTTAAAAATTTCATTCTCAGGTTCTACTTGCAACAAAGCCAAACTGTTGTTTTTCCAAACAATTGAAACGGCAAAGCGCTGTGATCGAGCCAAAGAAAGCTGGCGCAATTCAGAAGCCGAATCTTTATCAACAGTGGCCTCCAATTTCTCTACTTTTTGATTAAAAGCAGCGGTGGCTGGCCGGGCTCGCATAACCAAATCTTGGGCTCGGTTTTTATCAACCGTTGCTTTTAAGGTAGGTTGAACAACCCCTCCTTGAGCCACCTGGGAAACAACCAAAGTGTATCCCTGTCTAAGAGTCTCGGCAGTGATACCAGTGGCTGTCCCTAGATAAAGTGTCGGCGCGTTAAGATAAAGAACTCTACCCCGCAATTGCCCTAAAATCTCCTCTGGTAACTTTGGCAACCCTTCAAGAAAAACCTCCACTTTCGCCAAATCAAGAACTTCTGGATTTAAATCATCTTCAAGCCCCTCCAAGCGGGCTTTTTGATTATTCTGCTCAACAGCCAATCTTACCCGCTCACCCATATCAGCGTTTGGCTTAATTTGGGCATAACCAATCCGAATAATAATTTCTTCCAAACTATCTTGTTTGCTTTTTTTAGTCAACATTAAACCTCCTATGATTAAACCAGTAACAACTAGCATTATAACAAAAATTGGCAAAATTTTTTTGAGCTTTTTCATTTCTGATTTATATTTTAGCAGAAAAGACACAACAGTTGTATAATGCTTAAGTCTTGAAAAAACCTCAATATTTCAAAACCATTAAGGGTAAAATCCCTTTACCCGTCTTTTTCCCGGACGCCACCCAGGCAGTGGTCAAAACCCTTGACTCCAAAGACATCCAAAATACCAAAACCCCAGGAATTTTAGTCAACACCTATCATCTTTATCGTAATCTTGGTCGCCAAGTCATCAAAAAACACGGTGGCATTCGCGGTTTTATGTCTTGGCCAGGTGCCGTCATTTCTGACTCTGGTGGATTCCAGGTAATGTCTTTGGCTAAAACCAGTAAGAGGGGCGTAGTGGCTGATGAAGGTGTTACTTTTCACCCTCAAGGTGGCAAAAAAATTGTTTTTACTCCTGAAAAATCGATTCAATTTCAAATGATTTTAAAACCTGATATGGTGGTTGTTTTGGATGACTTCACCGAACCAAAAGCCAGCTATGAAAAAGCCAAAGAAACTGTCAGACGAACCATCCTTTGGGCCAAACGCTGCAAAAAAGAATTTTTAAAATACTCTCCTCTGCCTTATATTCTAGCCGTAGTTCAAGGCGGAGAATATCTTGATTTAAGAAAGGAGTGTGCCCAAAAATTGGCTGAGATTGGCTTTGACGGCTTTGGTTTCGGCGGCTGGCCAATTACCAAAGAAGGGAAATTTAATTATGAGGTGGCCCAATGTATTGCTGATGCCGCCCCTAAGGGCTATTTTCTTTTTGGCCTTGGTATCGGTAAGCCAGAAGAAATCGTCGGTTGCGTTGATTTGGGTTACCATATTTTTGATTGTGTTTTACCCACTAGAGATGCCCGACACAGGCGACTCTATGTTTACAATGCTGATTCCATTGAAAAAATTAACCCTAGACAACCTAAGTTTTACTCATATTTTACACCTGACAAGGAAAAACATTATCAAGACAACCGACCAATTAGTCGGGCTTGTGATTGTCTACTTTGCCGCCGTTACACCAGGGCTTATCTTGCCCATCTTTTTCGGACAGAAGAAATAACCGCTATGCGGCTAGCCACCATTCACAACCTTCGTTTTTACTCAATCCTAATGGAAAATTTGCGGCTTGCTTAAAACCTTTTCTGTGGGCCGGAAAATTCTCTGGGTTCTCGGGGTCGGGCTTCATTAACCACAATATCTCGACCTTGAAAGTCTTTGCCATTAAAGGTTTCAATCGCCTTTTTGGCTTCTTCTGCACTACTCATCTCTACAAAACCAAAACCCTTTGACCGACCAGAATACCGATCAGTGATTACAGTCGCTTCAACAACTTTACCTGCCTGAGCAAACAACTCACCCAATTGATCACCAGTCACTTCATAAGAAAGGTTACCAACATAAAGCTTAACACTCATTTTTTTCACCTCCTTTCAAAAAATATGGAAGCTCCTTTGAAGGCCTGGAGACCAAAAGAAAGCTGCCTAAAAATATCAACATTGAATTCTAACATAAAAGTCAATAAAAATCTACACCAACACGCTACGTTAATTTGTATCATTCTGAGTCTTCTTGCTTTTTTAGGAGTCGTGCCGTCTTACCTTCTTGGTCCTCTGCTCATACCTCCACCAGCCTCTCCTCCCCTCTTTTGCAAATAGCAATCCCTGCAATAAACTGGCCTATCCCCGCTTGGCTTAAAGGGAACTTGGGTTTGCTTTCCACAATCAGCGCAAGTTACATTATAAAGCTGGCGACCCTGTTGGTCGGTTCCTGCCGACACGGCTGCATCGCCTGCTGGAGTAGCCGTATCGCTTGGTTCTTCAGCCTTTGGTTCTTCAACTGGTTCTTCAACTACTGTCTTATCTTTATCTGCCATTAATAATCACCTCCTTTGAAAGGAATATATAAAACAAAACTGT
>DATLBE010000015.1:0-10469 GCA_035527075.1 Nevskiaceae bacterium | reverse complement strand
ATGGGTGCCATGGTGAACTGTCCGTACCAAAGCATCTTTGACAAACCGGGCTTCATAAACCGGAATTAAAGGTGCGTTTCTTACCACTTCTCGGGCAGCTTCAATCAAACCAATATTTGCCAAAATATCGTTAGTGATGGTGAACTTTGGCTGATACATTAAGTCTATTCTCGCACGATTTGCGGAAAAAAACAAGATGGAACAACTTTCCAAATTAGCGGAAAAATTGAAAGGAGGTGAATAAAATGGCTAATCATGAAACAGAACCAAAAGAACCATCAGTTAGCCAGAAAACACAACAAACAATAACAGCCAGGCAAGTTAGAGTAGCCCCCCGAACGCCGGAAGAGCGACGAAGCATGTGTGAGTGGCTCGACAGCATAATGGAGCCTCGACGACGGGCGCGCAGGCGGGAGAATCGCAAAACGCGCCGACCTAATCCCAGGATTGCCAATGAGCCAATATATTAGCAGAGAACCAAGAGTCCACCGGGAGGCGCTTTTTGTGTTTGACTTCGCTAGCGGAAATATTCTCCCAAAACTTCTGGAACTTTTTCGGCTAAATCGTTGGCGTTGTAGGTAAGGCCGACTTTTTGATAAAGTTCATCAGCCGCTTTTTTGACAATAAATGAAGCTCCACAAGCGGCTAGAAACGGTGGATTTTTAGCGCTCAGCGCCACGGCCAACCCAGCTAAAACATCACCCGTTCCGCCTTTAGTCAAACCAGCATTGCCACCTTTGACTACCACACACTCCTTTGATGAAGAAACAACCGTCTCCACTTTTTTTAAGACAATAATACACTGATATCTCTTCGCCAACTCCGCTACGGCTTGCTCTGGCGCTTTGCCCGGCTGGCGACCAAAAAGCATTTTAAACTCTTTTTTATTAGGTGTTAAAATCGCGTTTTTGGGAATTAATTTGGCTTCCATTACCTGCAGGCTGCCCGCATCAATCACCCATTGTTTTTGGGGAAATTTCTGCAAAAGTTGATGGGTTATTCTTTTGGTCTCCTCCCCTACTTGGTCGCAGATGCGGCGTTCTTTACATTTATGATTCTTTTCACTCCGGTAACGCATTAAACCTGGTCCGATTAAAACTGCATCTGACTTTCGAATATACTCTTCCCTATCTTCCCAAGGCATCCAAATAAAGGAGCCTAGCTGGCTCTTCGCCTTTTCAGCTACTTTCCCGGCTGAAGGTTCAGGCGAAGTAAAAAAAACCATATCGACAATCCTGGAGGCTGTCTTTAAAGCCAAAAGCGGCGCACCGTGGAAAAGGCTTGAACCACCAATAATCGTTACTTTGCCATTATCTTCTTTAGAAGAAGTCGGATCTGGTTTAGAAAGTTTTTTAAGCGCTCCGAGATTAAATTCTTTCATGCTTTTATATTTTACTACAGTTTGACCATCGCTACTTTTTCTCGGTAAGCCGGTTCAACCAGACGAATATCGGTCGTCGTAATAATTGTCTGTTGCTTAGGAATCACCTCCAAGAGTCTCTTTCTGTGTTCTTGATCAAGTTCAGAAAAAATATCATCCAAAAGTAAAACCGGCCTGTCTTGCTCTGATCCGCCGACTGGCGGAGAAGGGTCATCAGTTTTTTCAGCCACAAATTCAAGCTCCGCCAGTTTTAAACTAAAAACGGCAGTTCGCTGCTCCCCTCGAGAACCAAACTGATGAAGATTCCTCATCTTTTTCTCCTTTTTAATTTCCATCTGAAAATCATCTCGATGAGGACCAATTAAAGTCATTCCAGCCGAAATTTCGGCTTCTGCATATTCAGTCAACCTCTGAGGTGAAATGAGGCTTTTATCATATCTAATTTGCAGTTCGCCAAAATGCTGAGGTTGCTGATTAATAAATTCAATAAACTCCTCTCTTTTTTGGCTAATTTTTTCTCCGTTTTCCAATAAAAGTTTATTCCAGAAAAAAAGAATCGACCGGGGACGGCCTTCATCCCGAATCTGTTCTAAAAGTTTATTCCTCTGGCGCAAACCTTTTTGATAAGAAAGATTGGCCCGGTGATATTCCCGGTCAATTGCTTCTAAAACCGAATCCAAGTAATCCCGTCGAGTTGAAGGGCTGTCAACGACAATTTCCAAATCCTCTGGTCCAAAATAAACTGAACGCAAATTACCCACAAAATCAACCATTCTTTTAGCCACACCATTAAACAGATAGCGTTTTTTGGCTACTTTCTCGCCCGCCACCTCACCACTTGTTAAAACAATCTCCAGTTCGTTTTTTTCATCGTTTTGGCTTTTTATCTCACCAGCCACTCTCGCTAACTCCTGACCATAGTAAATCATCTCCACTTCTATTTGCGCCCGTAAAGACCGACCGGTGGCTAAAAGATGAATTGCCTCTAAAAGATTAGTCTTGCCCGAAGCATTTGGACCCACCACCAGAGTCATTTGCGAAGAAAATTTAAACTCTTTTTCTTGATAAGAACGGAAATTTTGAAGATTAATCGATTTAATCACCATTTTTAAGCTTTACTTTTGGCACTTCGGGCAGAAATAAGTGCCTCGACCACCAATTTTTATCTTTTTAATCTTACTGCCACAGCCAAAGCACTTTTTTCCTTCTCTGCCATAAACCAAAAAATGTTCTTGGTAGGAGCCTTTTCTGCCTAAGGCATCCAAATAATATTGATCTGAAGCACCCCGATAGCGGATACCTGCTTTTAAGACTTTTTCAATCGCCTGATAAAGTTTTTTAGCTTCATTATCAGTCACTTTGTTGGCTGGCCGCCGAGGATTAATTTTGGCCAAAAAAAGAGCCTCATTAGCATAAATATTGCCAACGCCGGAAATTTTCTTCTGATCCATTAAAATAATTTTGATTGGCCGGCTGGTGGAAACAAGAGTTTTTTTGAAAATTGTCAAGTCAAGATCATCCATTGGCTCTGGCCCAAATTCAGCCAATAATTTCTCCAACTCTTTCCTGTTTTTGACCAACTTTATCCAGCCAAATTTGCGCAAATCAGCAAACCGCAATTGCTTACTGCCGCTTAAGCCAATCGTCACATGCTGCCAGTCATCAATCGGCGTGCCTTTTTTCCTCACCAAAAGCCGACCAGTTAATTTCAGGTGAACAACTAAAATTTTCCCATTAGAAAGAAAAATTTGAAGCAGCTTTGCTCGCCGTTTTATTTTTTTAATCGTAGCGCCGACAATCGCTTTTTTAACTTCACCCAACGACGGCTGAACCTGCTTGGCCGAATCGGTTTCAATTCCCAAAATCTTCCGACCCGCAATCAATCGGCTTAAATCTTTTTTGATAGTCTCTACTTCCGGCAACTCAGGCATTAAAACCACCCCTTAGCTGCGGTTGGATCTTCTGGTGCTTTTAACTTTGACGAATCTTTTTTTTGAGGAATCTCAGCACCCTCCAAAAACCCGCTACTATAATTCCCTATCCAGCTTCTTTTCTCACTGGTTTCAGGATCTATCAACCAAAGCTGGTAGTCATAACCATAAAGTGGTATTTTTTCTCGCTCTGCTGAACTCATTGGACGAATTTCCTTATTTCTTTTTTAAACCTTTCTTTGCTGAATTTTTTTGCCTGCTGGCGGCAATCTTCTGGTTTGTATTTTTCTGGTCTAAATTCTCTCATTACTTTAACCAAACTTTCAACTGTTGGAGAATCAAAAAATTCACCTGTTGCCCCTTGTCCCGCGAGCCCTTTGGCTTTTGCGGGGTCCACCACTGATTCTAAATATCCCCCACCCCGAAAGGCAATCACCGGCCGGCCAGCGGCCATCGCTTCAACTGGTGTGATACCAAAATCTTCATCAGCAGCGAGTGCCAAAAAAGCCTTACATTGGCCGTAGTATTGGTAAAGTTCCTCATCAGAAACCCGACCTAAAAATTCCACCCATTTGTTTTTTAACTTTGCTAATGTTTGGCCATGCCAACGCAAGCCGGCTGGTTCACCAATAATTTTTAAAGGCACTTTCAGTCTTTTGGCTGCCTCAGCGGCCAATTCAATGCCTTTGGCGCCAACAACCCGGGAAACGATTAAATAGTAGTTTTTAGGTTTTAATCCCTGAGTCGCTTGAATAATTTTTTCAACTTCTACCGGTGGATAAATGACGGTTGACTCTCGACGATAAAATTTCTTCACCCGACGGGCCACATTCTGAGAATTGACAATAAACTCATCTACTTTTTGAGCTGATGAGTAATCATAAAGCCTTAAAAAATGATTAACAATTAAACCATAAAGTCGAACTGGCCAATATCTTTGCCATTCAATCGAAGTCTTATAACCGTAAAGATAACGCGGCGGTGTGTGGCAATAACAAAAAACCCTTGTTTTGGGACTAGCTTTAAACCCTCGGGTTATGTACCAAGACGAGGAGGCAATTACTAAGTCATATTCACGAAGGTCGATGCTTTTCCAAATCAAAGGTGTTAAAAAGCGCAAAGGACTATATAAATGACGACATTTAATTAATGGGGCAAATTTTGATTCGATAATCCTAGCTTTTGCAAAAGCTTTCCCAGCACTCGAATTTTTAACCCGAAAAGCCGTGTAAATGGGCGCTTTAGGCCACATTTCATGAAGCGTCATCAAAACCCTTTCTGCCCCGCCGTATTCTTTTAAATAGTCATGAACTAAAGCAATTTTCATAGGAGTTTAATCTGGCCATTTTTGGCCTTCTTTTTCTCACTAACAAAAGGCTCTATTCCTGGCAGTTTATTAATTAAACTTTTAAATTCCAATTCCTCAAAAAGTTTGATGGTTTTTTCTTGGTCATAATCATGAACTCGACAAGCTTTAAGACTTAGTTTAATCGGCACGTTGGTGACGATTTTGGCCAGTTTTTGAGACAGGAAAGCTAGTTCTTTATCCTCGATTAATTTCTTGGCAACTCTTGGCTCGATTTTAGAAGCGCTATTGTATATAGTATCTAAATCCTTATATTTGCCTAAAAGTTTAGTCGCTGTTTTGGGGCCAACTCCAGGCACGCCAGGATAATTATCCGAAGGGTCACCCACCAAAGCCTTGTAATCAATAATTTGCTCTGGCCAAACGTTAAGTAATTGCCGGACTTTTTTTCTACCAAAAAGCTCAGCCCCAGAAAAGCCTTTGATAGGAGCATAAACCTTCACTTTTCTATTAACCAATTGCATGATGTCTCGGTCGCCGGTGACAATAACTGTGGCCACGTTTCTAAGGCTGGCTTGCTTGGCGAGAGTACCAATGACGTCATCAGCCTCAAAACCAGCCTTTTCAAAAAAGGGCAGGCTTAAAACTTTAACTACCTGATGAACCCGCTCAATTTGACCCTTAAGCTCAGCGTCCATCTGGGGTCTTTTAGATTGATAGCCAAGAAATATCTCGTGTCTGAAAGTAGGCTTGGGCAAATCAAAAGTTACAGCCAAATAATCTGGCTTTAAATCTTCAATCACTCCTAAAAGCATTCGAGTAAATCCATAAACAGCGTTAACCAATTCCCCCTTGCGGGTGGTTAAATTCTTGGGAAAAGCATGATAAGCCCGGTGCAAAATCGCGTGGCCATCAATCAAAACCAATCGCTTCATAGTCTAATTTTACCATCTGGGCTTACCGAAAACCAAGATGAATCAAGTCAAATTGTTTTTTATTTAGGGGCAGAAGAGGATTTTTTTTGTTTCATCAACTTCTCAAATTCTTCGCCATCAATTGTCTCTTGTTTAATCAACTTTTCCGCGACTAAGCCAAGCTTTTGCTTACTTGCTTTCAAAATCTCCAAAGCCCGTTGATAAGATTCGTCAGCAATTCTTTTGATTTCTCCATCTACCTTAGCCTGCATCTCTGGGCTTATCTCAGTTGGTTGAACCCAACTCCGGCCATATTCGGCGGCTTCAATCTGCGGCCCCAAATAAATCGGCCCCAGTTTACTCATGCCAAAATCAACCACCATTCTACGGGCAATCATGGTGGCTTTATCAATATCCGAAGCTGATCCGCCTGTAAATTCACTAAAAATCAGCTCTTCGGCCGCTCGGCCGCCCAAAAGCGAAGCTATTGTCTCCGAAAGATGAGACTGGGTTTCGGTGTAGCGGTCTTTTTTCGGCGGTATCATGGTAAAACCCATGGCCATACCCCGAGAAACAATCGAAATCCGGTGAACTGGATCCATATGCGGTAGATGGTGGGCCACTAAGGCATGACCGGCTTCATGAAAAGCGGTCATCCGCCGCTCCTCATCAGTCTGGAGTCGCTTTTTCTCTGGTCCTAACTTCACTTTAGTCGACGCTTCTTCGATATCATTCATATCAATCGCCTTTCGGCTATCTCTGGCTGCCAAAATGGCGGCCTCATTAAGCATGTTCTCCAAATCAGCACCAGAAAAACCAGCTGTTCTTCGCGAAGCTTTATCCCAATCAAGGTTTTTAATAAAAGGTTTACCCCGAGCATGAATGGCCAAAATCGCTTTTCTATCTTCAATATCAGGCATATCCAAAGCGATGCGGCGGTCAAATCGGCCGGGCCGAAGAAGGGCGGGGTCTAAAAGGTCGGGACGATTGGTGGCCGCCAAGACCAAAACAGCCGTGTTGGGTTCAAAACCGTCCATTTCCACCAAAATCTGATTTAATGTCTGTTCTTGTTCGCTGTGACCGCCAGCAAAACCACCCAACCCACGGTGCCGGCCAATCGCCTCTATCTCATCAATAAAAATAATTGAGGGTGCTGCTTTCTTCGCCGTCAAAAAAAGATCACGAACACGTGACGCCCCCACGCCTACCAACATTTCCATAAACTCAGAACCTGCCATCGAGAAAAAGGACACATTGGCCTCACCAGCCGTTGCCTTCGCCAACAAAGTTTTACCCGTACCAGACGGACCAATTAAAAGCACTCCCTTAGGAGTCCTAGCCCCTAACCGCCGGTATTTTCCCGGATGTTTTAAAAAGTCTACCACCTCTTCCAACTCTCTTTTTGCCTCCTCTACCCCAGCGACGTCATTAAAACTCATTGACTGTTTACCCTTAGCAAAAAGTCGAGCCTTTGAACGGCCAAAAGAAAAAATCGACTCTTGAGCCCCCCTGGCTTGTTTAAAAATAAACAACAAAAAGATGGCCATTAAACCAATGGGCAAAATCGTGCTCAAAAGATCAAGCCAAAATTTAGACAAAGCCGGTTCTTTAACCACCAAGCCAACTTCTTCAGGAGAAATATTTGAAGCTTCCAAAACTTCAGCAAAACTGACGCCTGGCTCTTTTCGGGAGATTAAAACTTTTTCGTCTTCATAAGTAGCCACAAGCTTGCTATCCTCGACTTCAACTTGCTTTATTTTTTTAGCTTTAATATCAGCCAAAATTTGAGATAACGGCACTTTGGTTTCTTCAGTTAGCTGACTTGAAAAAGAAAAAAAGAAAGACAAAGCAATCCACCCCACCAAAAGCCACAACAAAATATTTTTCAAATTGAATTTAAACTTTAGCTCAAATTTTTTAACCCGGCGATTCTTGACTGGAGGTTTCATAAAATGAATTCTAGCACATTACCCAACTTGCTTCAAACCAAACCCATTGCCTTCTTTGCTTCCTGAAGAGTTTTTTGAGCTTCCTTGCACGCTTTTCGATTGCCTTTTCCCAAAATTCCCTCTACCAAACCTTTTTCTTTCTCAAATTTTGCTCTTCGGTTGCGGATAGGTGCTAAAAATTTATTAATCGCCAAAGCTAACTTTTCCTTAACCTCCACATCACCTACTTTACCTTCTTGATAGCGTTTTTTAAGTCCCTCAACTTCTTTTTTGTTTCGATTAAAAGCATCGTGGTAAATAAAAACAGGGTTGCCTTTAACATGCCCGGGGTCAGTGGAGTGAATTCTAGTAGGGTCAGTGTACATCCCCATGACTTTTTCCCTCACTGTTTTCTCATCATCAGAAAGATAGATACAATTTCCCAAGGATTTGCTCATCTTGGCTTTACCATCAAGCCCAGACAGAGTGGGCACTTCGCCAATAAGCGCTTTTGGAACAGGAAAAACTTGGCCATACATTTCGTTAAATTTATGGGCAATCTCTCGGGTTAATTCAATATGAGACTCCTGATCCTTACCCACTGGCACCAAATGAGCTTTAACCATCAAAATATCGGCTGCCTGCAAAACAGGATAAGTCAAAAGTCCCAAAGATGGTTTTTCAATATGAAGGTCACGCATAACCTCTTTAAGTGTCGGCACTCGCTGGCAACGAGGCACGGTCACCAGCATCGAAAACAAAAGCGAAAAATAAGCCACCTCAGAAATTCGAGACTGCCGATAGATAACACTTTTTTCAGGATCAATGCCAACTGCCAGATAATCCAAAACCAAATGGCGCACAATTTCATCCGTTTGACTAATTTCCTTTTTGCTAATCTTAGTAGTGAGCATATGAAGGTCGGCCACAATAAAAAAACACTCGTATTCGTCCTGAAGTTTAACCCGATTAGCTAAACTACCTACATAATGGCCTAAATGAAGCTTGCCAGTCGGCCTATCACCAGTCAAAATTCGTTTTTTCATACTCTTTATTTTACTAGTGCCAGCGATTAAAATCAATTGTTTCTGGTAAAATAAACTCCAGAAGGACCAGGCCTTCTGGATCCCCGAAGTTTCGGGGTAAGTTTGTTTTTCGTTCAATTTCTTGAACTCAAAATAATTGCCAGTGAAGCGTAAACATTTTATTCGCCAAAAAGAAGATTTTGTTTGTCAGGTCTGCGGTACCAAAGTCAAAGGCACTGGTTACACCAATCATTGTCCCAATTGCTTTTATAGTAAACACGTAGATGACAAAGTACCTGGTGATCGACTTTCTAACTGCGGTGGTTTAATGGAACCTATCGATTTAGAACTCAAAAAAGGCCAATACTATCTTCTCCACCGCTGCCAAAAATGCGGCCAAAAAACTCGCAACAAAACCTCAAAAGAAGACAACTTTGAAAAATTACTGGATTTAGCTAAACATTGACCTTAACTTGATTAAGAAGTATAATGACGTTGACGTGCGGGGTAGTGTACGGCAGCACGTGAGGCTCAAAAGTGGGCCTCCCGCAGAGTAATTTGCGGGATGCACTCGGCTATATCGGTGAAACCCTCCGAATCGGAGGGCAATACCGAGGGAACCCCACCAACTGGCGGGGACTCCG
Source organism: Nevskiaceae bacterium (assembly GCA_035527075.1). Lineage (GTDB taxonomy): Bacteria > Patescibacteriota > Microgenomatia > PFEM01 > PFEM01 > DATLBE01. The sequence goes on along the minus strand of DATLBE010000015.1, from coordinate 1,340 downwards.
TAGAGACTACACGCCGAGCTCCGCCAGCTGGCGGATGAAGATATAGTCCGACACTCCAAGTAATTGGAGAAAACAGTTCGCATAATCTCACAGACCAGGTTCAACCCCTGGCCCCGCAACACATTCGCTTCGCCTTCCAGGTTCGCTCAGTATAAACCTAAATAAGGCAGGGTAGCTCAGCGGTAGAGCGGAGTCTTCATAAGGCTTAGGTCGTCGGTTCGAATCCGACCCCTGCTACTAAAAAAACAAACTCCACCACTTTTTCCAATTAGGTAATTCTTGAATTTGCTCTTTTTCTTTTCTACCAACCACCTCGGCCAGATTAGGGGGCAAAACGACAATTGTTTCGCCTGGCCGAGCCATGTTTAATTTATTACGGGCGGTTTCTTCAATAAATTCTTCTGAAGCGTAATATTCTTCTTTTTCCAAAAGTAGCCTCTTTTCCTCTCTTGCCTCCTCAAGTTTGTTTTCAGCCATTTTGATTCGTTCGCCAACTTTAAGCAATCTTAAAATATCACGAGTGAGATTAACTATAAGGCTGATGCCGATAATGATAATGGCTATTTGAATGGCTTTTTTTCGCATTATTTTCCTGTTGACAGCCACCTTTATTAGTGCTATTATAGGACTACTGCTAAACCTATGAACGAAACTGATAAACAATTAACCACCGCTCAAAAAAAGTTCGTTACCTACCTTAAAAACCAAGGTAGAGCGACCGCTACTATTTTAGCATATGGCAAGGATACTGGGCAGTTGGTGGAATTTCTTAATAAAAAACAAATTACCCAGGTGGGTTCAGTTTTGTCTGAACATATTGAGGCTTTTAAGGAATACTTAGCTGATAATAATTACATTGCCAAATCAATCTCCCGTAAACTAAACTCAATTAAAACTTTTTTCCGATATCTTGAAGAAGAAAAATTGGTTAAAGACAATCCAGCGGCAGTTGTCTCCCATCCTAAATATGAAGTCAAACCGCCCAGAATTTTATCTAAGATGGAATACCGGGCGTTAAGAGACGCTGCCCGGGATGATGCTCGGATGGCGGCCGTCATTGAAATTTTGCTCCAAACCGGCATCAGAATCAGCGAATTGGGCCGACTTCAACTTGACAATATTAATGATAAAGAAATAAAAATTAAACCCTACGAATCTCACTCCGAACGAACTGTGCCTTTAAATCAAGCCGCCAAAAACGCCTTAGCCCGTTACTTAAACATTCGGTCTAAAACCAGAAACAAAAACGTTTTTGTCACCAAAACTGGCCGGCCCCTTTTGGTCAGAAATATCAGGGCAGCGATTGACCGCTATTTTAAAATTGCTGGCGTGGAAAAAGT
>DATLBE010000014.1:0-13037 GCA_035527075.1 Nevskiaceae bacterium | reverse complement strand
TAGTCAAAGATTTGAAAATTGCCGAAATTGCTTTGATGGATGATGCTTTTAATCTCGATATTGATCGGGCAATAAAGATTTGTCAGGAGATTAAAAAAAGGGGTCTTTTTATTCCTTGGCGGTCTTCTAGTGGGATTAGAGCTGACAAAGCACCAAAGAAACTTCTTCGGGCAATGAAAGACTCAGGTTGTTACCATATTGCTTTTGGAGTCGAATCTGGAGTTCAAAGAGTTTTGGATTTAATGGGTAAGGAATTAAGCCTTAAAGATGTGGGTAGGACTTTTAAGACTTGTCGTGAATTAGGGATTTTAACTATGGCTTTCTTTATGATTGGCAATTTAGGTGAAACTCGGCAGGACATTGAGAAGACTATTGATTTTTCGATTAAACTTGATCCTGGCTTTGCTCAATTTACTGTAACTACTCCTTTCCCAGGAACGCAGATTTTTAATTTAATTAAAAAAAGGGGTGAGATGAAAATCATTGATTGGGATAAATATTATATGTTTGGCCATAAGGGCTATTTTGATTATGATGGGCTGAAAGCGGAAAAGGTAACCAAGTTAGTCGGCCAGGCTTATAGAAAGTTTTATTTAAGACCAAAAACAATTTTTAGATTGATGAAAAGAAAAGAGACCTGGTTAAATTTACCTAATATAATTGTTGGTGGTGTTTATTATTTGGTGCAAAAAGACATATGGATATAGGTTCAAGAAAGATGAAAATTCTATTGGTTAATCCACCGAGAGTTGATGGCTATCCGGTGGTCCGGGAGGAACGCTTTGAACATAAAGATATTGGTTCGGTCTATCCTCCTTTAAGTTTGGCGCACACCGCCGCTTTGCTTGAAAAAGAAGGCTACTCGGTGAAATTGCTTGACGCCAATGGCTTTGACCTGAAATTGGTTGACGTCCGCAAGGAGCTGAAGAAATACCAACCAGAGGCAGTGTTGATTAGAACCGGGTTTGATACCCAAAAGGAAGATTTGAAGGTTCTAAAACTAGCCAAAGAAATAATTGGAGCAACCACGATTATGAGAAATCACATCATTTCCAGAACACCGTGGTTAAGAAAAAAAATTCTTCAAGAAAATGATTTTGTTGACATTTTTTTAAACCAAGAACCAGAAAGTGTGGTTGTTTCCTTGATGAGGACGTTGGAGAACAAAAAAAGTTTTAAAGGCGTGCTGGGAATTTCTTTTAGACAAGCTGGTAAAATTATCAATAATCGGAACGCTCGGCTGGCAACCAATCTTGATAGTTTACCTTTTCCCGCCTGGCATCTTTTGCCAACGCTTGATGTTTATTATTCAGGCACGTTTGGGCCGCCATTTGTGATGATTCAGGGTTCTCGAGGTTGCCCTTTTGACTGTGCTTTTTGCGCCTATGGTCAAACGCCGTATCGAACAAGAAGCCCAGAAAATATTGCTGATGAGATAGAATGGCTAGTGGCAAAATACAAGATTCATGATTTTTGTTTTTGGGATGATGTGGCCACTTTGGATGCTGAAAGAATGATAAAAATTTCAAAGGCAATCATTGATAAAAAGCTTAACTTGCGGTGGTCTGTAGGGATTCGGGCCACCAGCGTCAGTTTTAAGATGATGAAATATATGAAACAGGCTGGCTGTGATGAGATTGCGGCTGGTGTTGAAAGTGGTTCAGAAAAAATACTGAAAAAAGTTAATAAAAGAGCCACTTTGGCGGATATCAAAAAAGCAGCCACCATCTGCCATCAATTAAAAATTAAATTTTATGCGATGTTTATTATTGGTTTGCCTGGTGAAACAGAAGAAACGGTGAAAGAGAGTATTAATTTTGCCAAAAACCTTAAGCCTTTTTACACCCAATTTTGCTTTGCCACTCCCTTTCCTAATACCAGAATTTACCAATATTATAAAAAAAACAGGCTTTTGTTGACTGAAGATTGGCGCCAATATTTTCCCCTTAGCGACGAGCCAGTCATTAGGACGAAAGCGCTTTCAAAGAAAGATTTAATTCGTTTAAGGAATAAGGCTTATCGTCAGACTCTTTTGAACCCAAAATATTTATTAAGCCAAATAAGTTTGACTGACTGGAGATGGAATTGGCGCGGCTTGCAAGAATTAGGCAAGCGGATAATGGCGACACTTAGTCTCAAGCCCGTTCGCTGATTTGTTAAAAAAAAATGAAAGTTTTGGTTTTTAGTTCTTTAGCGCAAGACACAGGCAGTTCTGTTCGGGCAAAATGTATTGCCGAAGGTCTTGGGAAAGCTGGAGTTGAGGTAAAATTTGTCAAACCTTTTCCTCAGACTCTACCTTTGAAATTGGATTTGCTCCTCACTTTGCCTTGGTATTTTTTGAAAACCATTTTTTCTTCTGCTAACTGCATTTTGGCGGTTAAATCTTATCCTAATGTTAGTGTCCCTCTTTTTTTCAAAAAATTTCTAGGGGCAAAAATTATTATTGATACTGATGACCTTGCTTTTGCCTATTCTAAGGGTCTCTGGAGCTTTTTTTCCAAGTTCAGCCAAGAATTATTTTTACCTTTGGCCGATCTTTACACCTATCATCGTCCTCAGATTAAAAGTTATTTAACTGATGATTTAAATGTTCCGCTAGAAAAGACTTATCAATTGAGACAGGGTGTTGACTTGAAGATTTTTGCCAAAAAAATCTCTCTGCGAGCGCAAAGGAAACTTAGGAAGAAGTCTGACCTTGTAGGAAAGAAGGTATTAGTTTTTGTTGGCCATTTTGATGTAGCGTGTGACTTAGAAAGCATATTAGGAGTGATGCCTCAGGTTTTTAAAAAAATTCCCCAAGCAAGACTTTTGCTGGTTGGCGATGGACTGAGAAAAAAAGAATTCCAAAATTTGGCCAAAAAGTTGGGGTTTTTTGAAAAAACCATCTGGACGGGTTTAGTTTCTCAAGAAAAAGTGATTGATTTTGTTTCGCTTGGGGATGCTTGTTTGGTTTATTATCAAGACAGGCAAGTTAACTATTTTCGAGCCTCACTCAAGCTGAGAGAATATCTGGCGTTAGGAAAAAAAGTAATTTGTAATGATGTTGGGGAACTGAAAGATTTTAGAAAATATACCTATCAAACTTCTTTAAGACCGTCAGAGTTTGCTAAAATGATGATTAAAGTCCTGCTTGGTTTTGGTGATAAAAGAGAAATAAAGGGCAAAAATTTTGTGAGAAGAAAATATGGCTGGGAAAAAATTGGCAGGGATTTTGCCAAAGAATTAAGGAGATGTTTGTGATTGAAAAATTTTTTGCTCACTTTTCTGTTTGTCATGCCATTCCTCGGACCAATGAGGCTTTGGCCATCAAAACGGTTAAACTGGCACTTCCGATTTTGGATTTGGGTTGTGGGGATGGACAGTTTGCCCTTTTTACCTTTGGTCGGAAGAAAATTGAGGCTGGTTTGGATAAAAAGGGAAGAAAAACAGCCAAAGCCGTTGAGAGTGGTGCTTATAAAAAAGTTGTCGTTGCTGATGCGGCTAATATGCCATTTGAGGATAAGAGTTTTGCCTCGGTGGTTAGTAATAGTGTTTTGGAGCATGTTGAGAATTTGAACAAAGTTTTAAAAGAAGCAGCCAGAATTTTGCGAAAAAGGGGTCTTTTGGTTTTAACTGTTCCCACGCCGCTTGTTTCCCGCTATCAGTTCTGGGCAAAATTTATTCCCGGATACGCTGAGTTTAAAAGAAGACTTTGGCGGCATATTAATTATTTTGGGGAAAGAGAATGGCGAAGACGATTAAAAAAGGCGAACTTTGAAGTGGTTTTGGTGAAAAGGACTAATTCAAAATCGGCTATTTTTTGGGCTGATGTCTTTTTCCCGCTTTGGCCAATTGGTCCTTTAAAACAAGTTGTGTCTTTTTTGGAAAAACGGCAAGTTTTTGGCTTTGACAAAAAAGGGGCTACTCTTTTAATTGTGGCTAAAAAGAAATGAAGCAAGCTAAGTTACCCAAAGTTAGCGTGATTATTCCCGTCAAGGCTGGGAGAGAGATTAAAACGGCGATTGCCGCCCTACGTCAGGTGGACTATCCGTTAGAGCTGATTGAAGTTTTTATCTCTCGTGGCGTTAACCCTTCAAGACAGAGAAATAAAGCGGCCAAGAAAGCCAAAGGAGAGATTTTGTATTTTTTGGATAATGACTCAGAAATTGAAAAACGAGCGTTTAAAAGAGCCATGGCCATCTTTTTAGGGAGAATGGGTCCGGTTAAAATTCCTCAGACTCGAGGTTTTTCGTTGTTTCCCGGTTGGCTTTCTAATTTAATTGTCGAGAGATTTTTTTCAGGGACAATTTACAAAGGAAACATAGGCGCCGCTGGTGGGCCAAACGTTTGGTGGCGAGAGGAACCTTTCTGGGCTTCAATGGCAGGAATAGTTCTTGAGTCTTTTTTTGTCCACTTTCAGATGGCTGCTCGTTACCGACCAATAGGCTTAATCCACCGGGCGACTGAAAAGGAGTTGATTCTCTGCAATCTAGCGGTAAGACGGGATATTTTTAAGAAGGTGGGTGGTTTTAATGAATCGCTTTACCCGAATGAAGAAAATGAGCTTTTAAATCGGATGGAGCAATTGGGTTATCAACTGATTTATCATCCTGGGGTGCTGGTTTTTCGTCCTCGACGGCAAAGTTTTAAAGCTTTGTTGAACGCTTTTTTTCATTACGGTCGAGGCAGAATGGAGCAGATAAGAGTTGAAGGAGTTTGGCAAAGTTTGGCTCTTTTATCCCCTCTAGTTCTTCTTTTCTACCTTTTGGGGTTGGTTTTTTACCACCCTTGGTTTGCCTTTTTGCCTTTAATTTTATATTTAGGGATGGGCTTTGGTTCGGCTCTAGGGTTTGCTGCCAGAAAAAAAAAACCTTATTTAGCCATTTTTTTACCTTCACTTTTCTTAATTGCCCATTTGAGTTATGCTCTTGGCCTTCTTTATGGTCTGACGACCGATCTTAAGCGATTAAAGGGTCGAGGTAAGCGAGCCAAAATTAAAGTTGTTAAAGTGAAAGAGTTTGGTAAAAGTTGGACTTAGTTGACTTGGGATTTTTGGAGGTGGTAAGATGGAAATGATGAATAAGAAAATAAGCATTAATAATCTAAAAACCCGCCATTTTCCTTGGTTAGTTTCCGCGTTTTTAGTCCTTTTTTTGACAGCCGGACTTTTGCTTTATTGGTTTGCTGGCGAAAGTACTGGGAAGAGAATGGCAGAACGGGTTAAGCTAGAAAAACTAACGCTGGCGCGTTCAGGGGCTTTTTCAATCGAGTCTTTTTTCAAAGAAAGAGAGAAAGACTTGGTGCTTTTAAGTGAGATTGAAGCGGTTAAAAGTCTGAAAGAAAAAGAGGCCAGAGAAAGAATCGGGATTTTAATTGAAGAGTTAAAAGGTGAGCCGGTGGCCGGCGTGGGTCGAGTTGATAAAGAAGGGGTGCTTCGTTGGGTGGTTAACAAAGAGGATAAACGGGAAGGGGAAGACGTTTCGGTGGCTGATCGTGATTATTTTGTTTGGGCAAAAAAACAAACCGAGCCAGGCAAGATTTTTGTCAGCAAGCCAATAAAATCTCGGGCTGGGGTGTCTGGGGGGGGATATATTTTAGTCTTGGCTACGCCGGTTTTTTATCAAAGAGAGTTTAATGGGTTAATTTTGTTTTCTTTGTCGTTGGTGGAGTTGACAGAAAGATTTGTGGCGCCGCTGACTTTTTCTGGGGCAGTACACTCATTGATCGCGGCTGAAGACGGAATAGTGGTAGCGGCCAGCATTCCCAACTCGATAGGCGAAAACATTGCCGACTGCCTTGACGAAGAAGAAATTATTGCTGCTTATGCACCGATAAAAATTGGTGATCAAGTTTGGTCTTTGCGGGTTTTGGTGCCTTATAGGGAAGCGGTTAAACTGACAATGCCTTTTAAGATTAACCAAACAAGGGGATTAGTTTTTGCTTTAGTCGGAGTGTTGATTTTGGTTTTGACTTTTATTTTGGGGGTGCGGGTGGCCCAAAGAGACGGTTTTGTTGATGGTTTTAAAAACGGGCGGGACGGGGTTAAGTCATCTTAAGTTTTTTGGCGACTTTTTTTTGACATTCTTCACAGATTTTTTCTTTTTGCCATTCAGGTGCAAGTGTGGATTTGCCGCAAACAGAACAGGGAACAGAGTGAAGGTTGTCTGGGCCAACTTTGCTTCGGGCAATTTCGTCAAAGGTGAAGATTAGAAAGATAATGCCAACTTGAACAGCTGGCAGACCAAGGATAAGGCTCCAACCAGGGATACGCAAGGCTAAAAGAGCGATTCCACCAGCAAAAAGACCAAAAGACAAAAGAAGAGCGGGGATAGTTTTGGTGACAAATTTTGTAAAAACTTGTTTGGCGCCGTTTTTTAACTGGTTGGGAATTTTGGGCATAAAAGATTTTCCTGAGCTAAGTTTATCATAAGTTTAAAAGGTGGTAAAATCGAGGCGATGAAGAAAAAAAAAGTGGGCGTGGCCATGTCGGGCGGAGTGGACTCGGGCGTGGCGGCGGCATTGTTGGTGAAACAAGGCTATCAGTGTACTGGTTTCCATATGCTTTTGTGGAAGGAGCCGGGTAGAGGTTTTGAAAACAAGTGTTGTAGCACTGAAAGTCTTGAAGCGGCACGGAAGACGGCTCACCAGTTTGGGATGCCGTTTCGAACCGTTGATTTGAGCAAAATTTTTAAGAAGAAAGTCGTTGATTATTTTTTAAAAGCCTATGGGGCTGGCTTGACGCCTAATCCTTGTGTGATGTGTAATCAGTTTATTAAATTTGGTCAACTTTTGGATTATGTTAAAAAACTGGGTTTTGATTATTTAGCGACCGGACATTATGCAAGGATAGAGAAGAATGATTCAGTTTATCACTTGTTGCAAGGAATAGACAAACAAAAAGACCAGTCTTACTTTCTTTATAATTTAACCCAAAAACAATTGAAGCATGTTTTGTTTCCAATAAGCAAGTATGCTAAAAAGCAAGTTCGGCAGATGGCTAAAAAATGGCAATTACCGGTGGCTGAAAGACCAGAATCTCAAGAGATTTGCTTTTTCCCAGAAAGTGATTATCGGCCGTTTTTGACTCGCCAAATTCCTGAGGAGATCGTCCCAGGTGAAGCGGTTGATACTCAAAGGAGAGTGATTGGCAAGCATCAAGGGATACCATTATATACTATCGGCCAGCGCCACGGTTTTACGATTACTGACAAAAAAGTACTTGGGCCTTTGTATGTCATTGATAAAGATACCAAAAAAAATCAATTGATTGTTGGTTTTGGCAGGGAGGCGGAGAAAAAGGAATTTTTAGTGCGGGGCGTAAACTGGATTTCAGGTAAACCGCCAAAAGACAAAACCAGCTGTCAGGTGAGAATCCGGCATCAAGGCAAGCTATTGCCTGGGCAATTAAGATTGGTGGGGGAAAAGGTGACAGTGGTTCTGAATGAGTCTGAAAGAGGAGTTGCATCTGGTCAGGCAGCCGTGTTTTACCAGAGGGAAGAAATACTAGGAGGAGGAATTATTGATTGGCATTTGGTCTAGTCGTGTTGACAAACCAGTGATTAAATTCTATACTTTTTAAACTACTTGCCCAGAAGGCAGGTTTTTTTAAAAAAGGAGGTGAGAAACAGTGAATGTAGAATCAAAACTAAGTCGAGAGGCGCCTGATTTTTCCGCTTTAGAGATTCGTACGGTAAAAAGTGGGTTGATGGATATTGCCTCCCAAGATGGTGTAGACGAAGAAGAAATTTTAAAATTTCTTAGGGCGAAACATAAAGAATACGCAACTCAAGAAAATCTTCCTCAAAACAGAAAAGCAATGAATATTTTACTTCAACAGATAGAAGAAGGTCGGGTTACAATTTCAGATATTTTGGAGAAAGTAAGACCCCCAGAGAAAGGGCCAGCCGATCGGAAATCTGGACTAAAAAAGTTTTTCAGAGGTTTTTTGAGGCGATAGTTGTTCTTGACAGAAGTATAAAATTTTGTTAAAATTCAGCTAATATGAGTTAAGGATCTTGGCCAAGTTTTGGTGGCAATGCCCCGCTTGGCGGGGTTTTTTGATTCAGAAGTACCTTGACAATCAGAGTGTGGTAGGGAAAATTTTTTTGAGAGTTTGATCCTGGCTCAGGATAAACGCTGGCGGCGTGCCTTAGGCATGCAAGTCGAATGAGCCCCCTTCGGGGGGTCAATGGCAGACGGGTGAGTAATGCGTAGGAATCTACCCTTTAGTGAGGAATAGCCCCGAGAAATTGGGAGCAATACCGCATAAGAGTCGAATTTTCGACTGAAAGGTCGTAACTGGCCGCTGAAGGAGGAGCCTGCGTCCTATCAGCTTGTTGGTGAGGTAATGGCTCACCAAGGCAACGACGGGTAGCTGGACTGAGAGGTCGGTCAGCCACAATAGCACTGAAACACGGGCTATACACCTACGGGTGGCAGCAACCGGGAATCTTGCGCAATGGGCGAAAGCCTGACGCAGCGATGCCGCGTGGAGGATGAAGGCCTTCGGGTTGTAAACTTCTGCATCGGTCGAACATTCGACCGATAGAAAGCACCTGCAAACTACGTGCCAGCAGCAGCGGTAAAACGTAGGGTGCAAGCGTTATCCGGATTTATTGGGCGTAAAGAGTTTCGTAGGCGGTGGAGTAAGTAGTAAGTTAAAGCCTTCAGCTCAACTGAAGAAATGCTTATTAGACTACTCAACTTGAGGTCGTTAGGGGGTGCTGGAATTCCTGGTGGAGGGGTGAAATCCATTGATATCAGGAAGAACACCGAGAGCGAAGGCAGGCACCTGGGGCGAACCTGACGCTGATGAACGAAAGCTAGGGGAGCGAAAGGGATTAGAGACCCCTGTAGTCCTAGCCGTAAACGATGGACGCTAGATGGGTCGAAATTTCGACCTGTCGTAAGCTAACGCGTTAAGCGTCCCGCCTGGGGAGTACGGCCGCAAGGCTAAAACTCAAAGGAATTGACGGGGACCTGCACAACCAGTGGAGCATGTGGTTTAATTCGAAACAAAGCGAAGAACCTTACCTGGGCTTGACATGTTGGGGTGTTAGCACCTCGAAAGGGGGAAGCGATTCTAAGCGTAAGCTTGGAAACCCAGCACAGCTGCTGCATGGCTGTCGTCAGCTCGTACCGTGGGGCGTTCTCTTAAGTGAGATAACGAGCGCAACCCCTGTCCTGTGTTGTAAATCACAGGAGACCGCTTAGCAATTTGTTAGGAGGAAGGAGGGGACGACGTCAAGTCAGCATGGTGCTTATGTCCAGGGCGACACACATCCTACAATGGCGAAGAACAAAGGGTTGCCAAGTCGTAAGGCGGAGCTAATCCCTGAAATTTCGTCTCAGTTCGGATTGAGGGCTGAAATTCGCCCTTATGAAGTTGGAATTGGTAGTAATCGCGGGTCAGCAGACCGCGGTGAATACGTTCCCAGGTCTTGTACACACGTCAAAAAGCGCGTCTGGCAGCTTAGAAAGCTAATGGGTTAAAATCCCATCCTTGGTTTAACCGAGGTAGCTAAAAAAACAAGGTCGAAGTTTCGACCCTTGGTAAGCCTATTCCCGTGAGGGCTAGGCTGGAGGGCCTGAAGCAAAAAGCAGGCTTTGAAAATAAAGGGGAGGCCGACCCATATGGTGTGTAATGGGGAAGGTCCAAAAAAATCCCTCAAAGCATGTTTGGAAAAGTTTTCTAAGTGACCCAGAGAGATCTCATGTTGTTGGAAAGTGATCGCAACGTGAGAAGTCAGCTGTTCTCATAGTAGTTGTCTGTTGACAAGAGAAATTGGATAAGTTATTATTTTTCTTGACGCAGCGATGAAGGAGACTACCTAAAATGTTATCTGCAGACTATATTGTAGGTCTTACTGATGGAGAAGGGTGTTTTTATGTTAATGTGAGACCGCCGGACAAACGGTGGGCACATTCGAAACCGGGAGTGGAAACACATTTTTATCTCAAAATGAAGGAAGATGAATTAGGGTTGTTAGAGAAGGTGAAGAAATTTTTTGGGCGTGGTGGAATTTATCATCAAAAAGAAAAGCGCCCAAATCATACTCCCTGTTATCGATACGAGATAAATTCGCAGAAAGATGTTCATGAAGTGTTGATTCCATTTTTCGATAAACATCCTCTTCAGAGCTCAAAGCAGAAAAGTTATCGCATTTTTCGTAAGATTGCAATAATGATTAAAAATAGAGAGTATCGAAAAGCAGAGGGTATTGAGAAAATCATACAGTTAAAGTCTAAGATGAATTTTGGGGCTCGCCGAGTGCGGGAAATCCGCTTGCTCGGTGGGAACGCGAAGTAGCTTTCAACTATCGCAATCCGCCCGTCAAGTGAGCAAAGTCGGCAGTACCCGAAGTGGTCGAAATCTCGACCCCTAAGGTAAGGTCGGCGATGAGCACTAAGTCGTAACAAGGTATCCGTTCTGGAAGGAGCGGATGGATCACCTCCTTTCTAGGAGTGGACGCCATAAAGGCGTTAATAAAAACCCCCGAGGGTTTACCAGTTTCCCTCGTTAAACAAAAACGGCTTTTCCTACCACACTTTGGTTGTCAAAACAAAACCCCTGGATATCCGGGGGTTTTTTAGATAGGCGAAATAGTTTTTTTCTTACCGAAGGCTATCTTTCTTATAAGAATATCTTTCTCTGGAAATTCGAATCACCTTGGGTCGATTTTGGTTAACCGACTTTGGTAAAGGCAGGGTGTAAGCAAAAAAGGGTCGAGAGGTAAGATTATCAATTGCCAGTTTGGTGATAGTTTGGAAGTTGGAAAGGCCTACTAAATCATTGGCAGTATAAATGCCCCCAAATTCTTTTTCTAAAATTTGGGCGTCTTCAGCACCCACCAAAAAGGAAACAAGGGTACCGGTATTACCAAGAATTGCTTTTTGAACTGGTTCGTCAATTTGGGCCATGTATTGATTGGCCAAACAAAGGCTAAGCCGATATTTTCTGGCTTCAGAGAGGATTTTGATAAAAGAGTCAGTGGCAAAGTTCTGAAACTCGTCCACATATAAATAAAAATCGCGTCGTTCTTCTTCAGGAATGTTGACCCGGCTCATCGCCGCCAACTGGATTTTGGTGATAACCATCGCCCCCAATAAGGCCGAATTATCTTCACCTAGTCGTCCTTGAGAAAGGTTGACGATTAGAATCTTACCTTGGTTCATAATTTTTTCCAAATCAATCGTTGATTTAGGCCGACCAATCAGACCTCTGATGAGAGGAGAGGTGACAAACTGACCAACCTTATTTAAAATTGGGGAAATTGCTTCTTGCTGTAATCGGTCAGGCATTTTTTCAAATTCTTCCAACCAAAATCTTTTAGTGGTGGGGTCATCAAGTTTTTCAAGTGCCTTTCTTCTGAAGTTTTTATTGGTCAGAATTTGGATGACATCAACTAAGGTCGAGTTGGGAATTTGGGCTAAGGTAAGCAAGGTATTTCTTAAGATATGTTCCAATCTTGGTCCCCAAGAGTAAGAATAAAGTTTGTAAAAGATAGAGACAATGCCTGAAGCGATCAATTCAGCTTGAGCAGGGTCTTTGACTTCCAAAACATTGATGGAGAAAGGGTGGTCTTTATCAGCTGGGTCAAGATAAACGACGTCGTTGATGCGATAGGAAGGAATGTAATCAAGCAAAATTTCGGAAAGATCGCCGTGGGGGTCAATCACAGCCAAACCTTTTTTCTTTTTTAAATCATCAATGACCATATTGGCAATCAAAGTTGATTTACCAGTGCCTGTTTTGCCCACTAGATATATGTGGCGGCGCCGGTCTTTTTGTTTAATACCAAAGGTAACAAGCTTGTTTTTGAATTCGGTACGAGCAAAGAAATTGATTTCTTGTTTTTGCTCGTCAGCCAGGTTAATTGAGGCAGGTAGATTTTCAGGCGCTTCGGTTAAGACCGACCGGCCCCAGGCAATGCTGGGAATTTTAGTGTTGACACCGGGCAAATGCCATAAACTGGCCAGTTCAGAAACAGCCAAGATTTGAAAACGGGGAGTAAAAACGGCTTGACGGTTTAAAATTGCCCTTTTAAATTTTTCCTTAATTAAACGGTTGGGCTTATGAAAAACCAAGGAATTACCATCGCCTCGAGTAAAAGAGGCAAAGCTACCGGCTAAAGCGTTAATTAAATTTTTACTGGAGGCAGCGATTCTGATGGCTGTTTTTAGGCCTGACTCACCGATTTTTTGTTTAATTAACTCTTCTCCGGGTAAAGGTTGTCTTTCTTCTTCAGAAATTTTGATGCCTCTTTCTACTGCCTTTCGAGCGCGGGTTTGCCAACCAGAACTGGCTTTTTGAAGGACAAATTGAATCAAAAGTTTATCATTTTCACTGGTTTTGCTCAACACCGCCAAAATAGCTGAAAGCGGGTCAACATCAGTGAAGTCCTTGTAGGTTTTAATGGGATAGTAGTAAGAAGAGGATTGAACCATCTGACCAACACCAAGGTTTTTTTTGTCCCAATCAGCCAGATAGTTTGGACTTGGTGTCAAAACAGCCAAGGGATAGGCGGCCAGAGTTTGGCTTTCAAAAAAGGGCAGCATGGCCTGGCTTAAGACAACATAAAAGTGAATTTCTTGTTTAAAGCAAGCGATTTCCAAAATTAGGGGTTCAGGTTGTCGGCATCGAATTCGGTCAAGAAAAGAGCGAGAGGAAAGGGTTTCGGTGAAGCCAGCGAATAAAGCTGCGGCTGATTCCGGGGTGTATTCATTTTCCCGAGGAATTTTAATTTCTAGAATGGCTTTTTCTGTTTTATCCATGGAATTATTGCTTTGATTATAATTGGGATTTGTGCTAAAATCAAACTGTTTTTGGGCGACTAGCTCAGTTGGTTAGAGCGCCGTCCTGATAAGACGGAGGTCTCAGGTTCGAATCCTGAGTCGCCCACTTGACAAAAGCAAGTTCGGTTGTTATACTGCATTCACAATTAATCGTAATTTAAGCAAAAGGAGTTTGCTTTTTAAGTTAATTTTATGAGAGGCTACATCCATTTTAAGTTTTTTTCTGACTTTTTGTGGTTAAAGACTTAGTGTTGTAGCTTTTA
>DATLBE010000013.1:0-35025 GCA_035527075.1 Nevskiaceae bacterium | reverse complement strand
GGCTTCAGTTGGGTACATTATGTTTGATGTTTTTCACCATTGGGACCACCTAAAACATATCTCACCCTGGGAACAGAAAATCTATACCAAAATTTTCTTTAATAAAGATTATGAGAAAGAATTAGTGACGGTTGGTAAGATGATTAAACATTTTGATAAATGGGGTAAGTGGAAAAATTTAGCCATAAATTATGTGTGGGAAAATATTTGGTGGAAAAGAAAGCATCAACATATTCCTTGGTTGGAAAAGCTTATTCGACTTTAAAATTAAAAAAATCTTTTTATGGCATGAAAGATAGGCTAGTCAAACTTTTTCAAAACGAAAAATTCAAAAAAATCGCTTTGGTTTTGGGAGTCTTGTTTATTGTTTTGACTTTGGTCATTTCTTTTAACCCCAAGCCGTTTTTGAAATTTGGTTATCTTGGCGTTTTTGTTTTTAATCTTTTTGGTCCGGGTACTTTGCTTATTCCTGCGTTGTCCAGATATATGAATATTTTTGGCTTAGCCTTTGTAACGTCTTTAGGCATGGCTTTAAACGACAGCGTTTCCTGGTTAATAGGAAGAAGTGGTGATGTTGTTATTCCTCGGTCAAAAAAAGTTTTAAAAATGGAGGACGTTCTTCAAAAATATGGCCCATTCGCTCTTTTTGTTTTGTCATTTATGCCTCTGCCTTATGATTTTATTGGTTTAATTGCCGGTTATTTGGGGATATCGTTTAAATTTTTTTTAATGCCTACTTTTTTGGGCAGGTTTATTAGAATGATTTTGATCGGTATGGGGACAGTGGCGATGTTCGACAGAGCGAGTTTATGAAAGTTCCTCAAATAGTTTTTTAGCTTGGTTTCTCGTCGATTCTGTCAGGTATCTAGCGATAGGCTGGTTTGGGTCAACTAAAAAACTGTCGAGAAGAAAGCCGGCTACCGCCCGTTCCAGTAAAGCCGTTTTGAGTAAGCGAGTATTTGTTGGTGATTTTTCCACTCGTGTTAAGTTAAATAATGCCAAAAGCCATACCTCTCGTTGTTTTTCTACTTGATTTGGGGTAATTCCTTCCACGTTTCCTAGGGTGTACATAAACCAGTGATAGCCAAAAACCGCGTCATAAAAAGGTGGTCGCCATTTCCAGAAGAGATTCGAGGTGAGAATGACCTGTTTCTTTTTTTTGTCTTGGTAAATGAGGTCTTCGGCTGAAAAATGACTATGGACAAATTCAAGCGGTACATTCTGGCAGATGGCATTTAAAAGTTTTGCCGCTTCAGTAGCAAGTTTTTCATCACTGACTAAACGGAAAGGGTGATTAGGATATGCCTTTCGTGATGCCGCTATTAGCTCTTGAATTCTTTTTTGCCAATCTAACTTTCTTGGTTTTGATAGCCATGGTTTTTGGGGTAAGCAATTTTCTTGGTATTCCTGATAGTAAGTAAAAAATTGACTGATTTTTTCTGGCGTTTGTAATCTCCCGCTTTGAAGGACTTTTTCTCCTCTTGCATACTCCAGAATTAAAGCTTCATAATGGTTTTTATCACTCCAAGGGATAGCTTCGTAAAGTTGTGGTGATCTGATAATTTGGCTGCGATTTTGAGCGGTGAACTGTTGGAGCATAAAGATTTCGCTTACCGCTGGTTTGACTCCTTGGATTTTTAAAACAGCTGGTTGTTCCTGGTGGATGCCGCGGTATAAAACGGCGCCAATTTGCTTTGTTCCCCAATAACTACTTCGCCAGATAACTTCTTGAGGCAAAAAACCGGTTCGAGAAACAATTTCCGCCAGTATCTCTTTTTCCTTGGCTGACATATCGGCGCCGGATTCAAATGATTGGCTGAGATTTACCGCTTGTGTTTTTTCGTTATGTGCCATTTTTGTTTGAGTGAGAATAGAAGCAAAATTTGGTCGGGGTGCCGGGACTTGAACCCGGAACCTCGCGTACCCCATACGCGCGCGCTGCCAATTGCGCCACACCCCGGACGACTCTTGTATTTTACCAGATTTTATGACAAAATTTAATCACTATGAGTCAAAATGATAAACTTCAGGCAGTTAGGATTGCCATGGAGCAGATTCAAAAACAATATGGTAAGGGTGCAATCATGAAGTTAGGTGAAAAAAGTGCGGTGAAAAAGGTGGATGCTATTCCTACCGGCTCAATTGCTTTAGATATTGCCTTAGGGATTGGTGGTTTGCCGTGCGGCCGAATTGTGGAGATTTATGGCCCCGAGGCCTCGGGGAAAACTTCTTTGGTTTTACATGTTTTGGCTGAGGCTCAAAAACGAGGTGGGGCAGCGGCCCTAGTTGATGCCGAGCATGCGATGGATCCGGCTTGGGCAGAGTTGATTGGAGTTGATCTTGATGAGCTTTTAGTGTCTCAACCAGACACCGGTGAGCAAGCCTTAGAGATTGTGGAGACTTTGGTTCGCTCGGGTGCAATTGATGTCGTCGTCATTGATTCGGTAGCCGCTTTAGTGCCTCGAGCCGAAATTGAAGGCGAAATGGGTGATGCGATGATCGGCGTTCAGGCAAGATTAATGTCCCAAGCTTTAAGAAAATTGACCGCCGCCATTGCCAAGTCAAAAACAGCCGTTGTTTTTACCAATCAAATTCGTCACAAAATTGGCGTTTTTTTTGGTAATCCGGAAACTACCCCTGGCGGTCTGGCTTTAAAATTTTATGCTTCGGTGAGACTTGATATGAGAAAAATTGGGACAGTTAAAGATGGTGAGTTAGTTACTGGTTCTCGTCATCGGGTGCGGGTGGTCAAAAATAAAGTTGCTCCTCCTTTCCGAGTGGCAGAGTTTGACATTATGTATACCAGCGGTATTTCGAAAAGTGGCAATCTTTTGGATGTAGGTGTTGATTTAGAGATTATTGAAAAATCGGGGGCTTTCTTTAAATACAGTAAGAAAATTATTGGTCAGGGGCGAGAGGTGGCCAAGGCATTCTTAGAAGAGAATGCCAAAGTGGCTAAACAAATCGAGACAGAAATTTGGGAAAAAGTAAAAGCAGGCAAGATAGATATTGGCAAAGAAATTGGTGAGAAAAAGAAGTAAGTTGTGCCTCGGATAACCAAAATCAGTCCCCAAAAAAATAAAAAAAGAGTTAATGTTTATCTTGATGGCAAGTTTGCTTTTGGCTTGCCCACCGAAACTTTAGTGGAGGTGGGTTTGGCGGTAGGGCAAGAACTTTCCGAAAAAGAGACTGAAGCATTAATCTTTAAAAATGAATTTCAAAAACTACTTGACCGTGCTTATCATTTTTTGTCTTTCCGACCGCGCTCTGAAAAAGAAATCAAAGACTTTTTGAAGAAAAAGGGAGTGACGGAAAAGATTAGTGAAAAAATCATTAAAAAATTAAAAAAACTTGGTTATCTTAATGATTTAGAATTTACTTCTTGGTGGATTGAACAAAGAAATTTGTTTCGGCCCCGAGGTAAGATAGCTTTAAAAATGGAGTTACGCCAGAAAGGTGTTGATCAAGAAATTGCTTCTCAAGTGATTGAAAAAAAGGTTGATGAACTACCTTTGGCCAAAAAGGCAGCCCAGAGAAAGATGAAGGCTTATAAAAATTTGCCTCCCCGCGAATTTTATCAAAAAATGGCCGCTTTTTTATCTCGACGCGGCTTTTCTTGGTCGACCATCAAAATGGCTCTTGAAGAAATCATCAAAAAGTAGTAAAATGTTCTAAATTAAAAATTTACAAGTTTTGGCAGATTGGCATTATCTTAATGACTTTTAAAACTTCAATCAAGTCATTTGTAAGACTCACTTAAGCCCCAAATCTTTCGGGGCATTTTTTCATTGCCAAAAAGCCAAGCAAAGGAGAATGATGGGTGTTTTAGACAAATTAAGCAAATCTTTGCGTGAAAGGTTAAATAAAGAATTGGAGGACCTCGTTAAAAGAGAGCCGAAAGGGGAAACCCCAAAAACAGGGGTGAAATTCAGTGAGGCGAACGCGAGAGCTCGAGAAATTATTGCTGATGCCAAAGATGAGGCTTTAAAAGTAAAGCAAGAGGTGGTGAGGTTGGAAGCAGAGCTTGATCGGCGGTTGGGAGCTTTAGAAGAAAGAGAAAGGCAAGTCAGAGAAAAAGCCAAAGAGATTGAAAGAGAGCTTACCAAGATAGAAGAAATCAAAAAAAAGGAAATTGGTCGGCTTGAAAAAATTGGTGCTTTAACTAAACAAGAAGCCAAGGAGATTTTATTAGAAGCAGCAGAGAAAAGATTAAGTGAACAAATTGCCCGTCGGATTAGAGAGGCTGAGGAAGAGGTTAAGCTTCGGGCTGATGAAAAAGCCAAAGAAATTTTGGTAGAGGCGATGCAGCATGGAGTAACAGATTATGTGGCGGAATATACTGTTTCTACGGTTCAGCTGCCGGACGAAGAAATGAAAGGGAGGATTATTGGCCGGGAAGGACGGAATATCCGCGCTTTTGAGAGGGCAACAGGTGTCGAGGTTGAATTAGATGAAGCTAATGTACTTCATCTTTCTTCTTTTGATTCAGTTCGCCGAGAAATAGCCAAGCGGGCTTTGCAAAGATTAATCCGCGACCGAAGAATTCAGCCTGCCAGAATAGAAGAGGTGGTTAAAAAAGTCCGTCAAGAAATGGATAAAATTCTTTTTGAAGAAGGGGAAAAACTTTGTCGGGCATTTAAAGTCTATCGGCTTCACCCTGAGCTAGTTAAATTGCTTGGTCGTTTTAAATTCCGTTTTTCCTATGGGCAAAATATGATTGCTCACACTTTGGAAGAGACTAAGATCGGTGTCCAACTTGCCTATGAGGTTGGTGCCAATGTTAATGTCGTTCGTCTCGGTTGTCTCCTCCACGATATTGGCAAGGTTGTTACTGATGAAGAAGGGACTCATGCCCAGATTGGTGTTGATTTGGCCCTAAAATATCGCCTGCCCAAAGAAGTGGTTGCTTGTATTGCTGAGCATCATGAAGATAAACCTTTTTCTTCGGCCGAATCAAGAATTGTTTGGATTGCTGATGCTGCCTCTGGTTCTCGACCAGGTGCCCGCTACGAGGCTCATGAAGGGTATCTGGAACGAATGGGTCAAATTGAAGAAATTGCCAAAGGATTTGAAGGTGTCCGGGAAGTTTTTGCTTATCAAGCCGGCAGAGATGTTCGGGTGATGGTTAAGCCAGAACAAGTTTCTGATGATCAACTGACTGTTTTGGCAGATAAAATTGCCCGAGCTTTGGAAGAAAAAGCTTCTTACGCAGGCCAGGTAAAAGTGACTTGTATTCGCGAAAGTCGGGTTTCAGAAACGACCAAGGCAAAGTAAGCCCCACACCATGGGTGCGGGGCGAGAAAAGGCCGATAGATTGACAAAAATTTAGATTAGTGCTACTCTGTGTTTGAGACTTCTGCCCAGAAAGGAGGCTTCATGACAAAGAACCAAATTATTAATTTGGTTGCTACTAAAGCTCATTTGACTAAAAAGGCCGCTAGAGAAGCGGTCGAGAGTTTTTTAGGCGAGATAGTAAGAGCTTTGAAAAAAGGAGAAAAAGTAGTGCTTTCTGGTTTTGGCACTTTTAAAGTTGTCAAGGTCAAAGACAAGCCCGTGATTGTCCCTGGAACAGGCGAGAGAAAGATAGTTAAGTCTCACCGCGCTCCCAGATTTTCTCCTGGCAAACCCTTAAGAAGAGAAGTCAAATAACGCTCACTGGTTTTTTACAAAAAGGACAATGGGTGTGGTTATACTTTGAGCTGAAAATTGAGTAGTAAAGATTAAAAAAGACAATAAAAAAACAGCACACGCTTATTAAGATTAAAGGTATTCCTACAACCATTCCCCACCAAATTGGCGCATCTTGATACCAGTAGTTCAGTTTTTGAAAGACAAATTCGTTGATTGTCTGAAAATAGGGCAGCTGGTAAGAGTAAAAATTTAATTTTTCAGTCCAAACTTTGGGTAAATAGGGACTGATGGTATCTGAAGAAAGCGAAAATCCAATGGCAAGCAAATAAGCGCTTATCGGAGCTAAAATAAAAAAATAACTTAATCTGATGAAAACTACAATTAGCCAATGGAAAAGATTATGTCGCGAGTCAGTAAAAACAAACTTCACAAACTAAATATATCACATTCCAGATCCCCCTTCTTTTTTAAAAATTTGACAAGATAATGAAAGTATATATAATATCCAACAGACAGGGGTGATGGCCTAGCAATCTGTAGACTTTTAGGCAAGTGTTGCCTAAAGGGGGCCAGCAAGCCGCTGTGTTTGGGAATGGGACGCTTGAGCTCCAACGTGGGGTTCATTAAGGTAACTCTTTCTGGCGCAATCGCGCACCACAAAGAGAACAATTACCCGCCCATTCCCTATTTCTTTTTTCCTCGCTTTAGCCTCAGAAATAAGTTAAAATAAAGGCCATGAATTATTTCGTAAGAAACAAGGTTCTGCCGAAGGCAGGTTCTTATTTTATCAAAACCTTTGGCTGTCAGATGAATGGGATTTTGTGTTAAAATGAAAATATGATTAAAACGAAAAAGAAGAAATTTCCCAGGCCAAAAGCACGAAAAATTCCCCTAAATTTAATCACCAATTTTCTTGAAAAGAAAGGCTATACGGTTATTAAAATTGAGAGGCCATGGAGGCATGTTGTAGCTGTAGTAAGAAAAGATAATAAAGAGCTGTTTTTTAAGATGGCTACCACTATTAAGACAGGTAAGATGACAAAAAATGAATTTAATTGGAATGAATTAGTTGGCTCAAAACTAAATTCCAAAGCGCCTTTTTTGGTACCACAAAATATCAAACACGGTTTTTTTCAAGAAAAATTGTTTTTTTTCGTCAGTGACTATTTTGGCAACAAAACACTAGCAGATAAGTATCCACCTAAAGTCAAACAGCTAGACAAATGGATTCCGAAAATTGCTCAGGCGGCTTTTTTTATTAGTAAGATTAGATGCCAACCTAAAGATGAACAAAAAGTGCAATCAATCGGTGAGTATTTAATCACTTCCGCTTCGGAGTGGGCATCTCAGGTGAGTGCCAATGTCCAGCCATTGCTAACTATTATTAGAAATTCAAAGCAAAGGATAGAAAGACGTTGGGCCCATGGAGATTTTGTTCCTTGGCACATGTATGACTTAAAAAATGGCAAGTTTGGTTTGGTTGATGCTGAACATGGTGGTTGTGGCTTGAGATATTATGATATTGCTTATTTCTATGTCAGAGTGAGACAGAGTTTAGGCAAAAAAGAATTGGCTAAAAATTTTTTAATGGAATTTATGGACTTGTTGCCAAAAAAAGATAAACTTACTTTTTGGGGCGATTTGAAGCCAATTTTAGCGCAAAGACTGATGGGCGATTTTTGGGGAGCAGAAATCGGTCTCAAATCAAAACGAGAGTCAGAGTTGGCAAAATGCGAAGAATTTGAGAAAGATTTAGTTGAAGATAAAATCCTCTAGACCATGAAATATTTTATTAAAACTTTTGGTTGCCAGATGAATGAGGCGGATTCGGAGAAGATGGCTGCATTGTTTGAAAGCCAAGGGTATAAGATGGCAAGGAAAATTGAAGACGCGGATGTGGCGGTGATTAATACTTGCTCGGTACGGGAGTCAGCAGAAAACAGGGTGTTTGGTTTGATTCGAAATCTCACCCGGCAAAAGGGGAAGCGGCAGAAAATTATTCTCACCGGTTGTATGGTTGGTTCGGCTCGAGGCGAGCGGCGGCGTTACAGTTTGGCCGAGCTAAAAAGAAAATTGCCTGATGTTGATGAATTTAAAAGCATTGAAGAGTTGATTGGTGAAACTCAAGTTTCGTCTAAGCGAAAATACCCAACCCGTGCTTTTGTGCCCGTAATGCGCGGCTGTGATCATTTTTGCTCTTATTGTGTTGTTCCTTATGGTCGAGGCAAAGAGCGAAGTCGCCCATTTGATGAAATTGTTTGCGAAATTGAGGAATTGGCGAAACGAGGGTACAAAGAGATTACCTTATTGGGTCAAAACGTTAACAGTTATGGAAAAAATTTAAAGCCGCGGTGGAAGTTTAGCGGGCTGCTTCGGCGGCTTCATCAGATTGAGGGAATCAAAAGGATTTCTTTTATCACTTCTAATCCTTGGGATTTAACTGACGATATTATTGAAGCGATGAGTTTGCCAAAAAGTGACCGCTATTTACATTTACCAGTTCAGTCAGGTGATGATGAAATTTTAAAAGAGATGAATCGGCCCTATACAGCCAAAGGATATCTCGATTTAGTTAAAAAAATTAGAGCCAAAATTCCAAATATCAAAATTGGCACTGACTTAATTGTTGGTTTTCCTGGCGAAACCAAAAAACAGTTTGAAAACACGGTCAAGCTTTGTCAGAAAGTTGGTTTTGTCAAAGCCTATATTGCCCGTTATTCACCGCGTCCTGGCACCGCCGCCTTTAAATTAAAAGATAATGTGCCACCAGAGGAAAAAAAGCGCCGGTGGCAGATTTTGGAAAATCTAATTAATCATGTTAAAGTGAAAACATGAGTGGTCTTTTCGGTGTTGTTAGCAAACGGGATTGTGTCCAGACTCTTTTTTACGGGACTGATTACCATTCCCATTTGGGTACCCAAAAAGCAGGTTTAGTAGTTTTAAACCAGCGGCTTCAGCGTAGCATCCACGATATTTCTACTTCTCAATTCAAATCAAAATTTATTGATGAACTGCCCAATTTGAAAGGCGCCATGGGTATTGGTGTCATTAGTGATTCAGATCCTCAACCGATTATCATTTCCTCTTCTTTTGGTAATTTTGCCGTCGTTTTATCTGGACTTTTGGAAAACAAAATAAATTTGGCCAAAGAAATTATGGCCCAAGGGGGAAGTTTTTCTGAGTTGAGTGGGGGGAAGATTAATTCCGTGGAAGTGATTGGTAAAATGATTGCCCAAAAAAAAGACATTGTCAGCGGGATTGAATATTTGTTTAGCAAAATGAAAGGTTCAGCCTCGCTTTTGGTGCTGGCCAAACAAGGTATTTATGCGGCCAGGGATTATCTTGGCCGGACACCTTTGGTGATTGGCCAAAAAGGCAATAGTTGGGCGGTGACTTCTGAAACCTGCGCTTTTCCAAATTTAGGTTTTGAAGTGGTTAAAGAATTAATGCCAGGTGAAATTGTTCTTTTAAGCAAAAAAGGTTTTAAGGAAAGAAAAAAAGGAGATTCAAAAAAGAAGATTTGTGCCTTTTTGTGGATTTACACTGGTTATCCCGCTTCTTCTTATGAAGGAATTTCGGTTGAGGCAGTTCGGGAAAGATGCGGGGTTAATCTTGCTAAAGGTGATAAAATTAAACCTGATTTGGTTACCGGGGTGCCTGATTCGGGAATTGCTCACGCTTTAGGTTATGCCATGGCTTCAGGTGTTCCTTACCGTCGGCCATTGGTAAAGTACACCGCTGGTTATGGTCGCAGCTACACACCTCCGTCCCAAGAAATCAGAGACAGAGTGGCTCAAATGAAATTAATTCCCATTAAAACTGTCGTTAAAGATAAAAGCATTGTTATTTGTGATGACTCTATTGTTCGAGGCACCCAGCTGAAAAACCAGGCCATTAAAAAACTTTGGCACCACGGCGCTACGAAAATCCATGTCAGGATTGCTTGTCCACCCTTGATGTTTCCATGCCGTTTCTGTCTTTCGACTCGGACCAAAAAAGAGCTGGCAGCCCGGCGGGCAATTAGAAAAGCTTTTAAAAAAAGAAAAAAGAAATTAGACAATAAACAATTTCTTGATGAAAAAACTCCTGCATATCAAAAAATGGTTGATACGATCCGCAAAGAGTTGGGTGTGACATCACTTAAATACCAAAGCATCCAAAATATGGTTAAAGCTATTGGTTTGCCGAAAGACAAACTTTGTCTTTATTGCTGGAATGGTGAAGAAGACTAGTGGCAAAAGTGGTTGCCTCTTTTAAATCTTGACGATTTGGCCTGCCTTTATACATGCCGCCGATTAGGTTTAGTGGCCACACCGTATCAAAACCCCGGCAAGAAAAGACACCGATAATTTGAAAGCCCTTTTCTAAAAACTTCTTTTTTAAAGGTTGGTTAAAGTTATTTAATAATTTGATTTCTTTTAATCCGCTGGTCGAAAAGATAAAGGCCTTTTTGTTTTTCATGGGCGGTAATTGGTCGACAAACTTAAACAGGCTTTTGTGGTGCCTCTGATAATAAATGCCCGAGCCAAAGCCAATCAAATCGTAATTTTTCAGTACTTCTGGTTTGGCTTGGTGAGGTTTAATAAGTTTTGCCTTTAAGACATCGGCCATGGCTTGGCCAATTTTTTTGGTATTGCCGTGGTGTTCTGAGTGGCAGATGATGATTGTTTTCATTAGGATGTTTTGCCTGGCAAGGTATAATATAACATACGATGAATAAATTGCTTGTTATTTGTGGGCCTACGGCCACTGGCAAAACTTCTTTGGGGATTCGTTTGGCCAAAAGATTTGCTGGCGAGATTATTTCTGCTGACTCCCGCCAGGTTTATCGAGGAATGGATATTGGTACCGGCAAAGATATAAACAGAGGAGTCTGGCGGGCAATCAGAAGAAGGAAAGAAGAAGAGCCGCGGGGTTATTGGGAAGTGGAAGGCGTTCCTATTCATCTTTTGGATGTGGTTGAGCCTAATCAGGAATTTAGTGTCGCCCATTATTATCGTTTAGCTTGGAGTAAAATAAGAGGTCTTTGGCAAAAAAGCAAATTACCTTTATTAGTTGGCGGGAGCGGCTTTTATATTAGAAACGTGGTGGATGGAGTTGATACTCGCGAAATTCCTCGTAATCCGGAACTCAGGGTGAAAATTGACGGCTGGTCTGCCAAAAAACTTTTTGACTATTTGGCCAAGCTTGATCCGGAAAAAGTAGGAATGATGAATAAATCTGACAGAAACAACCCTCGTCGTCTTGTTCGAGCGATTGAAGTGGCTATTTTCAAAAAAGAAAATCCCTCTTGGCGACCACCGGAACAGCCAAAATCAGACAGTTTATTTATTGGTTTGAAAGCTCCCCGCAAGATTCTTTACCAAAGAATTGATAAGCGAGTTGATCAAAGGCTGGCACAAAGCGCAGAAGAAGAAGTCAAAAGACTTTTAGAAAAAGGTTACACCTGGAAGGGATCTGCTTTGGGCGATACAATGGGCTATCAAGAGTGGCGGCCATTCTTTGACAGTCAGGCGACTAAGAAAGAAGTTATTAAGCGTTGGCAATTTGCTGAACATGACTATGCTCGACGACAGATGACTTGGTTTGGCAGGGATAAGCGAATCCGTTGGTTTGACATTACCCAAAAGGGGTGGCAAGATGAAGTAGAAAGTTGGGTTAAAAGATGGTATCATCAAGAAAATGCCCAAGAAAGTTGAAATTTCCCATCGGACGATAATTTTTACGGTCCTCTTTTTAATCTCTTTGTATTTTCTTTACCAAATCAGACAAATTTTGGTCGTTCTTTTTATTTCCTTTGTTTTAATGTCTGCCTTTAATCCGGTGGTTAATAAACTTGAAAAACTGAAAATTCCTCGGCTATTGGGAATTATTATCGTTTATTTACTGGTTATTTTAGGTTTGGGGGTAAGTATTGCCGGCGTCATTCCGCCGTTGGTTGACCAAACAGCGACTTTAATTTCTCGTCTGCCTGATTATTTTCAAAACTTGCGATTGCCGGCCATTGATCAAGATATTATCTCTTCTCAAATCAATCAACTGGGTTCCATTCCGGCTAATTTGCTTAAAATTACTGTCAATATTTTTAACAATTTTACTGCTTTGTTGGTTATCGCGGTGGTTACTTTTTACTTTTTGATTGAAAGAAAAAATTTAGACCACTACCTGGCAGTTTTATTTGGCGGTGACGGAAAAGACAAAGCGAGAGCCTTTATTGACAAACTAGAACGCCGACTGGGCGGCTGGGTGAGAGCTCAGTTAACTTTAATGGTGATTATTGGTGTTATGTCTTATATTGGTTTACGCCTTTTAGGGATTGAATTTGCTTTGCCCTTGGCGATTTTAGCCGGAATTTTGGAGATTGTTCCTAATATTGGTCCGGTTCTTTCGGCAATTCCGGCGGTTTTGGCAGGCTTGGTGATTTCACCTTTAATGGGCTTGGCTGTAGCCGCTTTGTATTTTCTAGTTCAACAGTTGGAAAATACACTCATTGTTCCCCAGATAATGGCTCGAGAGGTAGGTGTTAGGCCGTTGGTGGTGATTATTTCTTTAGCGATTGGGGTGGAATTAGGTGGTTTTATAGGGGTGGTTTTGGCGATTCCGTTTGTACTTTTACTCCAAATTGCGTTTTCAGAGTTTTTTTCTTCAAAAAGATTCAAAGGGCTTTAATTGCCTGAAAAGCCCGTAAGCCAGATTCTGTTTTAGACAACCATCTATCTATGCCCTCGAACTTTGGTGCTAGGGAAGACGTCCTCATAGCGCACCGATCGGAGGTTGCAGCGGGGAGGGTTGCCTCGTTTCACCCGGTCGATTCCTCGACCGACTCGTCTCTGTGGCCCTGTCTAGCCCCATACGACCAGGCGTATGGGGTGACGCCTTACGGCGTCCACCCTGTCTTCTGCTGTCTGGACTTTCCTCCCCTCGTCGCTTCGCTTCTCGGGGCTTGCCCTGAGCGAACGAAGTGAGTCGAAGGGCGGTTGCCCAGCTTTCCAGGCAATGGTATTATAGCAAATTAAGGCTTAATTTTCAAATAGTATAGTATAATGTAATCAATTTAAGATGATTCAAGATTATTCAATTTTAATCGGTGGGGCTGCTGGTCAAGGGTCGCGAAAAGCGGGCCTTATCATCGCCAAGTTATTTTCAAACTTTGGTTATCGAATTTTTATTTATGATGACTATCAATCTTTGATTAGAGGCGGTCATAATTTTTCTCACATCAGAGCTTCGGCTAAGAAAATTTTGTCTCACCGAAGAAAAATAGATTTTCTTTTGGCCTTGGACAAAAACACTCTTGAAAAACACCGAAATGACTTGGATAAAAAAGGAATCGTGGTGGACCTACCCATAAAAACCATCACTAAAAAAGCAGGTGGCATGCCCATCATGGAAAACACGGCCTTGATTGCTGGTTTTGCCAAAATGATGGGTATTGACTGGGAAACTTTAGAAAAGGTTTTGAAAAAAGAATTCAAAAAATTACAGTCGTTGAATCTAAAAGTTGCCAAAGCGGCTTTTGAGAAAACTTCCAATTTGTTTAAGCTTAAAAAATTAAACCAAAAAGTACTGCCTTTAGTCACTGGCAATCAAGCTCTCGCTTTAGGAGCGGTTAAGGCGGGCTTGGATTTTTATTTTGCCTATCCAATGACGCCGGCGACTGGCATTTTACATTATTTGGCCGCCCACCAAGAAGATTTTAACTTAGGAGTGGCTCAATTAGAAAACGAGATTGGTCTTGTCAATGCCGCCATTGGTGCGGCTTATAGCGGCGCCAGAGCGATGGTTGGTACTTCTGGGGGCGGTTTTGCCTTAATGGTTGAGGCCCTTAGTTTAGCGGCCCAGAGTGAAACGCCTTTGGTGGTTGTTGAGAGCCAGCGACCTGGTCCAGCGACAGGCGTGCCGACTTATACAGCTCAAGGAGATTTGCTTTTTGCTCTCACGGCTGGTCATGGTGATATAGTCCGGTTTGTGATTGCGCCCGGAGACGCGGAGGAAGCCTTTTTTTGGTCAGGAAAAATTTTGAACCTTGCCTGGCAATACCAAACGCCTTCAATTTTGTTAATCGATAAAGAAATTTCTGAAAGCACCTTCAGTTTTAATGAGACTGTTTTAGCCGAAGTTCAATACGAAAAACCTTTAATTTGGGACAAAAATGGTCAATACCAAAGATATCAAGACACAAAAAATGGCATTTCACCGCTAGCATTTCCCGGCCAAAAAGGAATAATCACCAAAGCGACGGGTTATGAGCATGATGAATTTGGTTTGACGGTCGAGGAGGAAAAGAAAGTTAAAAAAATGCAAGACAAAAGATTAAGAAAATTTAAAGAAATGGAAAAAGCAGTGGAAGAATTGCCAGCGGTTAAAGTTTATGGGAACAAAAACGCCAAAAAAGCGATTGTTGCCTGGGGTTCAACCAAAGGCCCTGCCAAAGAGGCGGCCGAAAAATTAGGCATTAAAATGATCCAACCAGTAATTCTTCAACCCTTTCCGGAAAAACAATTTAAAAAAGCTTTAAAAGGAGTTGAAAAACTTGTTTTGGTGGAAACAAACGCTTTGGGACAGTTGGGCAAAATACTGGCAGGCTTTGGTTTTCAGGTTAATACCAAAATTTTAAAATACAATGGCAGACCATTTTTACCAGAAGAAATAGAAGAAGGGCTTAAACATGGTTAATCCTAAAATCACTTGGTGCCCGGGATGTGGCAATTTCGGAATTTTGACTGCCTTAAAACAGGCCGTGGCTTTTTTAGTGAAGAAAGGGGTTTTAAAAGAAGAGTTTGTTGTCGTTGCTGGTATTGGCTGTCATGCCAAAATTGTTGATTATTTAAATTTGAATAGTTTTTATTCTCTTCATGGTCGGCCGATTGCCACGGCTGAAGGGGTAAAGTTGGCCAACCCCAATCTTAAAGTTATTGTCTGTGCAGGAGACGGTGATGCTTATAATGAAGGCATTTCTCATTTAATCCATGCGGCCAAAAGAAACATTGATATCACTGTCTTGGTTCATAACAACAGAAGTTTTGCTTTAACTACTGGCCAGTTTACGGCCACCTCACCTTTCGGTTTTAAAGGCAAGTCTAGTCCTGAAGGAAGCGTTGAGGAGGCATTTAATCCTTTGAAGTTAATGTTGGCTGCCAAGGCGACCTTTATCGCCAGAGGTTATTCGGCAAAGCCAAACCATCTTAGAAATTTAATTATCAAGGGTATCCAACATCAGGGTTTTTCTTTTATTGATGTTCTGGAGCCTTGCCTGGCATTTTTTAACACCCTTCAAACTTATAATGAAAAAGTTTATCAAGTGGAGGAGAGAGATTTAACTTCGGAAAAAGAAGCTTTAAGAAAAATTGAGGAGTGGGAATATGGCAAAAATGATGCCAAAATCCCTATTGGCGTTTTTTATAAAATCCAAAAACCAGTTTATGAAAAGCAATTACTTGGTAACTTGATTCCTGCCAAAAGAAAAAAGGAAGTCGATTTAAAAAAAGCCCTTGAGGAGTTGAAGTAGGCAAGAAGAGGCTCAATAATTTATCTTGATATAGTGTAATATGTAGCTTTTCCCTTTCCTTTTCTTTCAATTAGCCCCAGCTTAATAAGTTTTTGAAAATCCAAAGCTCTGGTGGCTTTCGCCCGGTCAACTAATTTTGCGTAATCACGATCGGCGATAAAGCCTTTTTCTTTTATAAATTCTAATATTTTTTGGTGATGTTCTTGTAGTTGAGTATCAGGACTTATAGCCGCTTCCGGCAGAGTCTTTTGAACACGTAAAAGCTCGTCAATTATCCCTTCGGTGAAATATTCTAGCCAGTTAGTAAAGTCAATTTGATTTACTAAGCCATAATAATTTCCTCTTTCCCCTACTGTTTGAAAATAGTGAGTGACGTTTTTATTGTAGTAATTTTCAAAGCTGAAAAGATTGAAAGTATTCAATCCCATTTCAGCTAGCAAGACTTTTGTTGCGAGGCGCGTGGTTCTTCCGTTCCCATCCATAAAGGGGTGAATAAGAACGAGCTGTTTATGGAAAATGCCTGCCAAAATAAGTGAGTCTATTGTATTTCTGTTATCGTTTACAAAGATAATTAAATCGCTTGTTAAAGGTTTTACATCTTGGACATCGGGAGGGAGATAGACTACTTGTTCAGTTCGTGGATTGTTAACCACCACCGGCTTTTGTCTTAAGGCACCAGTCTCAAAATCGGGAAGCAAGCCTTTCATGACCTGTTTGTGGATTATAAGAATTAATTTCAAAGAAAGGAGTACGTGACCTTCTTCTAGTTTCTTGTTTAGGTTTTGTAAAGCCTCGTTGTAATTGAGAACCTCTTTTTCACTTTCTCTCAAATGGGCAGGGGTAGACTTGAGGATTTTTTTGACTTCAGTCAAGGGAAGGGGATTGCCTTCAATGCTGGTGGAAGCAAAAGATGAGACCGCCCTGGCGGATTTTTCCAATTCCACCAAAACGATATCCGGGAGACGCCTGCTGTTAAGTTCAAAAACCAGGCTATTAATGCGCTTAATGTTTGCAAGAAGCTTTTCGGTTATTGAATATTTTGGTTTGAACATTAGACAAATTATAGACGATTTTCAGACGATTGTAAAGATATCTTTTAGCAGAAGAAATCATTTTTGGGTTTCGCTAAAAGTGGGAGAAGTTGATTGTTTTTTGGAATAGGTGAGAATTAATGATTTGGCTTTTTTAATTGTTTGAGAGGTGATTTTTTCGCCTCGAATTAAAGCGGTGGGGCCGGGAAAGTTGGCGGGCTCGATAATAAGGTTACCTTTTTGGGCAAGTTTTGCAAGCTTTTCATTTTCCTCCTCATTTTTGCCCAAAACAATTTTAGTGGCCAGAGCCCCGCGTCCCGCAAAACTCGCTTTCGCGAAGCGAAATTTGCGAGTGCGGGATTTTGCGGGGTGCCAGAAGTGGCGGCCCAAAAAGAGAAGTTTAATATCTTCGCCGCTGCATTTTGGCCATTTGTCAAAAAGTTCAAAAAGTTTTTTGGCAAATTCTGGCTCGCATAAAATACAACCGCCTGCAGGCTGTGGGTAAGTGAGTTTATATTTTTTAGCCAGTTTGATTTGAATGTGGCGTTGCCGACCTTGAATGGCCATCAGTTTGTCTCGATTAACCCAGCCTTTTTTTTCAGGTAAAGTTGGCGAAAACAGTTTGGCGGAAAGGGGTCGAAGGAGACGGTCTTTTAAACCTGACTCTTTGGCGATTAAGTCTAGGGCTTGTTTGTTTTGAGAAAATGGTCGTTCACCTAAAACCTCACCCGTGGCGACAAAGTTGAAACTGCCTTTTTCAAGAAGTTTTTTGGCGTGTTTAAGCATTAATAAATGACAATCGATACAAGGATTGGCGGCTTTGCCTCGACCGTGAGGGGGATTTTTAATAATCTTGAGATGTTTTTCAGAGAAATCAATGACTTGGTAAGGAATTCCCAATTGTTCGGCGGCTGATTTACTTTTTTCGGCACTAAAGAAGCAGCTTTTAAAAATTAGGCCAAACACTTTGATGTTTTGGGCCAGCAAAATTTTGGCCGCCAGCAATGAATCTAAGCCACCTGAAAGAAGTAGTAATGCTTGGTGTTTTTTTGGCTTCATAAAAAACCCACCCCGAAATTTCGGGGCTCGGGTTTTAGGCAGTTTCAAAAAGGAAAATTTTAGCCACCAATTCTAAACATGGTGGTGCCGCAGGTTGGGCATTTTGACTTTGATGCCGGTTTCCCGTTTTTCATGGTGACGTGCTCAACCTCACTATCATCAACATTCTTTTTGGCGCGACATTTAACACAATAAAAACTAGCCATTGATTTTTTCACCTCCTTTCTTTTGAAAGATTTTCAAACCTACCTCAGCTTCAAGTATAACACAAGTTCAAGGCCAATAACCAATAAAGCTAAAATTAAAGTCTTGATTAAATCTTTTTTTATCAGGCTCGGATTGTAAGAAAAGGCCGAATTGAAGGTTTTTTTCTGAGGCGTTTTTTCTTTAGGTTTGAGCTGAGGCTCAACTGATTTTGCCTCTTGACTAGGTTTGGATTTTGCGGTTTTAGCTAGCTCTCTTTTGAGTTGGAGGATAATTTTGTCTTGGCGAGTTTTACGCTTTTTCGGCATGACAAGTTTTACCATAACACGGTTTAGCTTCAAATTCAAGTTAGTATTGACTTTAACTTTGGTGACTTTTAAAATTGAGAATACAGATGTTACTCAATTACAAAGACTTAGGCTTTATTTTATTTGGCTTTCTTACTGTTTGGCTGGTGGCTTTATCGATTATTTTTTATCGTCTTTTCAGTCATTATCAAAAATTAACTAAGGGGATTACTAAAAAAGACTTAAAGTCAGTTTTAGAAAAACTTTTAAAAAGTTCTAATGAAGAACATAACAGAATTAATGAGCTTACTAAAAAACTTGAAAAATTAGAGAAAGACGGTTTTTATCACATCCAAAAAATAGGCTTGGTTCGTTTTAATCCTTTTGCCGAAACTGGCGGTGATCAAAGCTTTTGTTTAGCAGTTTTAGACAATCACGATAGCGGTTTTGTGATTTCTAGTCTTCACAGTCGAGATAAAACTAGATTTTACGCGAAACCGGTTAAAAACGGTCAACCAGTTGGTTATGAACTTTCAAAAGAAGAAACTCGAGCCATTAAAAAAGCAAAAAAAGTGAGATAAAAAGATGAAAAACAAAAAACTGATTTTAACTATTCTTGGTGGTTTATTGCTTTATCTTGGTTCCACAGGCGTTTCTTTTGCTGCTTTTCGCTTTCTGGGTCAAGCAGTGGAAGTGGGTCCCATTTCACCCTTGCCTGAAGCCAGGGAAGGTCTTCAGGTTGATCTTTCCCAACCTAAGACAGAAGAATGTCCTTTGAATGGCGGGATGTTTACTAAAGATGAAAGAAAAATTTGGGAGAAGCGGCGGCCTTTGACCGTGATGATTGAAAACCATGCCGAAGCCCGTCCCCAATCGGGTTTATCGCGCGCTGATGTGGTTTATGAAGCGGTGGCTGAGGGAGGCATTACCCGCTTTTTGGCCGTTTTTTATTGTGCCGCTTCAGCCGAAGATATTATTATTGGTCCAGTTCGTTCAGCCAGGACTTATTTTCTTGATTTTGCCTCAGAGTATGGTGATTATCCTTTATATGCTCATGTTGGTGGTGCCAATCTGCCAGGTCCGGCTAACGCTTTGGGTCAGATTGGTGATTATGGTTGGTTGGCAAAAGGTAATGATTTAAACCAGTTTTCTTTAGGTTTTCCCACTTTCTGGCGGGATTATGAGCGGATTGGTCATTCGGTTGCCACTGAGCACACGATGTATTCCACCACCGACCGACTTTGGGAAGTGGCTCATAAACGAGGCCTTGACGTTGAAGATGATGAAGGCGAAAAATGGAATGAGAATTTTGACGAGTGGAAGTTTGAGGATGAGGCTGATTTAGACGAAAGAGGTGAAACAGAAAAAATTGATTTTGATTTTTGGAGTAATTATTCAGAGTACTCGGTGAGTTGGCAGTATGACCGCGAGACCAATTTGTACCGGCGTTTTAACAATGGTCAAATACACAAAGACTTAAACAATGACGAGCAAATTCAAGCTAAAACCGTCGTTGCTCTTTTGGTAAAAGAAAAAGGGCCAATTGATGAACTGAAACATCTTTTGTATACTACCACTGGCAATGGTAAAGCAATTGTTTTTCAAAATGGTCAAGCCATTAAAGGTACTTGGCAAAAGCAAGATCGAGAAGCAAGGACTAAATTTTTAGATAGCCGAGGGAAAGAAATTGCTTTCAACCGAGGGCCTATTTGGATTGAAGTTATTCCTGCCCACCAGGAGGTGGAATACTGAATGCTTCGCGACTTAATTATTTCTAAAGTCCGAATTAAAATCTTACAAACCTTTCTTTATCAACCCCAAGAATTGTTTTATGTTCGTCAATTAGTTCGAGCAACTGGTGAGGAAATTAATGCCGTGCGGCGTGAACTTCTAAGGATGGAAAAAGCGGGGATGGTGCAAAAGGAAACTCGGGGTAATCGTCTTTATTACTGGTTTAACCAAAATCATCCTCTTTTTGGCGACCTACTTTCTTTGATTAATAAAACTATTGGTTTAGGAAAGGCAATTATTGAGAATAAGACTAAAATAGGCAAGATAAAATTTGCTGTTCTTTCAGGCAGATTTGCCCGTCGTTTGCCAACCAGGGAAGGCGGGGTCGATCTTTTAATGGTTGGCGAAGTCAATATGCCAAAACTAGTAGAAATAGTGAAAATTGAAGAGGAGAAACAGGAGCGAGAGATTAATTACAGTGTTATGAGTAAGCAGGAGTTTGAATTTCGCAAAAAACGGCGCGACCCGTTTTTATTGGGAATTTTAACTAGTTCGCGACTCATGTTAATCGGTGATGAAGAGGAGTTAGCCAGTCGGACTGATGTCTAAACAAAAAATTATCAAAACAGGTAACAGTTTGGCGGTTACTATTCCTTCGGAGTTTGTCAAGGCCGTGGGCGTTAAGGCCGGTCGCCAAGTTCAGGTGACTACTCAATCAGAAACTGGCCAGGTGATCTATACTTTTTCTGGGACGAAACAATTACTTCTTTCAAAGAACTTCATTAAGAAAAAAAGAAAATGAGGAAACGACGCTTTCTTTTGTGGTTCATCGTTGGTTTAACTCTTGTTTCTTTGCTAATTGATTTGCCCAGCCAGATTCAGCTGAAATTTTTAAAGATTGATAAAACTTTCCAACGGCCAGCTATTAATCTGGCTTTGGGTAGATTTCATTTTCAGCGGGATTTGGAAATTAAAAAAGGCATTGATTTGGCCGGTGGCACTCATTTGGTTTTTCAAGCGGATATGGCAGGTATTAAACAGGAAGATAAAAAGGCCGCGCTTGAATCAGCGGCTGAGAATATCCAAAGAAGGGTCGATTTATTTGGTGTCAGCGAGGCAATTGTCCAAACTTCAAAGCTTGGTGAGGAATATCGTTTGATTGTTGAGTTGCCTGGAGTTGAAGAAACTAGCCAGGCGATTGATTTAATTGGTCAAACCGCTCAACTTGATTTTAAAGAATTAACACCTGAAGCCACGGCTGCGGCGAGTTTAACTGATTTTTTATCAACTGATTTAACTGGTAAAGATTTAGCCCGTTCCCAGGTTCAGTTTGATCCTAACACTGGCGAGCCGGTAGTGAGTTTAAAATTTTCTGATGAGGGAGCCAAAAAGTTTAGCGAGATTACTGGCAGAAATCTAGGTAGACCGGTGGCCATTTTCCTTGACGAACTGCCCGTCACTATACCGCAAGTTAAAGAGCAAATTACCACTGGTGAAGCGGTGATTACCGGTGAATTTACCTTAGAACAAGCGAAAAAACTTTCTGTACAACTTAACGCCGGGGCTTTGCCAGTGCCGATTAAAGTGATTGAACAAAGAAATATTGGAGCCACTTTAGGCATCCAGTCAATTCAAAAAAGTGTTAGGGCTGGGTTAATTGGCCTTTTGATGGTCATTTTATTCATGGCCGCTTATTATGGTCGATTGGGGATTTTGGCGGATTTAGGTTTAGTGATTTATGGCATGATTACTTTAGCCCTTTATAAACTGATTCCGGTCACCTTAACCTTACCGGGTGTAGCTGGCTTTTTGCTTTCAGTGGGTATGGCGGTGGATAGTAATATTTTGATTTTTGAAAGAATGAAAGAGGAGATGAGAGTCGGTAAAACTAGACTACTGGCGATGGAGCTTGGTTTTGGTCGCGCCTGGGATTCAATCAGAGATGCCAATGTTTGCACTTTAATCACTTGTTTCATTCTTTTTAATCCCTTTGATTGGTCGTTTTTAAACACTTCTGGTATGGTCAGAGGTTTTGCCCTCACTTTAGGATTGGGAGTTTTGTTGAGTTTGTTTACCGGCATTGTTGTCACCCGAACTATTTTACGCACATTTTCCCGCTCGGAGGCAAAGAGATGAATTTTATGAAATTTAAATGGTTATACTTTGTTATCTCCGCTTTGGTTTTAATTCCCGGAATTGTTTCCTTGGTTGACTACGGTTTAAGACCGGCGATTGATTTTACTGGCGGCACTTTATTGGAGTTGAGGTTTGAAAAAGAAATAAACATGTCTGAGTATGGAGAAATTAAAAAATTAATTGAAGAAAAAGATTTTGAGGTTTCTTCAGTTCAGTCCTCAGGAGAAGAAGCAATCCTGCTTCGTTTAAAACCAATTACTAAGGATGATGCTGCGACCATCAAAACCGTTTTGGCCCAAAATTTTGAAGAAATGCCAGAGGAAGTCAGATTTGAAACTGTTGGCCCTACTTTAGGTAAAGAGCTTTTGACTAAAACTTTAATGGCTATTGTTTTAGCCGCTGGTTTTATTTTGGCTTATGTGGCTTGGCGGTTTAAAAATGCCAAATTTGGTATTTGTGCGATTTTGGCCATGTTTCATGACAGTTTTATTCTTTTAGGTAGCTTTTCTTTAATGGGTCACTTTTGGGGAGTAGAAGTGAATACTCTTTTTGTGACGGCAGTTTTAACTATCCTTTCTTTATCGGTTCATGACACGGTGGTAGTTTATGACCGGATTCGTGAATCACAGCGTTTATTACCGGATGTTCCTTTTGAACAATTAGCCAACAAGACTGTGACCGAAACATTACCTCGGAATATTAATAATTCTTTAACCATTATTTTTATGTTGCTGGCGCTACTTCTTCTTGGTGGAGAAACTATTCGTTGGTTTGTAGTGGCTTTTTTGATTGGGACTATCGCCGGCACCTATTCTTCCACCTTTACCGCCGTTCCCCTACTCGTAGTTTGGGAGCAGTTGAAAGCAAAAAAGGTATGACTAAAGAAAGGTTACTTGAAGGAATTCTTAAGCTCCCTACTATAGAAGGTGGAACTCTTGCTGAAGACGACCAGGTTATTGAAGGCAATCAAGGAGGAGTTCATTATAAATTGACAAAAGAGGTATTTCCGTTTTTAGGTGGATTAACCCTTTTTTCTCTGTCAGTTTCTGGACCAATAGAAGAAAGACTTGCTTTTATTGACGAGATAAAGACAGAATTAGGTGAGCCGGCGAACGTTGAAGAATTTCCACGCCTTCCTGGAATCCATTTCGCTGCTTGGGAGGCTAATGCGGTGGAGTAAAGATTAAACAAATGAAAAAAGAAAATAAAAATTGGGCAAAATCTCTACTGGCGATAGCAAAAAAGGCAAAAGGCAGCAAAATCGGTGATTTAAGCAGAAAGCACAATGACATTTTAGATTTAGCGGGTAAATATCGAGCACCAAGGGGCAAGTCGGCTTTAAAAGCGAGAAGTGAAATGGAAAAAAATTATAAGCGCTTCTAGATGAAGTATTTTTTAGACACCAACATTTTTCTTCTTATCGTCTACCCAATAAGTCGTCTTGCCAGTAAAAAAACCACTTAAATTCATTTTTTTAATATGTAAAACATATTCTCTAATTAAGACCACGAGGGTGATGATTATTAATGGGTAAGCAATTTGAGGATAAAACATCAATGGTTGCCATTTTGGCAAGATAGTGGTGAATAAATAAAAGTAAAACAAAATTTCAAAAACATTGGGAAAGAAAATAAAGTAAAATTCCTTTTTAGTTAAAAAAAAGAGTGCTTGGCCAAGCGAGCGAAATAAAAAAAGAAATAAAAAGATATTTTTGCTAGGGACTTGGTAAAGAAAGATATAAATCAAAATAAAGATATACCAATAATAGTCTAAGAGTTTGTCATAGAAACTATATTGACTCTGAGGGTAGCCGGCTCTTTTGAAAAATTCACCATCCACCCAATCAAGTAAAAAAGTAAACAAAGCTGCCAGGCAAACTGATATGAATATGGCAGGACCAAGAATTAGGCGAAGAATAACATCAGCTAAAGCTATTTTTTGGTAAAGGCTTTTGTTAAAGGCCATTAATTAACCTAAGGTTTTACCAATTTCTTTGATACGTTTTAAGAGATATTCTTTTTTGTTTTTGGTTTTGTCTTCGACCACTTCTTCAAATAATTGATTTAAAAGCCTGCCCACCAGCGGTCCGGGGTTAATTTTAAGTGTTTTCATCACCTCGTTACCATTGACTTTCAAATCGGTTACTGAAAAAGGCTGTTTTTGGACTTCAACGAGCTTTTTTTTGAATCTTTCCAACCGCCAAGAAGTTTCTCGGGCGCCACCTCCCAAACGGTCAGCGGTGCGGACTTCAAGGATATCAGCCAAATTTTGCTTACCGACATTGCGAACAAATCTGCGAATGGCTTTATCAGTCTGTCTTTCATCAACTGTAAATTGATGCCAGCGGACTAAAGTCACCAGTCTTTGAGTGTTTCTTTTACTTAGTCTCAAACGGCGAGCTATGCTTTTGACGATATTAGCTCCAGCCATTTCGTGATTATAAAAAGTAATCGTGCCGTCTTTTTGTTTTTTAAAAGTGACTGGTTTGCCAACGTCATGGAGAAGGGCAGCCAGTTTGACTACCGGGTCGTCAGATCGGCAGGCTTTCAACGAATTAACACTGTGGGTACCAACATCATAAAGATGGTGTCGGCCAGGGCTTTTTTGTTCAACCCCAAACCCTTTTTCCACTTCAGGTAAAATTTTCTGAGCTAAACCGGAATTACGCAAAATCTTATAGCCATCTGCAGGATAATCGCTAATAAGAATTTTAAAAAATTCATCTCTGATTCTTTCCCAACTGATTTTTTTAATCAAGTGGCTATTTTTTTTGATTGCTTGCAAAGTTTTGTTTTCAATCGTAAAGCCCAATTGAGCGGCAAACCGGATGGCTCTCATCATTCTTAAAGCGTCTTCGGAGAATCTTTCTTTAGAGTCACCAACTGCCCTAACAATTTTGTCTTTGAAATCTTTTTGACCATTAAAAAGGTCGATTAACTCTAAAGATTTTCCATCCCATTTGCCGTTTTTTAAAATCGGGCCAATGACCATGGCGCTAATGGTAAACTCTCTTCGTTTAAGATCCTCTTCAAGTTTTTTGCCCCATTTAATTTCATCTGGCCGGCGGTGATCAGAGTATCTGCCTTCGATTCGGTAGGTCGTAATCTCATAAACCTCTTTACCTCTTTTGGTTTTAATTGGGATACCTACCGTGCCAAAGACATTGTCGTAATAAGAATCGCCAAAAAGAGACTGGATAATTTCTGGGCGAGCATTGGTGGTGAAGTCACAGTCAACCGGAATTTTGCCTTGGAGTAAATTCCTGACGCCCGCACCAACTAAAAAGATTTCATAGCCTTGAGCAGTGAACTTTTTAAAAACTTGCCAAACCTCTTTTGGGATTTTTCCACTTAATTTTTCTGGAACTTTAGTAGACATACTGATATTATTATAGCACGATGAAATGGATAATTGAGGGCGGAAAATTAACAGTCAAAAAAGGTGAAAAAAAAATTGAGACTATTTTCAAACACCTTCTTCTTAATCGTGGTCTAAAAACTAAAAGGCAGCAAGAAGATTTTTTGAATCCCAAAAGTCCCTATAAGTTAACCCCAAGAGAAGTTGGTATTTCTCCAGACGAGATTAAAAAAGCGATTACTCGTCTTAAAAAAGCTATCAAAAAAAAGGAAAAGGTAATTGTTTATGGTGATTATGATGCTGACGGTGTTTGTGCTACGGCCATTGTCTGGGAAACACTAAATAAATTAGGCGCTCAAGTGATGCCCTTTATTCCTAAAAGAGAAGAAGGTTATGGTTTGAAAGTTGAACGAATCGATCAAATGGCTAAAGCAGGAGTGAGTTTGATTGTCACTGTTGATCAGGGAATTGTTCAATTCAAACAAGTAGAACATGCCAATAAAATCGGTATGGATGTGATTGTCACCGACCACCACGTTCCTGGTAAAAAGAAACCAAAAGCAGCGGCGGTTATTCATACCACCCAATTGGCAGGTGTAGGGGTGGCTTGGTTTTTCGCTCGCCAGCTGCTTGCCGCTTTTAAGAAAAAGGAAAAATTAGGCCTTGATTTGGTCACCATTGGTACCGTTACTGATATGGTGCCGCTTTTGGGTGCCAACCGTTCCTTGGTTAAACATGGGCTTAACCAACTGAAAAAAACAAAAAGAATCGGTTTACAATTTCTTTGCCAACTTGTAGGTTTGGACAGCGAAAAGATTAGTGCTCGTGAAGTTGGTTTTATTATCGGCCCCAGAATTAATGCTTCAGGTAGAATTCGAGACCCAATGGACCCCTTAAGACTTTTATGTTTAAAAAAAGATAAAAACAAAGCCTTAAAAATTGCTCGTCGGTTGGATGAGAATAATCGTGAACGGCAAACGCTAACCAAGCGGACCAGTCTTCACGCTCGGGAGCTTTGGTTAAAAGAGGATGGTCAAAGCAGCTTAATTTTTGTTCAAGACCAAACTTACAATGAGGGCGTTATTGGTTTGGTAGCCCAAAAGTTGAAAGATGAATTTTATCGACCAGCAGTCGTGATTTCTGAGGGCAAAGAAATGTCGAGGGCTTCAGCTAGGTCTGTTCAAGAGTTTAACATCATTGAGGCGATAAGAAAATGTGCTGATTTGCTTGATTCTCACGGCGGCCATCCTTTAGCGGCTGGTTTTAATATTGAAACTAAAAAAATTAATCTTTTAAAGACTCGTCTTCAACAAATTGCCGAAGAGCAATTGGCTCAAAAAAAACTTAAGCGTGTTTTAAAAATTGATGCCCAATTGGAGCTGGTCGATTTAACCTTTGACTTTTTCAACCAGTTGGAAAGATTTGAGCCTTTTGGCCAAGATAACCCTCAACCAGCCTTTGTTACCAAAAAAATAAAGGTGGTTAGTGCCCAGTTGGTGGGAGCAGGCAAGCAACATTTGAAATTAACGGTTTATGGGCCAGAACCCAAAAAAAATATTGGTGCCATTGGTTTCGGGATGGGCGATTTTTATTCTCAACTTTCTTCGGAAGAACCGATTGATATTGCTTATAATTTAATTATCAATGAATGGAATAGTCAAAAGCGGCTCCAATTAAAACTGAAAGATATTAAAAAATGAATCAGAAAATTGAAGAAATATTAACTCAAATAAAGAGATACAATTCTCAAGCCAATTTTGAGTTGATCAAAAAAGCTTACCGATTAGCAAAACAGGCTCATGCTGGTCAAAAAAGACTTTCTGGTGAGGATTTTATTGCCCATCCGTTGGCTGTTATCAAAACCTTGGCCGACTGGCGGTTAGACAGTGGTTCAATTGCAGCTGGTTTACTTCATGATACGGTTGAGGAAAGTGAAACTTCGTTGGCAAAAATTAAAAAAGAGTTTGGTGATGAGATTGCTAATTTAGTTGATGGGGTGACGAAAATTGGTGAGATTAAGCTCCGCGGGAAAAAAAGTGAAGCTTTTGTAGAAAACTTGCGAAAAATGATTGTCGTCATGGCTCGTGATTTGCGAGTGGTTTTAATCAAGCTGGCTGATCGTTACCACAATCTTAAGACCCTTTACGTTTTGCCGAAAGAAAAACAAATTCGAATTGCTCGGGAAACTTTGGAAGTTTATGCGCCTCTGGCAGAAAGATTGGGGATTGGTGAAATGAATGGTCAGTTGGAAGATTTGGCTTTTCCTTATTTTTATCCTAAGAAATATCAATGGTTAAAAAAATACTCCCAGCCTTATTTTAAAAAAGCCGATGAACACATTAAAAAAGTCAAACGAAAAATTATTAAAGCTTTAGCCGAAAAAAGCATTCGGGCAAAGGTAGATGGCCGGAAAAAACATTTATATAGTTTGTATAAAAAACTTTTACGCCCGGAAAAAGATAAAGATATTGAAAGGATTCATGACTTAGTAGCTCTAAGGGTTATTCTTGAGACAGTCGAAGAGTGTTATGCTGCCTTGGGTGTTATTCACAAACTTTTCAAACCGGTGCCCTCAATTGGTATTCGTGATTTTATTGCCCAACCCAAACCTAATGGTTACCAGGCAATTCATACCAATGTTTTTTGTCTGGGTAGAATTACGGAAATTCAAATCAGGACAAACAAAATGCATGAGCACGCCGAAAACGGCATTGCTGCTCATTGGTATTACGGCCAACAAAAAACAAAAGGAAGAGAAGACAAAGCGGTAGAGGTTGGCTTTTTTGCGCCTACAGAAAAAATGACCTGGATTAAAGAGCTAGTAAAATGGCAGGAAGAAATTACGGATTCCAAAGAGTTTGTTGATTCTTTGAGATTCGATGCCCTAAGCCATCGTAATTTCATTTTTTCACCAAAAGGGGATGTTTTTGATTTACCAATAGATGCCACGCCGGTTGATTTTGCCTATAAAGTTCACACCATTCTTGGTGATTCTTGTTCAGGAGCTAAAGTTGATGGCAAGTTGGTGTCTTTACATTACAAGTTAAGAAGCGGCCAGGTGGTGGAGATAATTTCCAGTAAAATCAAAAAGAGACCTTCGCGAGATTGGCTAAACTTTGTGGTTACCAGAACCGCCAAGCGCAGGATTGAAAAACACTTTAGAAAAAGTTAAGATTAAACTTATGGAACGAACATTAACTACCGAAACAGTTAAAAAAATTGGCCAAAAAGTAAGACTTTGTGGTTGGGTAAATTCACGTCGGGACCATGGTAAATTGGTTTTTATTGATTTAAGGGACAGAAGTGGCGTTGTTCAAGTTGTCGGTGGGAAGGAATTAGGGAGTTTGCGACCAGAGGATGTGGTTGAAATCAGGGGTGAAGTTAAAAAGCGGCCTTCTAAGCTGGCTAACCCCAATCTGAGCACTGGTAAAGTTGAAACTCAAGTTGGGGAAATTAAAGTTTTAGCTAAAGCAGCTGATTTGCCTTTCGATATCGACAGTAATGGTTATCGAATAAACGAGGAGATTCGGCTTAAATATCGCTATTTAGATTTGCGGCGGCAACGTTTGGTTAAAAATCTTGAGTTGCGTCATCAGGTCATTAAGTTTATCCGTGACTGGCTTGACCAACATGGTTTTATTGAAATTGAGACACCAATTTTGACTAAAGCCACACCCGAAGGTGCTCGTGACTTTTTAGTTCCTTCTCGTCTCCAACCAGGCAAGTTTTACGCTTTGCCTCAATCCCCTCAACAATACAAGCAACTTTTGATGGTGGCTGGATTTGAGAAATATTATCAAATTGCCCGTTGTTTTCGTGATGAGGACCCTCGAGCTGATCGAGCTTATGGCGAGTTCACCCAACTTGATTTAGAAATGTCTTTTGTTTCCCAAGAAGAAATTCTTTCTTTAACTGAAAGAATGTTTAGAGAAATAGCTGAGAAAATTCTCAAGAAAAAAGTTTACCAATTTCCCTTTCCACGGCTTTCTTATCAAGAGGTAATGAAAAAATATGGTACTGACAAACCGGATTTACGTCCCAATAAAAAAGATAAAAATTTATTAGCTTTTTGTTTTGTGGTTGATTTTCCTCTTTTTGAGTGGAAAAAAAGAGAGAAACGTTGGCACTACATGCACCATCCTTTTACTGCTCCTCATGAGGAAGATATTCCTCTTTTGGATAAAAGTCCCGGTAAAGTTCGTTCTTACCAACATGATTTTGTTTTAAATGGTCATGAAGTTGGGGGTGGAAGTATTCGGATTACCGATCCTGA
Organism: Nevskiaceae bacterium; assembly: GCA_035527075.1. Taxonomy (GTDB): domain Bacteria; phylum Patescibacteriota; class Microgenomatia; order PFEM01; family PFEM01; genus DATLBE01. The sequence continues at coordinate 5,808 of DATLBE010000013.1, read as the reverse complement.
ATTACAAGAAAAAATTTTTGAAATTCTTGGCCATACGGCCAAACAGATTAAAAACAAATTTGGTCATCTGCTTGACGCTTTTAGATTTGGGGTTCCGCCCCATGGCGGCATTGCCCCAGGCATTGACCGCTTTTTGATGGTAGCCAAAAGTGAGCCTTCTTTGCGGGAAATGATAGCTTTTCCGATGACGGCTTCTGGCCAGACAGCAATTATGAATGCCCCATCTGCAGTGGATGCCAAGCAACTTAAAGAATTGCAGATTAATGTCAAGAAAAAAAGATCTACAAGTTAAAATCAAGCGAGCCTTCCTTTTTGCCTTTGGTCTTGTCTTTTTTTTAATTCCTGGCCAAAATGAATATTTGGTTGTTCAAGCTTTTTATCTGCCGCCTCAAACTCGTCAGTTGGAGTTTAATCTGCCAATGGCGCCTTATCCGGTGAATTTGGCAAGTGTTCAGGCACCAAAAACTTCGGCCCGTTCGGTCTTGGTTGTTGATTTGGATTCAGCCGTGGTGCTTCACGCTGAAAATGAAAACGCTTGGGTTTTACCTGCCTCAACGGTTAAAATTATGACCGCCTTGGTCTCTTTTGACAATTATGCTCTTGATGAAATTTTAGTCGTAGGTAAAGTTAGCCATTTAGGTCAGGATATGGAACTTTTAGAAGGAGAAGAAATTTTAGTGGAGAGTTTGCTTTATGGTTTATTGGTTTCTTCAGCCAACGATGCGGCCTTGGTTTTAACCCAAAATTATCCGGGAGGAGAAAAGGCCTTTATTGAAAAAATGAATCTAAAGGCCCAAGAATTGTATTTAAACCACACTTATTTTGCCAATCCTACTGGGCTTGATAGTGACCCAAATGGTAATTTATTGGCTGACTATTCTTATACCACTTCTTTGGATTTGGCGCGGCTGGCTGACTGGGCCTTAAAAAACCCTGTTTTTGCCAAAATGGTGGCTACTCCCGAGATTATTGTCACCGACATTTCTGGCAAAATTAAACATCGACTTTTTAATATTAATATTTTATTGGCTAGTCAACCCGAAATTAAAGGAATTAAGACGGGTTGGACTGAAGAAGCAGGGGAATGTCTGGTGAGTTTAGTGGAACGAAATGGAAAAAAAATTATTATTGTGGTATTAGGCAGTCAAGATCGTTTTGGAGAAACTATCAAGTTGATTGATTGGATTTTTGCCAACCACCGTTGGATTAATCTTGCTCCATCCATTTAGAATCGATGGCCGGGACGTAAGCAAAAAATTCTCTGTCGCCTTCAAAAACGTAAATTGGTTGCAAATAATATTGAGGTTCTTGGGAGTCATAATAGGCCAAAAGAACTTTTCGGATAATAATTGGCCCTTTTTCGTTTTGACGAAGATGGGCAATATAACCCCCATCATTTTGGAGCTCTTCCCAAGCAAGACTTGCTGGTTTTAGAGGATAAGTAGCCAAAATTTCCTTTTCAATTGGAAAGTAGGTGTAGTCGATCTCGACGATTCTTTTTCCTGTCGTTCTTGAACTTGAAAAAAGGAAAGAGATAAGTGACTTTTTCGGATTAGGGGGAAGGATTTTTAAATCATTAAGATTGCCGTGAAAAAGATTCACTCGAATGAAATTGGCTTCCGAAAAAGATAAAACTGGTTTTAATTCAGGCGGCTCAAAAAAAAGGTATTCAAATTCAGCCGTACCATTAGCCAAATCCTCTGGCAAAAAATCACCGCTGACCAAAAATCCTTTTGCCTCTTGGGCTGTTTGTTGGGTTGTTGGCAGGTTTTTACTTGTTAAAATTTCAGGATCGTTTCGAAAATCATAGCGAAGGTCAAAATTGCCAGTGACAATGTTCATTTTTAAAATAGTGGGCGGAGCACTTTGGCTTGTCCAATGGTAAACTGTTTCACTGATTATTTCCGGTTCGTTTTTAAAACCCATTTTATAGGCTTTGTCTTTAGCTCGGGATGAAGCCAAAAGATTGGCCGCCTTTTGGGGTATAAAATAGACTTTGATTGACTCAGGAAATTCAGGCAGGGCACCTTCAATTGTCTCCAGCTTAAAAGACAATTCAGAAGTTTTGATTGTTGAGTCAGGGAATTTTATTTTTGGTAGTTTACCAAAGGCCATGGTGGGCTTTGGTGGTAGTGGTGGGTTAGCAGCCCGCCAAATTTTCAGACCAGTTTTTACGGCCCCTCTCACAATCAGGAAAGCAATTAAAAAAATTGTTCCTATTTTTAAAGCCCGCCTGGCATAATAGGCAATCTGGGTTAAGTTTGTTTTTGTCATCGACTTTAATTGAGTATAATGGTAAATCTATGTTAAAATCAAGGCAGAATGAGTCAGGTGCGCACCCGTTTTGCTCCTAGCCCAACCGGTTTTTTACATGTTGGTGGTCTAAGAACTGCTTTATATTCTTATGCTTTTGCCAAAAGTAAAGGGGGTAAATTTCTTTTAAGGATTGAAGATACCGATGTGCGGCGGGTAGTGCCTGGGGCAGTAGAAGGGATTTATCAGATGCTGGATGCTTTTGGTCTTTGTCCGGATGAAGGTCCTTTAGCCGGTGGTCCACATAAGCCTTATATTCAGTCAGAAAGAGTCAAACTCGGGATTTACCAAAAGTACGCCGAAAAACTAGTTAAAGACGGTTATGCTTATTATTGTGACTGCCCTCCCGAAGACATCAAAGAAATTAAAAAAAGGCAAAAAAAAGGCCAGATTCTTTTAAGAGATCGGTGTCGGGATAAGGATCCTAAGGAAATGGAAAAGAAAATAAAGGTTGGGGAAAAGTTGGCCATTCGTTTGCGAGTCCCGGATAAAAGAAAAGTTTGTTTTTTTGACTTTGTTTTAAAAAAGGAAATCTGTTGGGAAACGCAAAACATTGATGAGGTGATGTTGTTAAAGTCCGATGGTTTTCCCACTTATCATTTAGCCGTTGTGGTCGATGATGTTTTAATGAATGTTTCTCATATTATCCGGGGACGAGATTGGTTGGCCAGTACTCCGGTTCATGTACTTCTTTTTAAATATCTTGGTTTTCCTTTGCCAGAAATTGGTCACTTGACTGATATTTTAGATCCATTGGGTGGAAAACTGTCCAAAAGAAAAGGAAGTGTTTCTTGTGAAGAATTGATTGCTGATGGTTATTTACCCGAAGCGATCTTAAATTTTATCATGCTTCTGGGTTGGGCGTCCAAAGATGACCGGGAACTTTTTACTTTAGAAGAATTTGTTGAGTATTTTCAAAAAGGGAATCTGCATGTGGCTAATCCGGTTTTTGATCGCAAAAAGCTAGACTGGTTTAACGGGGTTTATATTAGGAAAAAAACCGATAGGCAACTACTTCAATTATTAAAACCATTTGTTCCAAAAGGAATGAGTGTTACTTTAATTGAAAAGACTATTCCTTTAGTCAAAGATAGACTGTTTAAATTATCAGATTACCCAGATTTAATTGATTTTTTCATTAAAGAACCAAAACTTAACAAAAAACTTTTAATCCAAAAAGGCGGCAAAGATAAAAAATTAATTAAAGAAGAATTTGAAAAGGCAGTTGGAATTTTTAAGGGAATTAAAAATTGGCGAGCAGAAGATTTAGAAAAGTCATTTCGGGATTTGGCGACCAAGCAAAGCTATCATGTTGGTAAATTTTTTATGGCTCTAAGAATTGCCATCACCAGCAAAACAGCCACCCCGCCCCTTTTTGAAACCATGGAAGTTTTAGGTCGAGAAAAGACACTGAAGAGATTAATTTTAGCAATAAAAAAGTTTTGAGATGGCTGAATTAGCTGAATTAAAAGAACCATTATCGCCAACAACAGAACCTTCTAAGTCAAAAGAAGAATTATTTTTAAAGGCTTCTGTTTGGGTAGTTGATGATAATATGATAGCGGGTGATTTTGCAAAAGGAGCATTAAAAAGCTTTGGATACCAGAAAGTTTCTTTTTTTAATAGCAGTCAACAAGCTTTGAATGAGTATCAAGAAGCAGTCAGAGAGGGGAAAAAGTTGCCTGATTTAGTAGTTAGTGACTTTAATATGAAGTCAGAACTTAATGGTGATGAGCTTTATCGGGAAATGAAGTCTTTTTCTGGTGATGAAGTGCCAATTTTTATTATTGTTAGTGGTATGATTTCTGAGTTAGAAAGAGAGCGAGTGACTAAATTGGGAGTTTTTTCTGTATTGTTAAAACCGTTTAATTTAGAAGAATTAGAAAAGATTGTTGGTAAAGGTCTAGAAAGCCATTTTAAAAAAGAACAAGAAACATAAAATAATAATAAAATTGCATTCAGGAAATCCGGTGAGAATCCGGAGCTGTGCCGCAACTGTAATCCCGAGCAATGTCGAGGGAAAGTCAGAAGACTGGCAATTTTAAGTATCCCGAGCAGGAGAAAAAAAATGAAAGAAAGATTAGCTTTAGATATTGATCTCTGGCGTAACAAAAGTTCAGAACAAATTGCTAGAGAATTAACTTCAGCTTTTGTTGAACAAGGTGAGGCTTCTTTAGAAAAGCAGATTACTTTCACCTTAATTTCTCCTGACGAGTTTCGGTCTCTCGGATTAATATGGGAGACTAAAATTGATTGGGCAGAAAATGCTGCTTGTTTCAAAATTAGGCATTGGATGGATGAGCAAAGTGATGATTTTTTGCTGTGGATTAGCCCTCCTAGTGGGGATTATTATCTTGGTTGTAGCTTTGATATTTATCAATGGGTAACTTTGGCTAATGGTGAAAAAAAACTTGGAATTTGGTCGATTACTGAAAGATATTCTCCTGAGGATTGCGTGGTCATTGCTAACCAAATTCAGTCTGTTATTTTGGGGCAAGAAGAAAATTTTAAAGATCCAGAACTTTTAAGACGTAGTGTGACTAGATTTTGTCCTCAAAATGGTCAAACTTGGGTAGATTTTTTAAAACGTTTTTTCGGCTCATCTGAAATTTGGCAAGCAATTGAAAACGGCGAAGTTAAAAGATTAAATACAGAAATTCAAAAAGAATCTGAGGAAGTAATTGATGACACAATGTATGAAAGGATTTTACAGGCTCAGGCTCGTGAAGAGCAAATTTGGTTAGGAGCCCAGATAGAAAGGATGATGGAGATAAGAACTGGTCGATCTTTTCGGCCAGTGGGTCTTTGTGGCGGTTCAAATCAAATGTTTTTACGGCAAACTGAAGGTATACAAACAATGATATCTCAAAAAATAATAACTAAAGTAGAAATTAAAAATGGTCAACGAGTTTATAAATGCCCAATTTGTGGTGTGGATGTAAAAGCTGGTAAAAAATGTCCTATTTCTGGCTGTGACTGGCGGGCGCCTCAGTAAATTTAAATCATCTACCACCTGTTTTTTACCACCTGGCAAGTGTGAAAAATATTAAAACCGAGAAGTCAAAAAATGGTTTTTTAACGATGCATTATGTTAAGCCCTTCTCTAAACTGGGGGTTTAGTTGAATATTGGCAGCAGAAATACTTCCGTCTGGATTTTTTTGGCCAAAAATCATCACTGTTTCGCCGGTTTTAAGATCATCAACTGAGCCCTCTGAAGTTTTACTTACTCCAGTATTTTCTGAAAGTAAAATAATCTTGGTACTTTCATCGGCCTGTTTTACTGTAATGCTTGTTTCATCCCGGTCTATTATCTCTCCAGAGACCATTCCTGAATTGCTACTGCGTCTAGTTTGTTCAGGATCTAGTCGGCCAGTCATTGAAAACCCCTTGCTTTGCTGATATTTCATACCACCCCAAAAGCCAGTAATGCCAACAACAATTAGTAAAACTCCGATTATTAATTTTGTATTCTTCACTGCTCATCACCTCCTTTA
>DATLBE010000012.1:0-4892 GCA_035527075.1 Nevskiaceae bacterium | reverse complement strand
GAGAAATCAATCACTCATTAGAAGCAAAAGATTTATTGGTTTACTTTAGCCACCCTGAAGCAATGGCGGTGGTGGCTGATTTGGGGTGGGATGGCCGAATTAAAGAGATTGCTTGTCAAATTTCCTCGGAAAGCTGTTTTCTTGATTACTTAATGCTTGTTGAAAGTAATCTTGGTGTCAATAAAGCCAATTTCTTTGTTCAGAGAAATATTGCTCACCAGGTGACGTTTCTTTCCGATGGCCAAGTTGAGGGGAAATTAAAAATTGATTATCAAAACAGCAGTCTTACTGAAAATTTTCCAGCCGGTCGTTATAAAAATTATTTGCGGATTTTGACACCTTTGGGCAGTCGATTAGTGAGCATTTTGATTAACGGAGAAGAAATTGATAAGGAAAAAATCGATCAAGACAGCCTTCATGGTAAGGCTTCTTTTGGTTTTTTGGTGGAAGTGCCAATTCAGGATTCAAGTTCGGTTGAGGTCAACTATTTTTTGCCTGAAAAAATTAATTTAAGCGGGATTAACCGCTATTTGCTTTTAATCCAAAAACAACCGGGAATCCAAGACAAACAAATTAGTCTTGAATTAAAAACACCACCGGAAATCAGTGTTTTGCCAACTGCTTCATTTCGACCGGCTTTTGACAAGGACATTGTCATTGAAGCCTCTCTGGTAAAGTAAGTTGACAATTTAAAGCTAAACAATTATGATAATTGGAACAAATGGTGAAAAAAACAGCCAAAGAAAAAATCGAGGTTAAAGTTGAAAAAAGAAAAATAGTTGGCCGTAAAGTCAAAAAATTGCGGCATGAAGGCATTCTTCCCGCCAATATCTACGGCAAGAAAGTCAAATCATTGGCCGTTCAACTCAACTTAAAAGATTTTTTGCCAGTTTATCAGAAAGTAGGGGAGACAGGTATTGTTGAGCTAAAAGTAGGTGGTGAGCAAAAATTAAGGCCGGTTTTGATTCACAATGTTCAACTTGATTCTGTTTCTGATCAACCGCTTCACGCAGATTTTTATCAAGTGAGCTTGACTGAAAAAATTACCTCTGATATTCCAATTGAACTCATTGGTGAATCCCCGGCGGTTGAACAAAATATTGGGGTGTTGATCCAGCCACTTTCTGAGGTGGAAGTTGAAGCTTTGCCTACTGATTTGCCAGATAAATTTAGCGCAGATATTTCTTCATTAAAAGAAGTTGATGATGCGGTGACCGTGGGTGATTTGAAAGCACCAACAGGAGTGAAGATTTTAACTTCCGCTGGTGAGATTTTGGTCAAGATTGAACCTCTTGCCAAAGAGGAAGAAGTTGCGCCTCCAGAAGAGGAAGCCGTTCCTGAAGGTGAGGAAGTACCAGAAGGAGAAAAACCCGTTGAGGGCAAGCCAGTTGAAGAGAAACCAGCTGAGGCTAAGCCAGGTGAAGAAAAACCAAAAGAGGCCAAGCCAGTCGAGGCAAGGAAAAAGAAACCAGAAGCAGGTAAACCTCAGGCCGAAGCGCCAAAACAAGCTAAAAAAGAAAAGTAACTTGCAAAACTTTCTTCTAAAAGTTAATCTGTAATCAATGACTGACCCAGCGCCCCAATTACCGGTTAGCCCACAGGAAGTTCAAATTGAACCACCATCTTTCTGGGATAAATTAAAAATTCACAAAATTAAGATTTTGGGCGGGGTTTTTGGACTTTTATTTTTTGTGGGAGCAGTTTTTGGAGCGTATAGAGTAGGGCAAAGACAGGCCCTTCCTGAATCTGCCGAAGAACCAACACCAACTCCTGCAGTAGTTACTACCCCAACACCAGAGCCGACTGTAACAGAAGTTTCCCGGTTATCTCCCACGCCAATAACTATTGAAAAAATTCCTTACCAACCCATTGCTTCTTGGCAGATATATACCGATTCTCAAGCAAAATTTTCTGTTCAGTATCCAAAAACCTATAAACTTAGTAGTTCAACACCCGGAACAAGTGTGAATTTCTTAAGTTGTGTAGATGATCCACAAAGAGGAGAAATTTGTATGGCTGGATATAGTATTGGAATTAGTTACGACTATGATGGGGGATCAAGGCGCGAATGGCTTTTTAATAAAAATCCCCAACTAAAGGATTTTCTCATAGATCCATATTTTCAAGATATTATGGTTGTTAACTCAAAAGCCTTAGTTATTATGGATGGTAATACAGGAGGAAGCACTGGCAGTTGGGTTCTAGTTCCAAGAGAAAACATGATGTATCTTTTTGCTTTCCTTTTTGGTTGGAACCCAGATACAAAAGAGAAACCAGGTTTTGATTTTATTAAACAGGTTCTTTCTACCTTCCGCTTTCTGGAGTAAATATGGAGGAAGAGATAGAAACTAAACCAGAAGAAATACTAAAAGAGAAACTCCAAACTGGGTTTTTAGATAAAATAAAAGTCCGCAAATGGAAAATTTTAAGTGGACTTTTAGGATTTTTAGTTCTTGCCGGAGCGGTTTTTGGCGCTTATAAACTTGGTCAAAAATCAATTTATCCTGCTCGTCCCGAGCCTAGTCGAGGGGAGCCTATCGAAGGACCAACACCAACTCCCGGCTTAGTCGCCACTCCAACACCCGATCCAACCGCGGACTGGAAAACATGCAACAATAAAAATTATAGTTTTAGCATTAAATACCCTGCAAATTTTGGAATAGATCCATCAACGTGCAATTATTCCATTATGGATTACAACTTTGTAAAAGACATTAGTGTTGTTAACATCTTTGAGGACTTCAGAAAAAACTGGCTACTAACAATAAACGCAGAAAAGTCTACCCTCGGTTTAGACCAATGGATAAAAGACAAAAATCTTTGTCCGAGCAGCTTCGAATCATGCTCCAGTCAAATAGCCGGTCCCATAACAAACTCCACCGAAGTTGACTTGATCAACAGGCGCTATGCTAAAACAGATGTGATAGTAAAAACGAATGATACCATCTTTGACTTTTCCTTAAGTGCCCGTAACCCAAACACACCTGTAAACTCGGGTATAAAAAATGTCTTGGACCAAATCCTCTCGACTTTTAGATTTTTGCCTTCGGCTGGCTTAGGCCAAGGGGAGTAATTTACTTTTTGAACATTGCTAACTGATATTTTTTAACTTCCTCAAAAATTTTTTTCTTTGCCTTTTTCCAAGAAAAATTTTTGTCAAGAATCTTAATTGGTCTCTTGTCTTCTTTATCTTTAACATCGTCAAAATAGGTCAAAGCTCTCAAGGAGAAATATTGATTAAAGTTTGGATATTTCTTTTTGACAAAAGAAAACATTTTTTCAAGATTAAACACTCTTAAGAGATAAAAAATATCAATATAATCCCTTTTAACCGGTCGGTGACTAATAGCAATTAGTTTCATCGCCGTGATATCTTCAAGACTGGCAACTGGAACTTTCTTGATTAGTTTCAAAGGTTGAATTAAAGGATATTCATACCAGAAAAAAGAAAAATCTATTTTATTGATGGTACAGAAGAGAGTATCTTTTTCCTGGGCAGTTTTTTCTGCCTCTTTACCAAAGACAGCCTCGATTTTTTTATAAAGAGACGGAGCATTAAAATGGTATTTGGTATAAAAGTCAAAATCTACCGAAGTCCGGTGACCGAGTTGTAAAGCCAAGGCTGTACCGCCAGCCAGATAAAATCTCTCTTTTTTAAAAAAAGCAAGTTCGGGGAAAATTTTAGTTTGATTTTTATTAAGAATCTCTAAGTAAAGTTTTTTCATTAAGGGCGCAAGTTTAAGGCTGCTCGATTAAAAGTCTTTTTATCTATTTTGATGTTGAAGATTTTTAACCAATACAAAAGAGTACTTTTCAGCCACATCCCAGGGGTGGGAGAGGAAATTTCCTCTTTTATCTCTTTTCGGGAATAAGTTTTTCCTAGCCAGTGTAAAGCTTGGTAGTTACCTTTGTTTAAAATCTGGGTGATTATTAACTGCTTATCACGCCTAACATCCAATTTTGATAAATCATAAGAGGCAAGATAGGGTTGTAGGAACTTTGGTAGAGCCATAATTTAATTTTATCTTAAAACTTGCTTTTTCTCAAATAAAATTTGATAATAAAGTTAATGCCAGAAGAAATCGAGACTCAACTAGGAGAAATGATTCAAGAACAACCAAAGGTTGGTTGCTTAGGCAAACTAAAAATCCACAAATTCAAAATTTTCGGTGGGATTTTAGGGGTTTTTATTTTCGCAGGAGCAGTTTTCGGTGCTTATAAGTTTGGGCAGAAGCAGATTCAGCCAGGTCCTCAACCAACTCCAACACCCGTGGTAGAGGCTACGCCAACACCGGACCCAACCGCAAACTGGAAGACTTATACGAATACAAAATATGGATATTCGATTAAATACCCAGAGGATTGGTCGGTGACGCCATTAGACGATCCGGCATATAACAGGGGGGTTACACCCTCTTGCGAGGAAAGTTCCCGGACAGCCACTCTTGGCAATTACGATCTGTATGATCTGGAAAAAACTGGTTTAGCCAAGGGGGAGATAGAGGTAGACGTTAGCTTTTTCCAATGCGCTGAGGATTTAAAGACCTGGTTTCATCCATACCAAAAATATGACTCTTGGAGGGAAATAACTGTCGCTGGCCTTAAAGCGATCAGGGCTAAACTTAATTATACCCAACAAAGAAACTACACTTATGTGGACATTTTTGTTAAGAGAGAAGGAAGAATTTGGGAGATTCATTCTATTACACCTACCTCGGAAGAGATGGAATCACTTTTTGATACGTTTGACCTGATGGTTTCCACCTTTAAACTTTTGGAGTAAAAATTTTTTAGACCTTCTTGATCATTTCAAGCTGATATTTCTTAATTTCCTCAAAATTTTTTCTTCCATTCTCAAAAGGTATTTAGTCCTAATTTTTTCCAAGCCAACG
>DATLBE010000011.1:0-29643 GCA_035527075.1 Nevskiaceae bacterium | reverse complement strand
AACGATTAAAACTTGTCGCCAAGCAAAAATTACCAGTTCAATCTGTGGCCAAGCCCCATCGATTTATCCTGATTTAGTCGAAAAATTAATTGAATGGGGCATCACCAGCATTTCCGTTAGTCCTGATGCCATTGAAAGAACCCGAGAACTGGCATATAGAGTGGAAACCAGAATTTTAAAAAAACATGGCTAAAATTAAACTAATTCGGGCTACAGAAATCCTTGATTCGCGGGGTAATCCGACCATTGAAACTTCAGTCATCCTTGAAGGCAATATTGTCGGTGTCGCCTCAGTCCCTTCCGGCGCTTCAATAGGCAAATATGAAGCCTTGGAACTACGTGATAACGACCCGCAACGCTACCAAGGTTTGGGTGTTTTAAAAGCAGTGGACAATGTCAATCAACAAATTGGGCCCCAATTGGTCGGTATGGAGGCCAGAAATCAACAGGCAATTGACCAAAAACTGATTGGCTTAGACGGTACTGAGAATAAAACTAATTTGGGTGGTAATGCCATTCTTTCGGTTTCTCAAGCAGTTTGTAAAGCCGCTGCTGCCTCGGAAAAAGTGCCCAATTATGAACATGTCTCCCATCTTTTTGGCACAAAATTAGAAGATTTGAAAATACCCACGCCAATTTTAAACCTGATTAATGGTGGTAAGCATGGCGCCGGCAACCTCGACTTTCAGGAATTTCACCTTATCCCTTCAACCGAAAAAAAATATCCCCAAGCCTTACAATTAGGAGTTGAAATCTATCAGAAAGTGAAGCAAGTTCTTATTCGTCACGGCGCCATTCACTCGGTTGGTGATGAAGGCGGTTTTGCTCCCAACCTTTTTACCAACCTTGATGCCCTTGAAGTTTTGGTGGAAGCCATCAAAGAGTCAAATTATCAATTTAAAAAAGATGTTTTTTTCGGTCTGGATGTGGCGGCAAATTTTTTTTATCAAAATGGTAAATACACCATTAGGGACAGGACTTCGCCATTAGCTACTAACGAAATAATCGAATTTTATCGTGAGCTTGTTGGTCAATATCCATTAGCTACTCTTGAAGACCCACTTGAAGATGATGACTGGAAAGGTTGGGCAAAATTGTCTCAAGTTTTACCAGAGACGATTATTGTCGGCGATGACCTTTTGGCAACCAACAAAACAAGAGTGGAAAAAGCAATTAAAAAGAAAGCTTGTTCGGCAATTTTGGTGAAGCCAAATCAAATCGGGACAATTGCCGAAACAATTGAAGTGATTAAAGCTGCCCGGCTTGCTAATTGGAAAATAATTGTTTCTCACCGCAGTGGGGAGACCAATGATGACTTTATTGCCGATTTTAGCGTCGGTGTTGGCGCTGATTATACCAAATTTGGTGCTCCGGCAAGAGGTGAAAGAGTGACTAAATACAATCGATTATTAACTATTAACCGGGAATTAGAAAGATGACCAAACCAGTCGTTTTGATTATCATGGACGGTTGGGGAATTGCCCCAGACGGCCCTGGTAACGCCGTTACTCAAGCCAAAACCCCAACCATTGATAATTTTTGGGCTGCTTATCCACGGACGCAACTGATAGCCTCAGGTGAAGCTGTCGGTCTGCCCAAAAATGAAAACGGTAATTCGGAAACCGGTCACCTTAATTTGGGCGCCGGTAAAATCGTTTTCCAGGATTTACCACGAATTAATATGGCCATTGCTGATGGTAGCTTTTTTCAAAAACCGGCTTTTAAGGCCGCCGCTGAGCATGTCCGAAAAAATAAATCCTCTCTTCATCTTTTAGGCCTAATTGGCAGTGGTGGTGTTCATTCCAGTTTAGAGCATATTTTAGCCCTTATTCATTTTGCCAAGCAAGAAAGCCTGCCAAAACTTTTTCTTCATCTTTTTACTGATGGCCGGGACTCAGCACCCACCTCAGCCCTAACTTATATTGATATAGTGGAGACAGAGCTTAAAAAAATTGGTTTTGGCCAAATTGCTTCACTTTGCGGTCGCTACTGGGCGATGGACCGAGATAATCGTTGGCAACGAACTCAGAAAGCTTATGACGCTTTAACACTTGGTAAAGGGAAATTTTCTTCCTCACCAGCTGAGGGAATTAAAGCCTCTTACAAAGAGGGTAAAACTGATGAATTCCTTGAACCGGTTATTCTTACCGATAAAAACAATCAACCCATCGGGTTGATTAATGACAATGACGCGGTGATTTTTTTCAACTTCCGGATTGACCGGCCCAGACAGTTAACCAAAGCCTTTGTCTTACCCAATTTTGAAACGCTGGTGATTAAAAAAGCCGCTTTTGACCCATATGCAGAACGCTATGGTCTTCACCTTTACGAAGTTCCTCAAGAAACAACCACTTTTAAAAGGACAAAAATTATTCAAAACCTCTTTTTTGTCACTATGACTGAGTTCGAAAAAAAACTGCCTACTCAAACCGCTTTTCCGCCAACGCCGGTGGAAATACCTTTAGCCCGTGTGCTGTCTGAAAAAAGTTTACGCCAGCTCCATATTGCTGAAACCGAAAAAGAAAGATTTGTCACCTACTATTTTGATGGCCAAAGAGAAGCCCCTTTTCCAGGTGAGGATAGAATTGAAATTTCCTCGCCTAAAGTGGCTACTTACGATAAAAAACCGGAAATGTCTGCTTATGAGGTCACCAGCGAACTGGTTAAACGGTTGAAAACCAACATTTATGACTTTGTGGTGGTAAATTATGCTAACCCGGACATGGTCGGTCACACCGGTGTGCTGTCTGCCGGTGTTAAAGCTTGTGAAGTGGTTGACGAGTGTGTCGGTAAAGTCGTTAACACGGTTTTGGGCCTCGGTGGCAGTTGCTTAATTACCGCTGATCATGGTAATGTAGAAGAAATGATTAATTTAACCACTGGAGGGGTTGATACTGAGCACTCCAACAACCCTGTTCCTTTGATTGTTGTTAGCCAGCATTTTCGTCAAAAAGCCCAAAACTTGCCTCAAGGTATTTTAGCTGATGTCGCCCCAACAATTTTGGACCTGATGGAAATCAACAAACCCGAGCTGATGACTGGCCGCAGTTTACTACTCTAATGAATCAAAAAAAAATCATTAAAAAGAAAAAAATCCTGGAATTTACTCCAAATCTTAAAAATTATCAGGCTACCTATCAACGTTTTGAATGGAAAAAAGCAGAAAAGGAACTTCAATGGTTTCCGGGCAAAAAACTCAATGCTGCTCTTAACGCCATTGACTACCAAGCAAAAATAAAAAGCCGAAACAAGGTCGCCTTGTATTGGCATGGCAGTCAAGATGAAAAAAGAAAATATACTTTTACCGATCTAGCCACTCTTTCCAATAAGTTTGCCAATGTTTTAAAACAATTCCAAGTCCAGCGAGGCGACCGAGTATTTTTTTTCTTACCCAGAACGCCGGAGTTGTATTATGGTTTTTTGGGCACTTTAAAAGCGGGTGCGATTGCTGGCACTCTTTTTGCCGCCTTTGGGCCTCAAGCACTTTACGACCGGCTAAAAAATGCTGATGCCAAGGTTTTGGTAACCAATAAAGAGCTTTATCCAAGGGTAAAAAAAATTAAAAAAGATTTACCTAAATTAAAAAAGATCATCCTTACTGATAAAGAATTGCCTTTTCTTATAGCCAAAGCTCCAAAAGAGTTTAATATAGCCAAAATGGAACCAACTGAACCCGCTTTCATGCTTTATACATCAGGTACGACCGGTAAACCCAAGGGAGTTGTCCATACCCACCAAGCAATTTTACTTCAATATTTAACTGCCAAGTGGGTTTTGGACCTGAAAGATGATGATGTCTACTGGTGTACGGCTGACCCGGGGTGGATAACCGGAATTGCTTATGAAATCCTAGGTTCGTGGTCTAATGGCGCTTCTACCTTGGTCTATGCGGGCCGCTTTAATCCAGAAAAATGGTACCAACTAATTGAGGATTATCAAGTAAATGTTTGGTACACGGCGCCAACGGCGATTAGAATGCTGGCGGCGGCTGGCTTAGGTTTAGTCAAAAAATATGACCTTTCCTCGCTGCGCCACCTCGCTTCTGTCGGTGAACCTCTTAACCCAGAAGCTGTTTGGTGGGGGTTGAAAGCTTTTGGTTTGCCTTTTCACGACAACTGGTGGCAAACAGAAACAGGCGGGATTTTAATTGCCAACTACCCTTGCATGGATATCAAGCCGGGTTCAATGGGTAAGCCGGTTCCAGGGATTAAAGCCGCCATTGTCAATGACCAAGCCAAAGTGCTGCCAGCAAATAAAGTGGGTAATTTGGCCATCAAACCTCCTTGGCCTTCGATGATGAGAAAAATTTGGCGCCGGCCAAAAAAGTATAAAAGTTATTTCAAAGGGGGCTGGTATCTTACCGGTGATCTGGCTTATAAAGATAAAGACGGTTATTTTTGGTTTGTTGGCCGGGCTGATGATTTGATTAAAACCGCCGGCGAAAGAGTTGGCCCTTTTGAAGTTGAGTCCGCTTTGATCTCTCATCCAGCCATTGTTGAAGCCGCAGTTATCGGTAAACCCGACCCAATCCGTGGTGAAATCATAAAGGCCTTTGTCAGTCTTAAAGCCGGCCAGAGAGGCTCTAACAAGCTTAAGGAGGAGATTAAAACCTTTGTCAAAAGAGAATTAGCCGGTCATGCCTATCCTCAAGAAATTGAATTTATGGACAAGCTGCCCAAAACCCGCTCCGGTAAAATCGTCCGCCGCTTTTTAAAAGCCAAAGAACTCGGTTTACCAATCGGCGACACTTCCACGCTTGAGAAATATTAGAAATTAAACTATAATCGAAGAGATAATTTTCCTGCCTTCTAATCAGTCGCCCCGATTACTTAAATGACACCAGAAAAAGATCTAACACCAAAAAAAGATCAAAATCTCTCCCCAGAAAAGCTTCGAAGGCGACCAATCGTCTCGCCTCCGTTAATTGTTCTTAAACCTGACAATGAAACGTTTGCTTTAGATGGCTGGAAAACTCCTGACGGCGTCAATCTAAACTCTCTAGAAAACCCGATTACTTCAGAAGGGTTTAAGCCCTTTATCAGAATATATTGTGAAGAAAGAGGATTCAACTTTGGAGACGTTAATGTCAGTAAAGGAGTTTTGGAATCATTAGAAATACAACAAGCAACTGGAATGGGTCGTGTCTGTCTTTCGGGAATTGATGCTCACGGCCAAGGTGATTATCAATTTGAAAATGTTACCGAGGGCAGGGTAGCGGTCGGTTTACAAGCATTACTGGCCATATATGTTAATGGTCTCCAAAAAAATTATAGACTAGAATATCCCTATTTAAATACGAGTGGTCGAGACCAAATAAGTTTTTTCCCAGTCGACTTAAGAATCCCAAGACATTTGTGTCGGTCGACTGATCAACTAACCGGTGATTGTTATCAAGCTGACTTTATTGAAAAGGCAGGCAGAATGGCTCAAAGATTTAATCTTCATTTAAGAGAAATGTATTTTAGTCAATCTGGTTTATTAACAAAAGTCAGTCTCCGAGGAGGAGATGCTTGCCATTATTCTCTTGATGAGTCAAGAGGGGAATATGGCGAGCATAATGTTGATTTCTCTCATCAAGCCATTTTGCTCCACTGGATATGCGGTACTTTTATAAGAGATTTAAAACGCATAGTTGAAGGAGATGAATAATGTTAAATCAAATTAAAAAGGATTTACAAAAGCTCAAAAATCCTCAAAAAGCGAAAATTTCGGCGAGATTTTTTAAAACTGGAAAAGGGGAGTATGGAGAAGGGGATGTTTTTTTAGGTATCACCGTACCCCAACAGCGAAAAATTGCCAAAAAATATCCTGATTTAAATTTAAAACAACTTCAAAATCTACTTTCCAGCAAAATCCATGAACACCGCTTAACGGCTTTGTTTGTCTTGATTAACAAATACCGTAAAGCAGATGAAAAAAATAAAAAAGAAATTTTTAATTTTTATCTTCAAAATACAAAAAGCATTAATAATTGGGATTTAGTTGATGCTTCGTCTGAACATATTTTAGGCGATTATCTTTTAGAAAAAAACAAGACCATTTTGTATAAATTAGCTAAATCAAACAACTTATGGGAACGAAGAGTTGCGATTATGGCTACTTTTGAATTTATCAAAAACAATCGTTTTCAAGACACCCTAAAAATTGCCAAAATTCTTTTGAAAGATAAACATGATTTAATTCATAAAGCGGTGGGGTGGATGCTAAGAGAAATTGGTAAAAGAAATCAGAAAGTTGCGGAAGAGTTTTTAAAAAAACATTGCCAAAAAATGCCTCGGACTATGCTCCGCTACGCAATTGAAAAATTTCCTGATAACAAAAGGAAGTTTTATTTAAGAAAGCCGAAAAAGTAAAGTGAGTTCGCCTTTGGGCTTGGTTTTGGCGAAATGAGCGATTGATTGGCTAATTTTTTCTCTTCTTACTTCTTGATGCATTTTGGTTAGTTCCCGGCAAACAATAATTTCAATATCACCTAAAAATTCTTTTAACTCATTTAGGGTTTTTAAAAGCCGATAGGGAGATTCAAAAAAGATAATTGTCGTTTTTTCAGGTAATGAGGTAAAAATTTTTTTTCTTTTACCTTGTTTTTTAGGCAAAAAGCCCAAAAACAAAAACTTATCTGTGGGCAAACCCGAGACAACCAGGGCAGTCAAAATCGCCGAAGGGCCGGGGATAGATTCAATTTTGATATCCTGAGCAATACATTCTCGAACCAGTTTAAAACCCGGGTCAGAAAGAGTTGGTGTACCAGCATTGGAAACTAAAGCGATATTTTTGCCTGTTTTTAAAAGCTGAATGATTTGGGGAATTCGAACGGCTTCATTTTCTTCATAATAAGAAAAAAGTTTGGGTTTTGATTGAATCTCTAACTTCTGCAAAAGTAACCCTGTTTTCCGGGTGTCTTCACAGGCAATAACATCCACGCTGGCCAAAACCTCTTTGGCTCGCAAAGTAATGTCTTTTAAATTACCAATAGGTGTTGACACCAGATAGAGGATGCTCATGAAGAAATTTTAACATAATGGGTTAATTTTAACTTCTCCAAGCGACAACAAGAGGGTCAATTCCACTTATCGGTTCTCCTTTTTCCCTCGCCATCTCTACTAAGACCGTTTGGATACAAAATTTCCTTTCAAAAGGTGCCCTTGAAGGCTCATAAGCGCTACAAGAGCCAAAAACAAGCGGAAAAAGACAATCACCCCTATCTTCAGCACCCATTTCACCGTTTAAAGGTAAGGGGATGCCTAAAGCCTTAAAGGTTCTATCTGGAAGGGCAAGAACAGGATCATAAATCTGATTACCATACTCTACATACCTGCCTGTTAATAACCCCTTTCTCTTAACTTTAGACAATTTTTCCTTATCAAGTAAAAGCAAGGCTGCTGTTGTTAACCGCACCTGTCTACGAAGCCTTCCTAAGTCTAAAGGAAACCCGTCTTTTTTTCTTATTACATGAGAAGCAAAACCTGCCATTGACCACGTCTCAGTTCCTTCTATAGCGATAAAAAAATGTTCGCCGGCAATAATCAACTCAACAAACTTTGGTTCAGAAAGACTGGGGGAAATTTTAACTTTTTCCAACCCTAGTTTGCCCGCAATCCCCACCCATTGGTTATCAAGCAGAAAGTCGTTTAATCTATCAGGTGCCACTGCTTCTAAGGGGCTTGGTTGTGGATCAAAGCAACGAGCTGGCCATATCTCCATTTCAGAACGAGTAAAACTAACTAGCCTGTTATAAGTTGGTAGTCCAATTCTTATATGACCTTTGGGAAGCAATTCCAGTTCTCCTCTAGTTTTAATTCCGTCTATCAAGCCAGCCACAACAATAGGATCTTCTTTTTGGGCAAGCTTTCTGGAAAAACGACCTATCTCTACTGGTGGCATCGTAATCTTTTCGTGTAAAAATCTAGAGCAGGGTGAAATTAAAATAACATAAAAGGTTTGTTATGTCAAAGGCTTTTCGTTAGGTGTTGACACCAGATAGAGGATTCCCATAAAATAATCATATCATAAAAAAGTTTTAAACCTGCCCTCAAGGCAGGTTTTTTTTGAAAGGAGGTGAAAAAAATGGCAGGTGGACAGGAAAGAATAGATAGGCGAAGGTTCGCTACCAGTGGTCTGGCGGCCATCTTGGGCACGCTTACCCTATCCAGTTGTAAATTAGAAGGCTTAAAATACCTTCAAAAAACTAAAGGTAAAGAATCTCGTGACTCGGAACAAGAAGCAAAGTTAACCCAAAAAGAAGCTGAAATAAAAGTTTTTCAAAGAGAATCATTTGATCGCGCTTGTTTAGTAGCTGGGTTGTATGAGTTAGTAACAGGTGAAAAAACTGTATTTTCCGGAATGGATTACTTAGAAAGAATAGCAATCTGGAAAACTTTACACGACCAAGCTGTCGCTGAAGTGATGCAGGGAAAAAATCAATGGGCCCCTGATTTATGGGTTGACACTACCCAAAGACTACCCATACAATAAACATCAAAGAAAGATGTTTAAAGAGTTAACTGTTACTATTATCGAAGCCATTCGCCAAAATGGGGCGATGAGTGTTTTTTGGGGAGGCTTGATTGAACAAGTCATTTCGCCAATCCCTTCTGTTTTGATTCCGATGAGTGCTGGTTTTATTCTCATTCCAAAACAGTTGGCTTCATTGGCCGCTTTTCAACAAATTTACCATCAAATTTCCTTTCCCTACGCCGTTGGCGCCACCATCGGTTCCTCAGTTTTATATTTTGCTTCCTATTACGGCGGCCGAGCTTTAATTGAAAAATTTGGTAAGTTTTTTGGTCTTTCTTTAAAAAACATAGACCGTTTTAAAAACAAATTTACCCGTGGTTTTAAAGATGAATTAATTATTTTTTTATTGATCATTTTACCCGCCACCCCTATTTCACTCGTCGCTGCTTCCTGCGGCATTATCGGCATTAAAGCCGCTGAATTTTATCCTTTAATTTTTTTAGGAACATTTGTCCGGTCATTATTGCTTGGCTGGCTTGGCTGGCAAGCTGGCGAAGCCTACCAACTTATCAGTTCCGGCTTGAATAAAATCGAAACTTTACTTTCAATTGCCGGAGTGGGTGTGGCTTTTGCTATTCTGGCTTTTTTATACTACAAAAGACAAAAAATTCTTAAGGATTAATGACAAACCTTACAAATCAAGGCTTTCCATCAGAATCCGCTGGCAGACTAATAACCACTAAAGTACCCATCGCCAGCCCTGAAGCAACTATTGCCGATGTTGAAAAAATGCTGTTTCAAAAAACAGAGGAATTTGAAACAATCAATTATATTTACATTGTCAACAGGAACAAAAAATTGAAAGGAGTCATCTCGGTAAAGGATGTCTTCCGTTTACCTAAAACCACCCAGCTGGCTAAAGTGATGGTTAAAGAAATGATCTCTGCACGAGCTCACGCCGACCAAGAACGCGTGGCTTTGCTGGCTCTCAAACACAACCTGAAGGCTATTCCTGTCGTTGATAAAAAAAATTGCTTTTTAGGGGCAGTTCCTTCAGATGCAATTTTGCATATTCTCCACAATGAAAATATTGAAGATATTCTCCGTTTTGCCGGCGTTCACAAGTTTAAAGATCCAGCGATGAGCATTATTCAGGCATCATCCGCAGTTCACTTTTACAAAAGATTCCCTTGGCTTATATTGGGCCTTTTTGGTGGTATTGCCGCCGCTTTGGTGGTTGAATATTTTGAAAGTGCCCTTAGAGCTCAATTAATTTTAGCGGCTTTTATTCCTATGATTGTTTATATGGCAGACGCTGTCGGTGCCCAAGTTCAAACTATCTTTATTCGCTCACTAGCCTTGGATCGTCAGCTCAATCTTAAACGATACATTTGGCGAGAATTTAAGGTAAATTTTTTTATCGCCCTGATTTTGGGAATGGTTATTACTACTATCTCTTTCTTCTGGTGGCACTCAACCATGCTTGGTTTTGTTTTGGGGCTTTCAATTTTTGCCACCATCTTTGTGGCAACCGTCATCGCCATTTTTTTACCTTGGTTTTTTTCCAAAATTAAATTCGACCCAGCCATTGCCAGCGGCCCCTTGGCCACCATCATTCGAGACATGCTCAGTTTAATTATCTACTTCGGCATCGCCCAAATTATGCTTAATCTCTTTCAAATTTGACCAGTCGTAGTTTTAAGTTAGTTCGAATCCTACCCGCGGAATATCCTATCTAGGGTAGTGGATGAGATGATTACCGAACATTTGATTTTCAGAAACTTTTGATTTGAGGTAAAATATAAAAAATGAAAATCAATAAAAGACAAAAAGAGCTACTTGAAACTGAGGCAGTTGCTGTCGGAACTCTTAATAAAGACGGCAGTCCTAACGTTATTGCCATTGGGTATGCCAGAGTTGTCAGCCTAACAGAAATTGTGATTACTGACAATTTCATGAAGGTTACCAATGAAAACATCAAAAGAGATTCAAGAGTTTGTTTAGCTGTTTGGACAAAAGATTGGGAAGAGGGTTATAAGTTTGTTGGTAAAGCAGAATATCAAGCTAAAGGCAAATGGGCAAAATTCGTTAAAGAGATGAAAGAAAACAAGGATATGCCTGCAAAGGGAGCCATTATAGTTAAAGTGAGCAATATCTATAAGCTAAGTTGAGGATATAAATATGAGCAACGAACAAGAGCCAAAACTAATAATGGCAGAAGGAGCAAATGCTTCTTGGGATGAATATATAAATATTCATGATATGCCTGATGCAGTTGTTGTTGATGTAACAAATTTTTGTAATTGTGCTGAATGTGCTCATTGTTATATAAAAGCAGTAAGGTATGGAGATACAAAAAACGATACTGGTGTTTTTATGGATACAGCAACTGCAAATGTTTGGGCAGAAACACTTGCTACGCACCCCAAGGGTCGCCCAGAACAAATCTGGATAGCTGGTGGTGAACCAACAATACATTCAAACTTAGGACCAATTCTGGGATATTTTAAAGATCGCGGTTTTTACACTGCCCTTATAACTAATGGGGAAAGATTTGCAGATAATCGCTATTGTCAACAAATTACTTCGCTAAATGTTTTAGACGAGGTAGCTGTAACAATAAGGGGTGTGGGTGGGCTCCATGACCTTTTAATGTTACCAGCGGACAATCCTTTATGGGGGCTAGTACCAACAGACCAGCCTGCTTCAGGTCAAATTACTTATGTCACAGGAAAGATTAAGGAACGAGCTCACTTTGAGAAATCAATGGAAGGATTATTAAACTTGTCTAAAACAAACGTTCAAGTTGCTTTGAATATTGATATGCAGATTGCTACAGATATGGATGTAATAGTAGGTGAGATTGTAAAAAGAGGCGGTAGGGTAAATATTATATATTTGCAAGTTCAACAGATGGCAGGGCGAGCGAAAGAACAGCCTTTATCTGTCCCCAATAAATGGAGAGAGCCCACTGAAGAAATGGTAGCAAAGTATCTTGAACAAGCAAAAGCCCTATTAGAACAAAAGATAGTACAAGAGATTACAATAATAGATCCTCTACCAGAAAATATAGTAGAGGGCTTATCTTTAGAAAAAGAAGAAGTTTACCAACCATCTGTTGTTCCTGCTATATCACCAGCTGGCGAGTTGAGAAAAGATGTTTTATTTGTTGATTAAGTTAAGCAAATATTGTTAATAATTCCTGTGTTTGCTTTAGCGTAAATTCTGGATACTCAAGCTCGTTTGCCCAGCCAATTCGTCGGAAATCATACCATCGTTCGAGCCAATTTACACTAATTCACAGTTAATAATTGCTGTGTTTGTTCCATTATAACTTCTGGATTTTTAACCAGTGTTAACCATTTCACAGTTCGAAAATCGTCCCATCCGGCGAGCTGCTGTATTTTGATATATTCCTCGGTCTTAGAATGATATAATTCCCACAATGGCGAGGGAGTTAGATAAGCCACTAGGAATTTTGGAGACAATTTCACCTCGTGATAAAGAGGTTATTGTCTTAGGAGCTGTCTTTTTTTGGGGGAAGTATATGAGAAGGCAGGTACTCGCCGAGGATTTTGAGCCAGATATACCTCCAGTGTATTTTGACGACTTTCTTTCGGTTTTAAGAGCAGGTTTTAGCCTACACAGACAAGAGAATGTTGATATTGATGGAGATGTAGTAGGGTCAGTTTCTGATATTTTGTCTAAGCATCCGAGAAGGCAAGAGTTGTTCGGGAATTTAACCGACTCGGATATTAGGAATATTTGTTGGGAACTTGATGAGATATTTGAGAATCAAGAGTTCTGTGCTCAGTGTGAATCGTGGTCGTATTACGATGCTGAACCAGAAGATTTTGCTGTTGGTGTCGCTAGCACTATGCTTTGGCTTCGGGGTAGCCGCATTGGCATGAGTTGGTTCAATGACATATATAGTGGGAGAGATAGAGGAGTGATTGTTGAGGCAATATTAAGAGAGAAATTATCTAGGGCCTTTGCTGGGATGTTATCGTCTGGTGAAGATGCTGAGATTTAACTTCATAGAGATGGTGATAAAGCAGGTTCTAACTTCGTCTATTGCGGGGGAGCCATTAGATAGTTGTAGTGGTAGTTACTTGAGATAGCTTAAAGGCTTCAAAAAGATTTTTCAGCTCATTTAAATCAAAATTTATTTCAATTTCTTGGTTGCGGAATAAGTCAACTAGGGGGAGCTGATTACTTTTTAATATAACCTCTAATTTTTTTCATTTTCTAAATCTGTGGTCCGCCAGCTGGCGGAGATTATTTTTGTTAGCGAGGGTGTTTTGGTAAAATTGGAGTATGAACGAAAGATTGTCATCTGCCGAGCTTTACGATGCAGCTACAGCTGTCATCAAAAAAGTTTGTGATAGGAAAAAATACATCCAAGAAACGCTCATTCCGAGGATGGATGAGCGCAGAGGAAGACTTCGACCTCTGGCTAGAGAGGAGATTGTTAAAAAATTATTTTCTGTTGACGTGCCTAAACCAGGAGAGGCAGTTGAAATTATCGGAGAGACAGTAAGAGCTAAGAGGAAATTGACACCAGAACTTGCCTTGGAGATAGCAGATATAATCTACTATACTCTCCAACCAAACTGCCCAGACTTTATCAGTAATCCGAAGCCATTTATATCGGGCTTAGGAGTTGACATGGGAACAGCTTTTGCCTTCTGTGCATTGAAATATGAAACGAGGCTCCTCCAGGGTGATTTTGCAAACCACAAAGAAGTTGAAAAGGAAATAATGGCGAGATTTTTAGAAAGCCTAGCTGTATCGGAAGCAAAACCCCAAAGCTAAGCTAGTTCTAACTTCGTCCACTGCGGGGAGCCCAGTTTTCTAGGCTTTTTTGTTTGTGGTAAGATATGAGTTAATAATGAATATTTCGGAAATAACTAATCCAGACAAAGAGTTAGTAGATATTGCTAAAAATCTTATCAATAACAGAAAAAGTAAACTTTCAACGGTCGGGTGTGCTTTAAAAACCACAAATGGGAAGGTATTTAGAGGCGTTAGTGTAGAGCCCCGTCACAGTGGTCCTTGTCATTCGTGTGCCGAGTATTCAGCGGTAGGAACAATGCAAACAGATGGCAACTATAAAATTGAAACCATAGTTGCCGTCGGTGAAGATGGAACAATTTTGCCTCCCTGTGGGAGATGCCGAGAAATGTTGAAAGAGTTCGGTAACCCATACGTTATCATTCAAGAAAACAGCAAACTTTTTAAATTAAAACTAGAAGAAATTATTCCCTATTGGGAAAGCAAGTAAGAAGTTCAAACTTCATCCACGAGGGAGAGCGAGTTGAAACTTAATATAACCTCTAAAAGATTTTTCTTTTCCTGAGCCTGCGAAATCGATAATTTTCCCCTGAAGGGGTGTTTTGGTAAAATGGGGGTATGACAAAAAAGAGATATTACCATCGCAAGCTCATCAGAGATAGAATCCCTGAATTTATCGAGGCCAACAAAGGGGAATACGAAACCAGAATCTTGGGTGAGATAGAATTTGAAAAAGAATTAAAGAAAAAGTTGGTGGAAGAATCAAAAGAATTGGTGGATGCCCCAAAGAAGTCGCTTCTGAACGAACTGGCTGATGTTTTGGAGTTGGTTAAGTCTATTGCTTCTCATTATAAAATGAGCTTCCGTGAAGTGGAGGAGTGTCAGAGGCAAAAAAGGAAAAAGCGGGGCGGATTTAAAAAGAGATTGTTTTTAATCTGGTCTACGGGCAAATCTGGCAAATAGAGGTTCTGACATGGTCTAGTGCGGGGAGCCAACTAATTCACGGAAAGTAGTTCTTGAGTTTCAGAAATTATTCCCTCAGAGCTTTCAATTAAGCTCAACCAGAGACTTGTTTTTAGTAAATTTTTTTTATCCAGCTAATTGGGCTTTTATCTTTTGGGTCATGATTATAATTAATCGTTATTTCTTCACTTTTTTTAATATCTTTTAGAGCTTGAAAGACAAGCTTCTTTTTTTTATAGTCACGCTCGTAAAGGGCGTTGGGGTGATACGAATGGTTATATAGGGAACCATAGCCAAGAGCAATAGCTCCGTCTTGGTTGTTTTTCCAAGCAAAAAGATAGTGGTCAAGAATCGTTTTTTCGCACAAATAGCTATCTTTCTTGTTTAAGACAATGACCGGAGACCTTTCGATAATTTCGTTTTTAAGAAAATTTTTTTTGGCAAAAACCCCTCGGTTTTTGTGTTTAATTTTTTTAACAATCACGCCTCGGGGTATATCTGAACGGTAAAATAAGGGTTTATTTCTTTTCATATTGCAAAAGGGGGACTTCTTCAAACCATTTGTCTTTCCAGCCATAGCCAATTTCCAAAAAATCCATTTTTTCCATGCCCAAGCTGACAGCATCATCTATTTCTAAAAGGTTGACATAATTGCCAATACCAGGAAAGTTTTTGATATCATAGCCGCATTTAAGGGGATAATAGCAACCATTAAACAAAGCTACTAAATCAACGGCAGCTGTTTTGTTGCCAATAACAACCGTTACCATTCTGACTTTATAACTACTGTTAGCTAGCCCTAATTTAATTACCTGACGAAAGGTTTCTACTCTTCTTGGGTCTTCCCAGCCAGTATCTTCGCCCTTTTCTTGAAACCTTTTATTGCTTAGGTTGACCAAGGTATCAAAATCGTCAAAATTATCAAAAACAATCTTGGGGTTTTGGGCCTCAATGATTTTTCTGTCTCTTTTAAGGTTATACCTTTTTTTCTTTTTTAAGGTCGCTAGGTAGTCCTCTGCGGATTTGATGGTGTCAAGTTTAAGAATGTATTTGGGGTCATCTGGTTTTAATCTAATTACTTGCTTAATCCATAAAGGCAATTCGGTGCTAATGGCGTTGAGAATGACAGGAGAAGGACAAATAGCCAGCAATAACGGAATAAAAAGCGGGTCTTTAACCAAAAACTTATTTTCCTCTTGCCAGGTGCTGCCAAACCAGGTGTATCTTTTATTGTCTTCTTCATACCACAAAGGTAGTAAAGCAAAATTATCCAAGCCGTTTTTCAAAGCCAAGAAGCAAGGCGTGTGATTGTATCCTTTCCAAAAAGCCAGCCTGAAATCCCAAGTATCAAACAAAGTGGTGTTGGAGCTAAACTCTTTCCATAGTCTCTTACAGTCATCAATTTGGGCAAAAACTTCAACTTGGAGGTTTTTCAGAAGTGGAGAATGACCGTTTGTGTGGTAGTAATGTTGTTGTTTTTTAGAAAGTGTGTTTTGAGAATAATGAGGATAAAAAGGAAAAAGCCCATTTTGGGGCATAAAAAAAGAACCTTTTCTTGCAAGGCTCTTGACTTGCAGAGAAAGCTTTTCTTCCTCCTTAGCTTCAGGCAATGAATTATCTTTTAGAATTGTCAATTTGCAGGACTTACGCTAACAAAAATTCGGAACTTACAAAGTAAAATTCTAAAGACAACGCGTAGGTCCTGTATCAATAAATCATATTCTTTTTATCAAGTTTGTCAATATTTATTTTAGGCATGTTTTAGCTTGCAACTAACGATGCTAAATTGGGTTGGGCAGATCTGATAATCTCAGGACTAGGAAGTACAGTATTCCTTGCTATTTATGCTGATAGTGCTATACTACGGTAATGTATTAGTATTTAGTAGGAGTATTTATGAGAGACTTTAAGTCAGGTAATAGATCAGGAGACAGAAGAGATTCTCCCAGAAGAAGTTTTGGCGACAGAGATTCAAGGAGGCCTTTATTGTACGATGCCGTGTGTGATGAATGCGGCAAAGATTGCCGAGTGCCCTTCAAACCAAGCGGCGAGAAGCCAGTATATTGTAGTGATTGTTTTGAAAAAAAAGGCGGAAGGGATAGTAATAGATCGGGAGACAGAAGAGATTTTCCCAGAAGGAGTTTTGGTGGTGGAGATTCTAGGAGGCCTTCGCAGAACAACTTAGGTGATCGCAGTATTTCACAGCTTACAGAAAAAATTGGAGTTTTGAATACCAAACTTGACACAATTATTAGTTTATTATCATCAGCTGGAAAGAAGAAATCAGATTCAGTAAAAGGTAGGACGGAAAAGAATAAGAAGTCGAAAACACAAAAGTAGATGAAATTACTAAGGGGAACAAAATTTAGAAGCCCAGTTTAATGGGCTTCTTTGATTTATGATAAAAATAAAAACAGAATGGAGGTAAAAAATGAAAGAGAGAGAAATTCGAAGAACTCTTAGGATTTTTCCCAGAGAAGGAAAAGACGTGTGTGATTTAGATGAATGTATTTTGGACAAAGACGGCCACATTATTAACACTAAAACAATTTTTAGAGAGATTCCTCGTTTTGTTGCTCAATGGGCAGCTCAAAGAGAAAGAAATCAAGATAGAGATAGCGTGGTGATCGATTTTTCAAATCCCTCGGGCGTAACGGTGGAGTCAGATAATGACCAACTAAGAGAAGAAGCAGTAGCAGGTTTGATAAGAGCGGGAGTCGAGCAAATCGTCCCAGTTTATTAAGGCGACTTCTGCGGGCTTGGTTATTTCTAGCTGCCTAAGGCTAAACTAGTTCTAACTTCGTCCACCCTTCGGCAAACTCAGGGTAAACGATGGGGAGCGAAACAATCCTATAGTTTGACAATCATGATTAGACGTGTTACAATTCTTTTTGTTAGCTTTAAATATTGATCAGTAGTTAATACTGATTTGAGTCGGTTTATTTGGTTTAGGTATTCGTATCTTTCCCCTTTTTGAATCGTCTCCCTTTTTAAAGGCAATTAGCATAGTAAAAATGAGAAATTTTAAGCGCGGTCGTTCCCGTGATTTTCGCGGGCAAAATAGTAGATCATTTGGTCGATATCGACCAAACAGATCAGGTGGTCGGGGTAGATATCAAAACAAAGGTGCTTCCTTGAACCCACTTATGTTCGTCAGGAGGGCAGTTGATGTTGACGAAACGCCATATGTGCCAGCAAACAGTTTTTCGGATTTTCCTTTGAATGAAACTGTAAAAAGGAATGTTCTGGCGCGTGGCTTTGGCAAACCAACTGCGATTCAAGATAAGGCAATACTTCCTATACTGAAAGGAAAGGATTTGGTTGGCATTGCCAATACAGGAACTGGAAAAACTGCGGCTTTTTTGCTACCTTTGATTACGAAGGTGTCAAGAGACCGAAGCCAAAAGGTTTTGATCGTGTTGCCTACCCGTGAATTAGCTGCACAGATTCAAGACGAATTTAAACTGTTCAGTTTTGGTATGGGAATTTTCTCAACACTGTGTATCGGAGGCGCCTCATTAAATATCCAGGCACGCGAGCTGTCGCGTCGGCCAAATTTTGTGATCGGAACCCCTGGAAGGATCAAGGATCTAGAAGGACGACGGATTTTGAATTTGGGTCACTATGGAAACGTAGTGCTAGATGAGGTTGATCGTATGTTGGATATGGGATTTATCCACGACATCCGACACATTATTTCGTTTTTACCAAAAAACCGCCAATCTTTGTTCTTCTCGGCAACGATACCAAAAGAAACTAAGGTAATAATGCAAAACTTTTTAGTTGATCCAGTAACAGTGTCGGTAAAAACCGGCGTGACTCCTCGAAATGTTGATCAAGACATAATTCGAACACAAGGCAAAAATAAACTTGAGATTCTTCACCAGCTATTGATTAAAGAGGAATTTAGGAAAGTTTTGGTTTTTGGCCGAACCAAATGGGGAGTGAACAAACTTGAGGCAAATCTAACCAGGAGAGGTTTTAAGGCCGCGGCAATTCACGGTAACAAGAGCCAGGGGAAGAGGTTGCGGGCCTTGAAGATGTTCAAGAATAACGAGGTTCAGATTTTACTGGCTACAGATGTGGCCTCTAGGGGGATTGATATAGAGGATGTGACTCATGTCATCAACTATGATGTACCAGGAACATATAATGATTATGTACATCGGATAGGTCGAACAGGAAGAGTGGGAAAAAAGGGTGTGGCACTGACTTTTGTTGACTGAATATAATCTGTAAAGCAGATCAAAACTACGCAGGAATTAGTTGAGGTAGTTTAAAGGCTTCATTGTTGCAGAGTAAGTCCTTTGGGCGGAGCTGGTTTCGAAAGCCCGATTTATTGGGCTTTTTTATTTCACTTCAGTAACTTGAAGAGGCTTTCCTGTTTCGTAAGGATATTCAAGGATAAAACTATCAATCGCCCCCTTTGTTGTATTATTTTTAATAATTTGAGTTTGGTGATTTTTATTATCGATAAGCTCTGTGCCAAGCTGATACTCTCCATTTCCATTGCCAATTATATTTAACTCCCAGACTCCCAATAAGCCTGTTATGGAAAGGGTTTCTATTATTGCCTCTGGGCCATTGTATCCTACATCGGCTATTTCGCTAACTTGTTTTTGAGCCTCGGCGTTAAATCCTGTATGGGTTCCTTCGGGGCTAGTTAGATAAAAGTCTGCTGGCCCAACAAGAGTTAAAAGCACTCTTTTTAAATCGCTTGATTGTGATTCTTGCCTTGCAAAAGGTGGAACATCTTCTGATAAGACAACCGATTGGCTATCAATAATCAGCCAGTGTCCAGAATCATTTTTGATTAGTACTAAAACATTCTCTATTATTTGCTCGCTAACGTTTAAATCAACATATACATATGCTTTTTTAGAACTAGAACTTATTTTGCTTTCTTTAATTGCAAAGCTGAAGTCTTGAGTGTACAAAGAGGGAACATTATTGACATTTTCAGATAACAAATTTTTGACTGTTTTTTTGTCTTCGGCTTGGACTGCCTGAAAGAAAGCCGCAACAGTGTTTTCGAGACTATTATTTTGTGTTTTAACTTGTTGGGAAGTTGCTGGTATGTCAGTTTTATATTTTGAATGATAGTTTTGATAAATAAAAAATCCAAAAGCTCCCGTTATAACTACTATTAGAGCCAGCAGAACCAGAATTAACCAATGTTTTGATTTGGGAGGTGAAGCAACCGTAGGTTGCATGGCTTCCTGATTTTCAGATTGAGGGATAAAATTTTGAGTCTGGTCAAGTTTGTTTTCAACCCCGACCTAGATATATCACAAAAGTCCGAACTTCGTCCACTGCAAAGAGCTAGGCAGCCTTAAATTGCCTCTTGTATATAAATATTTAAAATGTAGACTTCGGCCTATTCATTTCTATTCTTTTTGCAGTTTGTCTCTTACTTGGGCAGTTAAGATATTGGAAAAAGTAGGTTCTAATTTGATCCACGAGAGAGATTCTTTAGGGCCCAGTTTCCCTTCGATTTGCTCAGGATAAACCTGGGCTTTTTTGCTTGCCCTGAATTGATCGAAGGGGTCTGGTAGAATAATAGATAAAGAATGGAATATTCAAATTTACTCGAGCTGAATGTTTATAGCAACAGATACAAGGGCAGATTTTTATTGATTGGTTCTTGCCTGCCTGATTTATATCCTAAAGTAGTTGAGAAATTTGAGAAGAGATGGAAGAATGTCGTTTCGTTCTGCCTAGGGCAATTTCACTATAATCAACTTGTAGCAAAACTGTTTGATATTTTGTCCTTAGGCAACACCAAAAAAGTAGGCTTTCTTACTGTAGATGGCTCCCCTCATTGTGTTTAAATGCATTTTGCAAGCAAATATTTAAAAAGGGGATTAAAGAATAAAATTGAATTTGAGCACTACGTAATAAGAAAAGACAGTAAGGTTTTCAAGGTCGGAATGAAAGAAATTGATAAATCTAGAGATTTTTCGCTATTTGGTAAAGAAGTTGAGTTGTAAACTAGTTCTCACTTCGTCCACCCTTCGGTAAGCTCAGGATAAACTAACTTCAGATAACTATTCATCAAAATTTTTAATATAAGGAATAAACCCGCCAAGATGAGGAAGTTCTAAATCTGGTGCAGCTTCTACTTCTTCTCCTGAATAACCATAATATGCTTCTGCTAAACTAAATACGCCTGCCCTTATCAAATTCTTCCGTATTTTTATCTCTTCTGGAGGTAATAATTCATTTTCATTAGGATCTAAAAATCCAAACCTTAGACGATTATCAACGATATAACATACTATATGCTCATCTTCACCAAATTGTTTGCTTAAACCTTTGTTAACCCCTTTTCCCACCATTTCTTGAGCATCTACCAGCATTTGTTTAAAAAAACTTGGTGGTAGCTGTATTCCAAGCTCCTTTGCTCGAGCATCTAAACATGAAAGGGTTTCACCAAAATTAGGACTTAGGATAGCTTGTTTTCCCTCAAAATCAACTTTTCTTACTAATTTGGCCAACCTTCCCTGATCAAAACCAGCTAAGCTCGCCCTAAAAACCTTAAGTTCTTCTTCCAATGTGCCCTCGCTTCCATAACGAGTAGGATTAGTTCTAAGCCATTGCTGAGTTGATTCATTAAAGTAAGTTTCATGTTTTGTTCCACCAGCACGTCTAATTTCCCACCCCTTATTGGTTAAATGCTCTGTTTCTAATAACCCTTTTCGTTCTACCATAAATTAATACTAAATCCCATTATACTTCGTCACTTCGTTAGACTCGTATAATTCTCTTAAATTATATCAAATCAAGAATTCAGATTTTTAACTTATCTTTCTCAAAACTAGTTCTAGCTTCGTCCACTGCGGGGAGCACTTCGCAAGCTCAAGATAAACAAGAGAGATCAAATATTTTGGATTATGTTATACTTTAAATGAATGGATAAGGATATAGGCAAAAGACTTCATGAGGTGGTTATCACCGCAATCGTAATTAAGGATGGTAAATACCTGATTACGCGACGCTCTTCCAACAAAAAGAGGTTTCCTGGAAAATGGACTGTTCCTGGAGGAAAGCTAGAAATTAGCGACTATGTTGATTTGCCTAAAGAAACAAAATTTTATTGGTATAATGTTTTGGAAAAAGTTTTAAAAAGAGAAGTTAGAGAAGAGGTTGGTATTGAGATTAAAAACATTGAGTATGTCACTAGTCTAGCCACTATTCATGCTGATGGTAATCCATCTTTAGTAATCTCTTGTTTGGCTGATTACGTCTCTGGCGAAATTAAGTTACAAGAAGACGAGACTGATAAATACGCTTGGGTAAGCTTAAAAGAAGCAGAAAAATATGACTTGCTTGACGGCATTTATGAAGAGTTGGTGATGGCTGAAAAACAACTCAAAGGAGAAAAGATGGAATGGCAGAGATTTGAGAAGTAAAACAGGTTCTGACTTTGCCCATCAGGCGGAGTCAGCTAAGTTCTTATTGGTTTTGTTCCGCCATGGTTGATTAATACAGCTGGCCTTCCATGGATCATACCAATTCTTCCTACTCGCAAAATAATATCTTTTTTCTTGCATTGGGGACAAAATATATCTGCCCTGTCTGGTAAATTGGAGACACCGACATGATCTATTTTGATTTTGTCAATATAGCATTTAATTAATCTTCCTGACCCAACCTTTTTATACTCTTCAAACAGTAGGTGTCCATTTTTACATCTAACGTCAATTGTTTTTTGCTTGGCCACATTTCTATTTTATTTGGTATTAGATGACAAAACTAGTTCGAACTTCATCCAAGGATGGGGATTTAATAGCGCCTGACTACACCGACGACTTTGCCGCGGATGCTGACATTTTTGGCAAAAATAGGGACCATTTGGCTGTTAGCTGGTTCAAGCCGAACTCGGGTTGCTTCTTTAAAAAACCGTTTTAAAGTGGCAAAACCATTTTCTAAAACGGCAACAACAATATCACCGTTGTTGGCTTCATCTTGCTGCTCAATGACCACATAATCACCATCAAGAATACCCTCGTCAATCATCGAACTGCCTTTTACCTGAAGGACAAAAGCTCTTTTTTTACCTGAAAGCATGGTTGGTGGCACACTAGTTGAGGCATTGGGATCAGTGTGGGGTTCAATTGGCTGGCCAGCGGCAATAAAACCCAAAACCGACAATTCTACACCGCCAGCTGCTCCAGCCATTTTTTCATCAACAATCTCCAAACCTCTAATAGCACCTTGGTATCGTTTAATCACTCCTTTTTTATCCATGCTGGTGAGGTGTTCGTGAACTGTGGCTAAAGAGGAAACGCCAATGGCTTTGGCGATTTCCTGCAAAGTGGGGGAGTAGCTATATTTTTGAATATATTGACTGATAAACTCAAGAATTTCTCTTTGGCGTTTATATAAAGTGACAGGCATCTTGGCCTAAGATTACCCGAATCTTTTCTGCTTGTCAAGAAGCAAAAAAGACAATAAAATAGAGATATGAGACGATTTTTAGTTTTTTTCTTAATCTTGGTGGCTTTTGGGGGGATTGGCTCAACCATTTTGGCCAACGATGAATTTGAAACCAATTATGATGTTCGCTACCAGGCTCAGGCTGACGGAAAAATGGTGATTACCCAAAAAATCTCCTTGACCAATAAACTGTCTAATGTCTACGCCACTCAATACTCATTAACTTTAGACCAGCTACAAATCGAAAATATTCAAGCCACTGACAGCGAAGGGCAACTGAAAACTGAAATTTCTCAAGAAAATCAAATCACCACCATCACTTTTGAGTTTAATAAGCCCGTCGTCGGTACAGACAAAACGCTTCATTTTACTTTAAACTACGAAGCTCTGGGTTTGGCTAAAAAAAACGGCCAAATTTGGGAAGTTAATATTCCCCGTATCTCTAATCTGGCCGAACCGGACAGTTACAATCTGACCTTAGTTGTTCCCGAAAGCTTTGGTGAACTGGCCTTAATCAGACCTCGCCCAATTGAAACTTGGACTGACTTGGAATTCAACCTCTACCGCTTTACTAAAAAACAAATAGCTGATTCAGGGATTAATGCCAATTTTGGTCAGTTTCAAGTCTTTGACTTTAGTCTCGCTTATCATCTGGAAAATCCTGAGCTCTCTTTGGCAGAAACAGAAATCGCTCTGCCGCCAGATACCAGTTACCAACAAGTCTTTTATTCCCAAATCAAACCTGAACCGGTCAACATTAGGATAGATAGTGATGGTAATTGGCTGGCTAAATATCGGCTTGGACCTAAAGAAAAATTAAATGTCTTTGCTTTGGGCTCAGCAAAAATTTTTTCTCAGTCACTTAGAGAATCTTTAACCGCTAACCAGGAAAGTCTAGCCAAAAATAGGCTTCCCCAAAAATATTGGCCAGTTGACCATCCCCAAATCCAAATGATTGCCCAAAATTTAAAAAGTCCGAAAGAAGTTTATGATTACGTGGTCAAAAACTTGGACTACGATTTCAGTCGGGTTTCTAAAGGGGCTGAGCGTTTTGGCGCTCTGAAAGCCTTAAGTCAACCCCACCAGGCAATTTGCATGGAATTTACCGACCTTTTTATTACTTTAAGCAGGGCGGCTGGCATTCCAGCTCGAGAAATTAATGGTTTTGCCTATACCACTAACGACAAACTCAGGCCTTTAAGTTTAGTTTCGGATGTTCTTCATGCCTGGCCTGAATATTGGGACGAAGAAAAGCGAGTCTGGATTCCTATTGATCCGACTTGGGGGAAAACGACTGGTGGTATTGATTATTTTTCCAAAATCGGCCTCAATCACTTCACTTTTATTATTCATGGTGAAAATTCTGAATTACCTCTTCCCCCTGGCTCTTATAAAAGCAAGGACAGTTTCAGTAAAGATGTTCAGGTTGTTTTTGGCCAATACCAAAAAGAGAAAGAACCCCAAATCGAAGTTCACTTTAATTTACCTCAAAAAATTTTTTGGCGATTGAAAAATAGAGGCTCAATTGATATCCGCAATAATGGACCTAGCGCACTCTACGACTTGCGTCCAGAGATTGAATCTGAGGAGCTTGATGTCCAATTTTTAAATTCCGAAGACAAATATTTAACTATTTTGCCGCCTTTTAGCCATAAAAAGATTGATGTCAAACTCAAACTAACCAAATTGCTTCGTAAAAAATCAGGATTGATTTCGGTGACGATCAATAACCAAAACTTCCGTCATTCGTTTGAGATACTTTCTCTCTTTTGGTTGATTATCATTATCGTGGCTGCCATTTTAACTATCTTTTTGATTCTT
Organism: Nevskiaceae bacterium; assembly: GCA_035527075.1. GTDB lineage: Bacteria > Patescibacteriota > Microgenomatia > PFEM01 > PFEM01 > DATLBE01. The sequence continues at coordinate 5,169 of DATLBE010000011.1, read as the reverse complement.
TTTTTGACAAGACGCTTAAACTATGTTAAAAAATTAAAGAGAGAGAAATGAAAAAATATCTCCGTGCCTATCTTTTTAATTTAGCTTCTTTATGGCTTTGCACCAATATTTTAGAGGGTGTGAGTTATGAAGGTGGCAGCAAGACTTTGGCCACTACCGCCTTGGTTTTAACTTTAATTAATCTTCTGGTGAAGCCTTTAGTTAATCTTTTACTCCTCCCTATTAACCTGATTACTTTAGGTACTTTTCGGTGGGTAATTAACGTCATCAGTCTTTATTTAGTCACTTTGACTGTGCCTCTTTTTAAAGTTAATGCCTTTCTTTTCCCGGGCTTTAATTTTCAAGGTTTTGTGATGCCAGCCATTAATTTGAGCATTTTTTGGGCTTTCGTCGTCGCTTCTTTTTTAATCAGCCTAACAACTACCTTTCTTCACTGGTTGGCAAAATAGTAGTATAATATTAAAGCCGTGAAACAATTTATCTTAATTGGCCAAATTATCATTTCCCTTTTGCTGGCGGCTTCAATTCTGCTTCAGGCCAAAGGAACTGGTTTGGGCACTGCCTTTGGTGGTAGCGGGGAGTTTTATCGTTCTAAAAGGGGAGTGGAAAAAATTGTTTTTATTGCCACCATTGTTTTGGCCGTGCTTTTTCTTCTTTTTTCAATTGCCAATGTTGCTATTGGCTAACTATGAAAAACTTGTTTAAAAAGTTTCGTTTTTCTTTTCGCTTCCTTTTTGCCTTTTGGCAAAAACACCAAAAGTTGATTCTCTTAAGCTTTTTAGTCGGTATTTTGTGCTTCTTGATAGTACCAAAAATTTATCAGTTTTTCCCCAAAAAAAGAACCGAAAAGATAGGCCTGATTGGCAAATTTACCCTTAATGACTTACCTTTATCAGTCCAACACTTAATTAGTGACGGTCTGACAACCATTTCTGAAGACGGCCAAGTTCAACCCTTTCTGGCCAGTTCGTGGCAAACAGAAAACGAAAACAAAGAGTATCTTTTTACTCTAAAAGAGAATATTTTTTGGCAAGATGGAAAACCGGTTTTAGCCAAAGATATCAATTACAACTTCAGTGACGTAGCCACGACCGTGATTGATGATAAAAAAATAAAATTTATTCTTAAGGAGCCTTTTTCGCCTTTTCCGGCGATTGTTTCCCGGCCGGTGTTTAAAAAAGGCTTGGTGGGCACCGGTGATTATAAATTAAAAAAGGTTAAGAAAAACGGCCAAATCGTTGAAAAGATTATCCTAGTTTCGGTCAAAAACAAAGACAAAACTAGTCTTGTCTTTCACTTTTACCCCACAGAAATGGCAGCCCGGACTGCTTTTAAGCTTGGCGAAATCGATGTTATTAAAGAAATCAATGACCCTGGTGATTTACAAGGGCAAAAAAATGTCAAAATCACTCAAGAAATCAAGTACAATCGGGTGGCGGCGATTTTTTTTGATACCCAAAACCCAAAATTGGCGGCTAAAGCCACTCGCCAGGCCTTGGCCTACGCGATTGAGAAGCGCTGGCAACCGCGAGCCTTAAACCCGATTAATCCTCAGTCATGGGCTTTTAACCCAACGGTTAAAAAATATGAATTTGATTTAGCCCATGCCCAACAACTACTGGAAGGAGATGAAGAAGAAGGTGAACCTTTAAAAGAAATCGAATTGGCCACAATTCCTTCCTTGTTTTCAGTCGCCGAAGAAATCAAAAAAGACTGGCAAAAACTGGGTATTGAAACAAAAATAAAATCAATCACTACTCTAAATGAAAGTCTTGAAGCACTTTTAATTAGTCAAGAAATTCCTTCTGACCCCGACCAATATGTCCTCTGGCATTCAACCCAAAAATCAAATATTACCGGTTACAAAAGTCCTAAAATTGACAAGCTTTTAGAAGAGGCTAGAAAAAGCCAAAACCAAGAAGAAAGAAAAGAAATCTACCATGATTTTCAAAGATTTTTGGTCGAAGACACACCAGCAGTCTTCCTTTTTCACCCCACCCTTTATACAGTCTCAAGAATTTGATACAATACAAAAGATCTGCCCTGATGCTGAAATTGGCAGACAGGCACGGTTCAGAACCGTGTGTCGGTAACGACGTGAGAGTTCGAATCTCTCTCAGGGCACAGAGGGCGAGTGATGGAATTGGCAGACATCTATGCTTGAGGAGCATAGGGGATTAATCCCGTAGGAGTTCGAGTCTCCTCTCGCCCACCAGGGCTTGTAGCTCAGTTGGCCAGAGCGCCCGGTTTACATCCGGAAGGTCAGAGGTTCAAATCCTCTCAAGCCCACAAAATATGATAAAATAGAGTTTACCCTGAGGAGTGAAACGACGAAGGGCCAGGTTAGCCAAGGCAGTCACGGCGCGGCTCTGAAAAAGCTGAGATTCCGGTGCAACTCCGGGACCTGGCACCAGGCGAGGGTAGTTCAGCGGTAGAACGTCTCGTTGCCAACGAGAAGGCCGCGGGTTCAAGTCCCGTCCCTCGCTCTTATTGCGAGGTCGGCTAATGGCAGGCCAGCGGCCTTTGAAGTCGTCAATGATGGTTCGAATCCATCCCTCGCAGCAAAATCAAGTGGGCTTATGCCCAGTGGAAATCCAAACCCGGCAGCCAAGGAGAACGAAGGCACTTGGCAAACAATCAAAGAAGTAGAAAATCCGGGCTGGGATTGGTTTTATGAATAAATTGGGGAAATGAGTTAAAACACCAATATGATTAATAATAAAAATATACGTGAGAGAATTAATCAAGTATCAAAAGAAACAGGAGTACCTACTAAAAAAGTATCAGATCTTTTGTTTGCGCTGCGCACTGGTAAACCTGTGGAAAATAATGAATTAGTCCAAAGAATTGGCATTTCCAAAAATGCACTTAATCAGGCAAAAGAGCTTTTGTCTTCTCTTTTGAAACCCCCCTCGAAAAACACTCAACTGGACGCAAGTGCTATTCAAGAGATTCAATCCATTTTCGGAGCAGGTTATAAATCCGAGGAGGCTTTATGGTCAATTCTAGAAAATGAAAATTACAGGCGATCTATAGAGTTACTTGAGAAATACACTGATCAGAGACCTTCTCCTGAAAGGAAGTATGATCAGTTTACAGCCACCATTGAAACGACAGCAAGACGCGCTTCTTTACTGAGTTTTTTTGGAGACGTAAAAGGTAAAAGACTTTTATTTTTGGGAGATGATGATTTTACCTCTGTGGCTACCGCGAACCTTGGAGAAGCTAAAAGTGTGGTCGTTGTAGACATAGATGAACGGATTTTAGGCGAAATTAGAAATGTGTCAGAAAATCACAGCTTGGGAATCGAGACTGTTAAATATGATGCAAGACAAAAACTTCTTAAAGAATTGGTAGGTAAATTCGACGTTGTTTTTACAGACCCTCCATATACAACAGAGGGAGTAGGACTGTTTGTATCACGAGCTGTCGAATTATTAGATGGAGATAATAAAGCTGCAAGAGTTTATGTATGTTACGGTAGTAGCGATAGAGCAAAAGAGAGATTCTTGCCGATTTATGAGGTTTTTACAAATTTAGGCCTTATGATGAGATGGGTATTTGATAAGTTCAATAGATATCAAGGTGCTGAATCCATAGGGAGTTCCAGCGTTTTGTTTATTGCTGAAGTTACACTAAAAACAAAGCCTATTATTAAAGGAGACTATGAAAGACCAATCTATACCAATAATTAACCATTACATTGCCTTAGTTAAACTTGGGGTTGTTGATGAATCTTTTAGTTTTATTGAAAAAATCGCACAGGATTTAATTAATGGTTTAGATCTTAACGTTGTTAAGAAAATCTCACACGTTTGTTAATCCATACCTGGCCAGAATCGGGATTAGTTCATATAGATCTTGTTACTTGCAGTCATCCTAGCGAGAAAGAATTCGAGAATTCTCTGAAGGTTGCATTTTCTGAACAAAAAGTTAAGTCAATCGAGATAAAATCCGTAAATTTTGACTAGGGCAATTCGCTTCACTCAGTGTAAACATTTGTGGTAAAATCAGGTGAGCTATAAGGGCTAACAGGTCCTAGACCGACCTGCTCAGCCAATAAAAGAAGTAAATTTTTTGCCGAGGTGGCGAAATTGGAATACGCAACGTTGCTCATTTGTCTTTGCGTCTTCCTTATGATAGACTTTGTTTGTGAGAACAAAACGATGGACGGTTAACCAATTACGAAACGCGGCAAGAGATTCACGAAGTATTAGACAGGTTTTGCATAAACTCGGTTTAAAAGAGGCTGGTGGTAATTACACCCAGATTAAAAAATATTTGAACTTTTACAAAATTAATACCTCTCACTTTAAAGGAAGAGCTTGGAATAAAGGAATGAAAATGCCATTCTCTCCAAAAATTCCTTTAAAGGAGATATTAGTGAAAAACAGCACCTATCAAAGCTATAAACTTAAAGCCCGTTTATTTCGAAAGGGAATAAAGGAAGCTAGGTGTGAAATTTGTGGTTGGGCAGAGAAATCTGAAGATGGAAGGATACCTTTAGAATTAGATCACACTAATGGAAACAGTCGGGATAATCGTCTGAAAAATTTAAGGATTCTTTGCCCTAATTGTCACAGTCTACAACCAACGCATCGAGGTAGAAATACTAAAGAAAGGGTCAGTGGCGGAATTGGGATACGCGCGACACTTAAAATGTCGTCCCATTAATGGGGTGAGGGTTCGAGTCCCTCCTGACCCACAAATCCCGCCCTCGGCACCCCGCAAAGCTCGCGATGCTTCGCATTTTGCGAGCCGCGCGGTTAAAGTCTCGCGGTCGAAGTCTCGACCTTTGCGAGACACCAGGATTAAGCCTCTTTCCTATAAGCTCGAAATTTTGCGGCTGCGTTCGGATTAGCTGGCTGTAAAAGTTCAACTATTTTGGTTCTAATATCACTTGATTTAATCACCCCATCCACCGCCGCACCTTGGGCCCAATTTTCCACCTGGGTGGCAACACTCTGTGCTTGATCAAATGATGCTCCAGCTTTAACCACACCATCATTCACTTTGCCACGGTCAAAATCCTGAAGCGTCCCATCTTTCTTCTGAACCTTTATATCTGCCATTCTCATCACCCCCTTTCTTTGCTTTGTTGTTTATTGTCCCATCATCTCTTGAGGGTTGATAAAGTTAATATTAGTCGGAGGTTCAAACTTAGAATCA
>DATLBE010000010.1:0-6153 GCA_035527075.1 Nevskiaceae bacterium | reverse complement strand
TATAAGAGTTCCACTTCTGTCTATTTTCCTGTCCAAGTTAAAAATTATTGACTGTTCCTGCCCATTTCTGCTCAGAAAGGGCAAAATGTTGGTTTGGGGGGCGTTTACCCTAGGATTCTGCATTGGTAGTATCCTTTTCTTTCGTATTTTTGGTGAAAAGTATGAATAAGGTATTGTAAAAGTATTATAATAATGTTGTGTATCCGGCCCAGACATCCTTTATTCCAATTCAAGTAGCTTTGGCCAGGTTTTTGGAGAGCCAGGGTTGGCGGGCTTTTTTTCAAAATTACCCCTACTGGTACTTGGGAACCACTCCTTTTCGATATTTGACTGGGCCAATTTTGCCGAGTTGGTTGGTTTTGTTTCACAAACTTTTGCCCAGTTTTAATTTTTTTTCGCTTTTTTGGCTGCTAATAGCTGCGGTTTGGCCGTTGGGAACAACCGGGGTTTATTTATTAGTTCGCAACCTTAAGCCAGACAATCGAAATTTAGCGATTCTCGCTGCTGTTTTTTACTTTTTCGGCCCGATTGTGCCCTTTTTGTTTCGTTTTTCAGGCGGACTTTCCTTAATTGCTTTTTCTTTTTTACCTTATGTTTTACTTTTGTACAATAAGTTCTTAGCCAAGCCCAGCCGAAAGCGAGCAATTTATTGTGTTTTTGCGATAGCTTTTGAGATACTAACTGATAGTGTGATAATGACATCAATGCTTTTGGGGATGGCAGCCATTTTTTTGGCCACTTGCGGTTGGAAAAGAGCAGAAAAGAAAATAAAACAAACATTAGGGGTGGTGGCGACGGCTTTTTTAGCGGCCACAGTATGGTATACGCCTCAATATTGGTGGCAAATATTAATCGCGCCTTCCTTTGCTGGCAAACCTCTTTTTAAGGTAGTAGGCGAGCTAGCCCAGCTTTTACCAATTGGTTTGGCGGTCGGATTGGCAGTCGTTTCTGGTAGAGTGGTTAAAACCAAAGATAAATTGCTTAAGTTTTGCTTTTATTGGTTGTTTATTTTTGGTTTTTTAACTTTAATTAGGTTTCTCTCTGATCCTGATTTCTGGCTAGATTGGTCTGCTTATAGTTGGGAATTACAGTTGGGTGGAGCCATGGCAATGGGCTTGTTGATGAAAAAGTTAAAGCGAAAATACCTAACATTGCCCATCTTTCTTTTTTATTTTTGTCTTTTTGTTTTTGTTTCTAAACAATATGTTTTGGCTACCTTGCAAAGAGACATCAGCCAAACAGTTGAGTATAGAATAGGGGAGCAATTAACAAAGGTGATTAAGCCGAGCGAGAAAGTTTTTCTTTCTGGCACGACTGTTTTTTGGCTGAATGCTTTTTCCGCCAGCTGGCGGATTGCCCAGGTTAGGGGAGGCAATGACCGCGCTTCAGTTGACCCTGAATGGCGTCAGGCTGCCTGGGAACTGAGAGAGGGCAAGAAGGTCGAAAAATCAATCGAATACCTAAAAAAGCTGGGAATTGCCTATATTGTTGTTCATACCCAGGAATCAGAGGAGTTTTATCATGATTTTGTTTATCCGGAGAAATTTGAGGAAAACAAAGAGTTGGAAAAAATTTACGACAAAAACGGCGATAGAATCTATCAACTTTTAGATTAACTTACTTTAGAAGAAAGAATTGGACGGCTATAGCGAGAGCAGCAGCCACGGCAAAGCTTAAAATACCAAAGATAATTAATTTTTGAACTTTGGACTTCATTTTTGGAGTAGTTGACTTTGTTTTTGGTTGACTAACTTTTTTGACACCCATAGCTGCATCGAGAATTGCTTTAGTGTAATAGCGGCGGTTAGAAGGAGAACGAACCGCCTTAATTTTTCCTTTTTTCTCCCACCTTCTTAAAGTATCACGAGAGACACCAATGTATTTAGCAGCCTGACCGATAGACATCCACTGAGAACCTTTTGGTTTCATAGATTTTTATACCTTTACATAGATTTTAATAAAAAGGTGCAAGTCTTGTCAAGGGGTGATTTAGACTGTTTTAAAGGTGTGGAGTAAGCAGTTTAACTAAAACTTTAAAAATGTTTTTTACCAGAATTTTTTAAGAATTAACCAGTTAATTAGCAAAATTGATGTATTATTTTATAGTTTGTTATGTTTTTCACAGACGTGAAAGAAGTATGAAAATTTGACAATCATTTGCCATAGTTTGACACGACCTAAGATTTCTTAATTTTAGCCTATGGTTACTTAATTTTATATAAGAGTGCTCAAAAATTGGTACTTGACATTGTGTACCCACTTGGTGTTAACATTAGTGTGTAAACCTGAGAAAGATATGTAAATTAAGTTTTAATGTTAACATAAGGAGGGCAGGCTGCCACCCAAACTCTCTCTCAAGGAACGATTAAAATTAATAGAAAGGGTTGTTTTTAAAGGCGAACCCGTTAGTAAAATTTGCCACCAGGCAGGTATTTCGCGGGTTCTTTTTTATCGCTGGCTTAAAAGATATAAAAAAGAAGGTACAGTGGCTCCTAAAAAGCCTCAAAGGATTTGCTTATTACCTTCAAAAAAAGTAAAACCTGCCTTAGAGGTTTCCAAACTTTCCTCAACTAAACGCTTGGAAATGATTGAGAGAGTGGCGAAGTATGGCGAGCCAGTCACCAAAGCTTGTCAAGACTATCAAATCTCCCGACCCAATTTCTACAAATGGCTGAAGCGGTATCAAGAAGCACCAGCGGATAAAAAATTAGAGGCATTGGTTGATAAGAAGCCTGAAGTCGAACGATATTACCGCCAGACTCCAGAAAAATATGAAGAAGCGGTTCTTTCCGCGGTGGCCCAATATCCTCAGCTGGGGATTGAAAGGATTGTCCAAGTTTTGCCTAGGATTGCCCATAAGCCAATCGTTGGCTATCACGGGGTCCAAAATATTTTACGACGGCATGATTTAAACACTTATGAGAAACGGTTAGCTTATGCTCGGGGCCAAATCACACCTGTCATTCGGCTGGTTGGCGCTGGAGAGGAAGCCTTTGCTAAACTTTTTGCCTTACCAATAGAAGCACGGAAGAGATTGGTCAAGCTAGTTTCAACCAGCACCTTGGTTTGTTTTTTAACTGTTGTTGGCTTGGGGGCCTTAGGTTACTTTGGCACTCTTTTAGGTGGAGCGCCAACATTTGGTTCCAAAATTGGCTTTGTTTTTGCCTCAATAGCGTTGGTAGTTGGCTCATTTTTCTTTATCTATTCCATGAAATATTATTTAACTTTGGCCTTAGTTTTATCTTTTTCCCGCCGTTCTTTGGAAGAGCAAGGGGAGACTTATGGTCGTTCGGCAGGCTCAGGATGGTTAAAAAGAATTTTTGGATTAAATGGGAATGGCAACGGGAATGGTAACGGTAACGGTAATGGAGGGATGCAAGCTGGTGGTCTGCAACCCAATTTAGACCATATTAAATTAAAGCGTTTTCCCTTTTTCTCAATTCAATTGCCTTTTTATAATGAAAAAAAGGTGGCAGAAAGAATTATAAATGCCTGTATGAGTATGGACTATCCCTCAAATTCGGAGGGCCGACCCAACTATGAAGTGATTATTTGTGATGATTCCACTGATGAAACCGTAGAGATTGTTTTAAATTATCAAAAAAAGCTAGGCAAAGTTACTAAATACATAGGCAAAGATAAGGAAGAAGTGACTGTGGTTAAACCCAAGGGCAAACCAATTTTAAAAGTCATTCACCGAAAAACCAGGTCAGGCTTTAAAGGTGGTGCTTTAGGCTATGCCCTTCAAAACCTAGATCCCCAAACAGAATTTGTTTGTATTTTTGATGCTGATTTTATTCCTTATCCTGATACCTTGGAACAATTTGCCAAGTATTTTAAAGCCACGGGTGGTTGGGAGGAGAAGAAGAATTTCCGGGCTCAAGGCTTGATGACCATGCCCTATGACACCAATGAAAAGGTTGAGATTGACAAACAAACCCAAAAAGTCTTAGACCAACAGGTTGCCAAAATTAGGGGCAAGTCTAATACTGCGGTTGTGGCTGGTTATCAGTGGCATGTTTTAAACAAATCAGAGAACTGGGTTACCAGGGGGGTGAGAACTGAGTATGCTGGTTCTTATGTGATTGAAAGACCAGGTCAGGAGATTTTAGGTGCCATGAAGATTATCCATGGCTCTGTCTATTGTATTCGAGCTGATGTTCTCAAACACTTTGGTTGGGGTGTCTCTATCACTGAGGACTATGAATTAACGTTGCGAGTTTATGAGAAAGGCTTTAAAGTAGTTTTTACCCCTTACGTTCAGGCTCCCTCAGAATGTGTTTCTACTCTTAAGCGCCTGATTCGCCAAAGAATGAGATGGGCTGAAGGCCATTCCTACAATACCCGAAAACAATTCTTAAAACTTATCTTTAACCCCAGACTGACTTTAATGGAGAAACTAGAGTTTCTTTACTTGACTCCTTATTATTTGCAGGCTGCCTTTTTCATTGTGGGCACTTTTTCTTGGTTAATCTCAGAAGCTGTCTTTCGAACTAGGTTGCCTTTTTGGACGGATTTGTGGGGTTGGTCTTTGGTCCTCACTAATTTTTTTGCCTTGCCCTTAGTTAACGCCGTAGGTTTGTTTTTAGAAGAAGCCGAAGAAAAGGATTATCTTGGTTTGTTATCTTTTGTTGCCCTTTGTTATCTAGTTGTTCCTTTTCAAGCCTATGCGGCGGTCAAAGGCTTTTTAGAGCCTAAAGAAGGTATTTGGTTTAGAACGCCTAAATCAGGCAAGATTACTGACATCTTTACCCGAGGCAAGTTTTACCGTTGGGTGACGGGAATTATTCCTGGGAGGAGGCCGGCTCCAGCAGTTGTTACCTCGGTAAGTAAGCTTGCTCCAGCTTACGTTTATCAAAAGAATGCTTATGTGGCTCGAGCCACCGCTAATAATCGATTTGGTGACTTTAAAATAAAACCTAAACGAATCCGCTGGGTTTCGAAAGTGGCTTTAGTAATTCTTTTGGTGACCACTCTTACGATCGGCAGCGTGGCCCGTTTTGTGCCAATTGTTTATGCCTCTCCTGACCAATTTTACTTATCTAATGATCCTTATTCAGGCAATAACAATTCCTGGTTAATGAAGAAAGACACCACTGATGGTGCTGAGGACACGACGACGATTGTTTCTTATATTAATAAGGCGGTTGGTGCTTACCAATGGCAGCCTGGAGTGACTAACGGCACCGGGGGGACTGTTTGTCCGGCTACTCCGACAGGCTATGGTTGGGTATCTGATCAGGCTTACGGACTCGGAGTGACCATGGCTAGCGACAGCTGGATAGTGGAAATTTATGAAAGCGACACCAAGGCTGGCGCAACAGGCACAGCAGTCTTTTGTGTTTATACGGTCAACAGTGGCATTACTTCAGGAACACTGAGGGGATCATATACAGATAGTCTTAATCTTTGGGATGCCACCGCTGGAGCGAGAAATTTTACCACTGGGTCGATTACCGGCTGGACTTTTGATGATAATGAACCTTATTTGTACGTTGATTTTTGGATGGATAGAACCGTCGCCCCTCCTAACTCTGCCGGCACGATGACTTTTTATACCGGGCCAACCAACAATCCTTATGTCCAATCGCCAACCGTCACTATTCCTGAAATGGTGATTTTTGCCCTGTTTTTCATTCCTTTTTTGCCAATCCTGGTTAAAAAAATCACCAAGAGGGAAATTTCTTTTGGGACTTTAAATATTTTTACTGGCAGGGTAAGAAAAAGAAAGCTGAGATTAGTGAAAGGTCAAGCCGAACTGCGAGACCCACCATAAAGGGAGATAGATGAAACAAAAAAGAACTTTTGCTATTATTTTTGCTTTGTTGGCTGTTTTTTTGGCAGTCTTGCCGTTTTTGGTTTCTTTTAATGAGGTTTTAACCCATCTGGTGGAGAAATTCAGCCTTTATATGTGGGTTCAGAATAAAATTGTCCCTTTAGAAGTGAAGATGATTGGCGTTTTGGTTAAACCTTTGGGAATTGATTTTTTGGCTCATTCGACTGGAATGACGGTTAACGGCACTTATGCCGGGATGAGCTGGAATTGCATTGGTTGGCAAAGCCTTTTGTTGCTGATTGTTACTTTAATTGTGGGTTTGAGGGGGAATTATACGGTTTGGTCAAAAATGGAAACGGTTTTAATTGGGCTTTTAG
>DATLBE010000009.1:0-21762 GCA_035527075.1 Nevskiaceae bacterium | reverse complement strand
AAACGCCTAAGAATGAGGTATTTACATTGAGGAACGAAATGGTGAGTGTAGCTCAGTAGTTAGACCCTCCGACTCGGAGGGCTGTGGAGCAGGATGTTCTACATTTATGTTTTACAATCAGACAAAGATAAAAATCTTTATATAGGTTTTACAACTAATCTAAAGAAAAGACTAGAATTTCATAATTTAGGGCTAAATAAATCAACTGCTTGCAAAAGACCATTAAAATTAATATATTATGAAAGCTATCTTTTAGAAAAAGATGCGAGGGCAAGGGAAAAGTTTCTGAAATCGGGTAGAGGTCATGAGGTTTTGTATAAGCAACTAAAAGAAACAATAGGTAAGTAGTCTTGGTGGGTGTAGCTCAGTAGTTAGAGCGCCTGCCTGTGGAGCAGGAAGCCGGGGGTGCAAATCCCCTCACTCACCCCAAGAATCCTATAGTATTGATTTCACAAGCGCCCGTAGCTCAACGGACAGAGCATCTGTTTTCGGAACAGGGGGTTGGGGGTTCGAGTCCCTCCGGGTGCGCAAAGGGACCGTAGCTCAATGGCAGAGCAGCTGCCTCTTAAGCAGCTGGTTGGAGGTTCGAGCCCTCCCGGTCTCACCATTAAGAAAAGCTTCATCACTGTAGAACTGAAACTGTTCTACCTTTTACTTTAAATTTTATTTTAACTAACATAAAATTCACCGGCTAAACCAGATAATCTCTCAAGGAGGATGTGCAATGGCGCACCAGCACCTTCAAAATCAAAGGGAACAGGAACACCGAGTGGGTTTTTATGGAACCCCAGTGGCGGACACTACAGTCTCCCAAGGATGTGAGTGCCCCAAATGCGGGGCAAACATGCACACTTCCATCGAGATACTTCCAGGTAACCAAGCTCGATGCAAGAAATGCGGCACTGTTTACCCATGTTTTCTTAGCAATTAGTCGGTGAAGAGGGCTTTTAAACAACAATAAGTTTTGTTGCCAGTTCTATAAAAGCCCTCTTTCTATGCCTTACCAGAATTTCCCTGATGCTTGTCTTGACCCCTTCTTATTTCTCACTCTGGCTCACTTGACAAAGAACCTCATAATATGTCATCCTCAATGCTAGAGCTTAATTCTGTCTATGAAAAAATTTCTGCTCATTTTTTTGTTTTTCATCTTTGTACCTATTAATTTAGCTACTAGCCTTTCACTCTTGGATAAAAATTCTTCCTCACAAAATGCAGTTCAAGCTTCGCCTCAACTCTACGCCGCTCTGCCACAAACAATCGGCAAAGTATTGGGAACTTTTGAAACCGACGATGCCCGACCGATTATCATCAAAAAATATTTAGAAAAATACCAATCACCAATGGCACCCTACGCTGATTTGATTGTTGAGACTTCAGATAAATACGGTCTTGACTGGCGTCTTTTGGTTGCCATTGCCCAACAAGAATCAAACCTAGGCAAAAAAGCACCGTCAAACTCTTATAATGCTTGGGGATGGGGGATTCATAGTCGAGGCACTTTGCTGTTTTCAGGCTGGGAACAAGGTATTGAAACAGTCGCTAAAGGGATTAAGGAAAAATACATTGACAAAGGTTACACCACCCCAGAAGAAATTATGAGCAAATACACCCCTCTATCTTCCGGCTCTTGGGCTTTTGGCGTCAACCAATTCATCCAGGAATTGGAAACTGGCCAAGTTGAATGAAGCTCATTCCTTTTTACGACGATCCCTCTTTTGACTATAAAAAATATTGGCAAGAACGCCAATACGAAAATCTGGCCGACCAGATGGCTTTAAAAAGGCTTTTAAAGTTAGTGCCTGGAAAAGCGAGCTTAATTGACATCGGCGCTGGTTTTGGCCGACTCGCACCTGTCTATCACTCTCAGTTTAAAAAATGTTTTCTTGTTGACCCTTCAGAAAGGATGCTTAACGAAGCTCAAAATAAATTTAAAAAGAAAAAAAATCTCAAATTTATTAAGGCATATGTTGAAAAACTACCTTTTGAAAAAGAAGTTTTTGATGTCGCTCTTTTTATTCGCATCATTCATCACCTCAAAAGCCCACCAACTGCTTTAAAAGAAGCCGCCAGGACTTTAAAACCAGGCGGTTTTTTAGTCTTAGAATACGCCAATAAACTTCATACCAAGTCGGTTCTTAAGGCTTTACTTAAACTAGATTTAAAATATTTAACTGACCAAACACCCCTTGAAGTAGGACCAAAAAGAAAAGGCTGCATCCCTTTTTTAAACTTTCACCCCCATTATATTAAAAATTTACTGAAAAAAAATGGTTTTAAAATCACCAAAACACTTTCGGTTTCCAATTTACGAAACCCACTTTGCAAAAAAATTTTACCTTTGAAAATCCTTCTCTTTCTAGAAGAAATCATTCAAGTATTACGGCCACCATTTTTTAAGGGTCCTTCAATTTTTATTTTGGCTCAGAAGAGAGCGTAGTCTTTCTATAAAGGGTATGATAGTATCTTTGGGCAAAACGATGAGCTTCATCACGAGCGAATTGGAGAAGTTGCAAAATTCCTGACCCGGCCGCATAAGAAAGAAGTTTCCAACCAGAAATTTTCCCTTTTTTTATTTTTGGAATAACAATAGTTTCTTGCTTTTTAGTCAAACCTATAAGAGCAATTTGTTTGGCTAAACCTTTTATTTTAAGCGCCTTAAAAGCGGCACTCACTTGACCTTTACCACCATCCACCAGAATTAACTGAGGGTAAATCCATTCAGGATGATTAAGTCGACGTGATAATATCTCTTTTAAAGCCTCGGGATCGCCCAGGAAGGGTTCTTTGAGTTTAAAGAGCCGATAATTTGCCTTTTCTTGTTCACCTTCGTTAAAAGCCACCATAGCACCGACAATCAGTTTTTTACCCAGGTTGGCGACGTCAAAAGCTTCTAAACGATGAATAGTCCCAGGCTCAATCCCTTGCCAACGCACCAAAAGCTTTCTTAAAGCTTGAAGTTGCTTTCTGGGTTTGGCTTCATCAGGAAATCTTTTAAAACCCAACAGCAGATTTTCAATCATTTGAATTTGCCTTTTGTAGCAACCTGCTTGCTCAAATTCTAAGTTTTTGGCTGATTTTTCCATCCTCTTTCTTAAATCCAAAACCGCAGGTGAAATTTGCCCGTTTAAAAACAAACGGATACTTTTGATAGTTTGCGGATAGTTGCTAAGTAGCCTTTCATCCTGACCTGGGCAAAGATTTAAATGAGAGTAAAAACAACTTTTAGGTAATTTTCCACAAGCGCAAAAAGGAAAAATCCTTCTTAACAAACGAAGGACTTCACGAATACTTTGGGAAGTAGGGAAGGGCCCAAACCAATCCAAAAGTTTAGTCTCTTTTTCCGGCTGTCGAATTAAGAGAACGGCTGGATATTTTTGCCTGCTAATGCCAACATATAAATGCCGTTTATCATCTTTAAGCCTAACATTATATTTTGGCCGATATTGCTTAATTAACCGTGCCTCCAAAAGCAAAGATTCAATCTCTGTTTTAGTGGTGACAAAATCAATTTTAACAGTTTGTGTGAGTAAATTTTTTATTCTAGTATTCACATTCTTTTCACTATAGTAATTTTTTACTCGATTTTTTAAGTTTATCGCTTTGCCTATGTATAAAACCTTTCCAGATTTATCTTTAAAAAGATAAACTCCTGGCTTGTTGGGCAGGTCTTGATATAGCCTTAAATCTTTGTTTTTACTCATTTTAAAAATTTAAATACTTCTTAAGATATTTGCCAGTCCAAGATTTTGAGTTCTGAGCAATTTTTCGTGGAGGCCCATCGGCAACAATATAACCACCGGCATCACCGCCTTCCGGCCCTAAATCAACAATCCAATCAGCCTGCTTAACCACTTCCAAATTATGCTCAATCACCACGGCCGTATCGCCTCGATTAACTAAAGCCTTTAAAACCTGCAACAATTTTATTAAATCAGCGAAATGTAACCCAGTTGTCGGTTCATCCAAAAGATAAACTGTTTTGCCTTCACTTTTTTTAACTAATTCTCGTGCCAGTTTTAAACGCTGAGATTCCCCACCTGAAAGAGTAGGGGAGGCTTGCCCCAATTCCAAATAACCTAAGCCGATTCTTTCCGAGACTTCAAGTTTTCTGGCCACCACTGGAATCGCTTCAAAAAACGCCAAAGCTTCTTTAACAGTCATTTTCAAAATTTGGGCAATGTTTTTACCCTTAAATTCAACTTCTAAAACATTTTCTTGAAATCTTTTTCCTCGACATTCTTCACATTCTACCCAAACATCAGGTAAAAACTGCATCTGGACACGCAGCTTACCTTGGCCTTGGCAAGCCTCACAACGACCACCTTCAGTGTTAAAAGAAAAATGCGTTTGGGTGAAACCTCTCAATCTGGCTTCTTTAGTTTGGGTAAAAAGGTGCCTAATATCGGTAAAAACGCCGATGTAGGTGCTCGGATTACTCCGAGAGGTTTTGCCAATTGGGCTTTGGTCAATCATCAAGACCCGATTAATATGTTCAACTCCAGAAATCGAGCTAAATTTGCCTAGTTTTTCCTTAAAATCAGGATTTAATTCCTTTTTTAAAGCCGGATACAAAGTATCAATCACCAAACTTGATTTACCTGAACCAGAAACGCCAGTAATACAAGTCATCCGACTCAACGGGAGCATTAATTCAATCTTTTTTAAGTTATGAGTTTGACAACCATTTATTTTTAACCAATTAATACTATTTTTGGCTTTGGTTGGAAAAAACGGAATTTTCTTTTTACCGGCCAGATATTTTCCAGTCAAAGAGCTAGTTGCCCCCTTAATCTGGGCTGGTGTTCCCTGCGCAATCACTTGACCTCCTTCTTTACCGGCATCAGGGCCAAAATCTAAAATCCAATCAGCCGCTTCCAAAACTGCTTGTTCATGCTCTACCACGATTAAAGTATTACCCAAATCCCTTAATTTTTTTAAAATCACCATTAATTGTTTGACGTCCCGCGCATGCAACCCCACTGTCGGCTCATCTAAAATATAAAGCACTCCGGTCAGGCCACTACCTACCTGAGACGCTAAACGAATTCTTTGACCCTCACCAACTGACAAAGTCGAAGCACCTCGGTCTAAAGTCAAATAGCCCACCCCAACAGAAATCAAAAAAGAAAGATAGCTGCTTATTTGTTTTATCAAAGAGTGGGCAATTTCTTTTTCTTTTTCAGAAGCCAATTTTTTTTCAAGACTGGATATCCACTGAAAAAACTTTTTTAAATGCCAAGAGGCTACTTGGGCAATCGAATAACTATTAATCGTGATTGTTAGAGATTCTTTTTTTAACTTCTTTCCCTGACAGGCCGGGCAAGTTTCTTTAATCATCAATTTTCCAATCTCTTCGCGGACCACATCAGAGGTAGTAGTGTAATAGCGCCTTTCCAATTCTTCTGCTCGCCAAAAAGAAACTCTGCTTCGGTCAATTTTAAGTTTGACTCCCAAGCCATTACACTCCGGACAAGCCCCGAAAGGGGAGTTAAAAGAAAAAATTCTTGGCTCAATTTCAGGTAAAGAAAGATTGCAATCGGGGCAAGCAAAGCGCGAGGAATAAATCGTGTCGGTCATCTTTTGGGGTTTTCGGGGAAGCTCAAAAGAAGGATCACTAACTCGACTGACAATCACCAAACCAGAAGATAAATCTAAAGCAATCTCAATATCATCTTTGATTCTTTGAAAAAATTTTTTCTCAGCCAACTGTTTTTTTGAACAAACAATCCGGTCAACAACGACATCTATATTGTGGCGGTTAGTCTTGATTAAAACAAAATCCTCATTCAAATCATAGATCCAGCCGTCAATTCTGACTTGCTCAAAGCCTTTGTTTTTTAAATTGTCAAAAAGCTTGCTAAATTCTCCCCTTTTGTCACGAACAATAGGGGAGAGAACTAGCAATCGAAGCTGACGGCTAGATTTAGCCCTCAATTGTTTTTTGGCATACTCAATAATTTGTCGTCCAATCTGCTCACTGGTTTGGCGAGCTACTTCCCGACCACAGGAAGGACAATGAGGATGACCAATACGGGCAAACAAAACTCTTAAATAATCATAGATTTCAGTGACCGTGCCGACCGTTGAGCGAGGATTGTGGGAAAGACCATGCTGGTCAATGGCAATTGAAGGCGATAAACCCTCAATGCTATCCACCTCGGGCCGAGGCAGCATACCCAAAAATTGGCGCGCATAAGTAGATAAACTTTCCACATAGCGACGTTGGCCTTCAGCATACAAAGTATCCATCGCCAAACTGGACTTACCAGAACCAGAAACACCTGAAAAAACCACTAGCTTATTTTTCGGAATTTTCACCGAAATATTTTTCAAGTTATGCTCTTTGGCCCCTTTGACAAAAATGTAGTCTTTCATATCTAACCACGCAAAATTCACCACCGAAACCCGCGGCAATCGCCATTATACCACCAAAAATATAGTCTACCAGCATAATTGCGGCAACATGCTATAATCTGAATAGTGAAGAAAATATCTAGTTATTTTAAAAATTTCTCTTTGCCTTTTGTTGCTTTTTTGCAGGCAGTGGGGTTGGTGGTTTATTGTGGCTTGGTGGGAACTTTGTTTTGGCGAGGGGATAAGTGGTTTGGGCCAATGAATCATTACCTTGGTCCAGTGCTTCTTCTAATCATCTTAGTCATTTCACTTTTGATTTGCGGGCTTTTAGCCTTAGGTTACCCCGTTATTTTATTTTGGAAAGAAAAACAAACTACTAAAGCAATCAAACTAGTGGCTTGCACCACCGGTTGGCTGGCTTTCTTCATTCTTTCAATTATCGCTTTTCTTCTTGCCGCCTAAAAACCAAACTCAAAAGAGCCACAAATTTATAGTTGGTCTGGAGAGGACAAAAGGGCGTCTGCTTTTTTAAGCCATTTTCGAATTTCAATTTTTTGAGGGCAAAGCTTTTCGCACTGGCCACACTGAACACAACTACTAGCCTTTTTATCAAGTGACTGATAAGAAGATTTTGCTTTCTTAAGACGTCCAAAAAATTTGGCGTTGTTGTAAATATCAAGAATTCGGGGAATGTTAATTCCTTGAGGACATGGCAAACAATACTTGCATTGAGTACAAGAAATAGGTACTAACTTTTCGTATTTTTCCCTAATTTGGTCAATTAGGGAAAGTTCCTCTGGCTTTAATGAGTTTACAGCCGAAAGATTAGCACTTTGAACATTCTCTTTTACCTGCTGCAAAGTACTCATGCCGCTTAAAAGAAGAGAAATCCTTGGTTGATTCCAAACCCACTGCAAAGCCCAATCCACAGGCGTCCGTTTTGCTTTAGCTTTTTGCCACATTTTTTGAATCGCTTGAGGTAGCTCGGCAAGTTTGCCTCCCTTTAGTGGTTCCATGACAACAACGGCCAAACCTTTTGAGGCAGCGTATTTTAACCCCCGCTTGCCGGCTTGAAAATCAACATCCAAAAAATTGTATTGAATCTGGCAAAAAGTCCATTTATTATAATCGTCAATTATCTTTTGAAAAACTTTATAACTGTCATGAAAAGAAAAACCTAAATAGCCAATCCGGCCATCGCTTAATGCTTTTTCCGCCCAAGAAAAAATATCAAGCTTACAAATTTTCTCCCAGCGCTGCCTATCTAACCCATGAAATAAATAAAAATCAATATGGTTAACTTTTAGCTTCTTAAGTTGTTCATCTAAAAATTTGTCAAAATCTTTACCTTCTTCAACCAGCCAAACAGGCAGTTTAGTTGCCAGTTTAACCTTTTTTCGATAGCCATCTTTTAAAGCTTTACCGACCACTATTTCGCTATTACCTTTGTGATACGGATAGGCAGTATCAATATAATTAACGCCCTGGTCAATGGCATAACGAATCATTTTAATGGCTTTCGCTTCAACAATTTTTGAAGAGTCACCATCAACGATAGGCAAGCGCATCGCCCCAAAACCAAGTGCCGATGGTCGCCAATCCAATTTTCCAAAACTTCGATATCTCATAATTGTTTTAAAGCATTATACCACCAGACAAAACTTGCCTTTAGTGGTAAAATTGCGTTTATGGCGGGAAAAAACCCAGAGCTTGAGCCTAATCGTTCGCTTCTTTCTGATCGGGCAATCTTAGATCAGATGGAAAAAGGTAATATAGTCATTAGTCCTTTTAAGCAAGAAAATTTAGGCACTGTCAGTTATGATGTCTCTTTAGGTAAATGGTATTATTCTGAGGAAGATCCAGTGGGCGGTATTGGTATCTACAGTCCTTATTCAGAGAAAGACGTGAGAAGAGTTTGGGGGGAACCAAAAAAAGCCGTGAAAGCTTCTGAATATTGCCAAGAATACGGCATTATCTTGCCAGGAGGAGTTGAACCAGATGATTTGGTAATTTGGATACCCCCAGGGGAAACCTTTCTTTGTCACACCGAAGAGTTTATTGGCGGTCGCAATCTCATCACCACTTTAATGAAAGCTCGTTCTTCAATTGGCCGAAACTTTATTGAAGTTTGTAAGTGTGCTGGATGGGGCGATGTGGGCTATATTAACCGCTGGACGATGGAAGTAACTAACAACTCAAAGCATTATACAATCCCTTTAGTAGCAGGGAGAAGAGTTGCCCAGATAGCTTTTTTCCAAGTCGACCCCATTTTGGGTGAAGACTATACGGTCAGTGGCAAATATCAAACCGCCCCTAATTTAAAAGCAATTAAAGCTGCCTGGAAACCAGAAGATATGTTGCCAAAAATGTGGAAGGATAGGGAGGTAAGAGAAAAAAGAAAAAAGCTACCTCTTTAGCTGCCAAACCAATTTTCCAAAACTTCGATATCTCATAATTGTTTTAGATCATTATATCATCAAACAAAACCTGTCCTTGGGTATATCCTATATATATGATATAATCAGAGAGAATTATAAGCAGAGCTTGTTTCTCACAAGCTCGAAATACGAGTCTAACAAAGTGACGAAGTATAATTTCTTATAAGATAAAATGATTGAAAAAGCGATCCAAAGAACATTATCAGTCAAAGACTTAACAACGGGACTCATTGAAGCTACCAGAAGAGGGGATTGGGGCGAGGTGGATAATACACTAGTTCCTCAATTGGGAGGCGTTAATGGAAGCAAGATGGCCCAAGAGCTTTTAGAATATGTCACTGATGAAAACCCTGATGTCCGAGGCGTTGTGGCTACGGCTTTGGCATCATTAAAAATCTCCATGGCGGGAACAAGAAAAAAAGTCATTACCGAAATGATTGGCATGGCCACTACAGATACTCAGGTGTTTCCAGCCGGCGGAGCCGCAGTATTTCTTCTAAACCATTCTGGCGAGACACCTCGGATAAAGATAAAAAAAGCAATTAAAGATTTTGTTAGAAGAGCCCAAGAAAATGAATGGGTAGCGGAACTTACTGAAAATATCCATGAACTTAGGGCAATCTTGAAAACCTAAATTCTCCTGATAAATTAAATATGTTTAGCCTCGAGAGATTTTTTCAATCAGGTCGCGAATTTCGGCTGCTTTTTCAAATTCCAATGCGGCTGCGGCTTGGCGCATTTCTCGGCGTAATTTAGGGATCAATTTTTTGGCATCACCGGGCGTTAAAGCTTCTAAATCAATTTCGGAAAATTTTGACTTTTTTTGCTTTTTAGCAGATTTCTTAACAATTCTATCGCGAATGGGTTTTTGAATGGTTCGGGGTGTAATTCCATGCTCGCGGTTATAAGCTAGTTGAGTTTTTCTTCTTCGGTTAACTTCCTTAATCGCCTCTTTCATTGCCCAAGAAGATTGGTCAGCATACAAAATAACTTGTCCGGAAACATTTCTGGACGCCCGACCCATAGTTTGAATCAAGGATGTTTTGGACCGAAGAAAACCCTGTTTGTTAGCATCCAAAATCGCTACCAAAGAAACTTCGGGCAAATCTAACCCTTCTCTTAAAAGATTGACGCCGACGATGACATCATATTTACCTCTTCTTAAATCAGCTAAAATATCGCTTCTTTCCAAAGTGGCCACATCGGCATGAAGATAATGGACAGTGATTGGCGCTTTGGTGTTTTTGAGGTCTTTTAGCCAAAAGGCCAGTTCTTCGGCCATTTTTTTGGTTAAAGTAGTCACCAAAACCCGTTCGCCTTGTTTTTTTCTTTTTAAAATTTCCTTGACTAAATCTTGAATTTGACCCTTTTCTGGTCGAACCATCACCTCAGGATCTACCAAACCAGTTGGCCGAATCAATTGCTCGACTACCTTACTGTCTGCTTTTTGAATTTCCCAGTCGTTGGGAGTGGCAGAAACATAAATCGTTTGGGGAACACGTTGAGCAAATTCATTAAATTTCAACGGCCGATTATCAAGGCAAGAGGACAAACGAAAACCAAATTCAATTAAAAATGTTTTCCGAGACCTGTCGCCCCGATACATTCCCCGCAGCTGAGGCACAGTCATATGAGATTCATCAATCACCACTAAAAAATCGTCACCATAAAGATGTTTAAAATAATCAATTAAAGCCCAAGGTGGTTCACCTGGAGCTCGACCATCAAAATAACGAGAATAATTTTCAATCCCATTAACATAACCCGTTTCCCTAATCATCTCCAAATCATACTTGACCCGCTGCTCAAGCCGGTGCGCCTCCAACATTTTTTTTTGTTTTTTCAACTCGCTGGTTCTAATTTTTAAATCTTCCTTTATTTGCCGAAAAGCTTCATTCAAAATGTCGGGATTAGTCAAATAGTGTTTAGCCGGATAAATGAGAAAACCTTCTACTTCTACCTGGTCACCGGCAAATAACGACCTGAGAGTTAATTTTTTTAACCGGCCATTGGTGATGCTGAGTCGCAAAATTTCATCACTGTAGGCAGGAAAAATTTCAATTGTTTCGCCTCGTAGTCGAAAATTGCCTCGATTGAGCTCCATTTTTGAGCGAGAATAATGAAGAGAAACCAACCGATATAAAAACTTTTTTTGGTCAATCTTTTGGCCCTTTTTTAAATCAATGGCATAACGACCATATTCAAAAGGGGAGCCAAGATTGTAAATACAAGAAACTGAAGCCACAATCAGCGCGTCTTGCCGAGAAAAAAGCAGACTGGTAGCTTGGAGTCTTAACTTGTCAATTTCTTGGTTAATATCGGTTTCTTTGGCAATATAGGTATCAGTCTGGGGAATATAAGCTTCAGGTTGGTAATAATCATAATAAGAGATAAAAAAACCGACGCCGTTTTGAGGAAAAAATTCCTTAAACTCCTGATAAAGTTGGGCAGCCAGAGTTTTGTTATGGGATATGACCAAGGTCGGTTTTTGAACCTGGGCAATGACTTGGGCAACGGTATAAGTTTTACCACTGCCAGTCACGCCCAGCAAAACTTGATGGGGCTTGCCTTTTTTCATTCCCAAGATCAGCCCTTCAATCGCTTGAGCCTGATCGCCGGCAGGCGGAAAAGGTGAGTGGAGCTTAAATTTCATCGTTCTAATTCTACCATAAAAAACTTGACAAATACTATAGGCTCTGGTATAATTCTGACTAGATCCTGAGGTAAGCCTTCACGGCTTACTTTAGGATTTTTTTATGGGATTAAAAACACTGGCACCCTTTTTAAGCGCCTTAATCATTTCCTTTTTTATTCCTCAAACCGCTCTTGCTACCCAAACAGCGGCTAGTTCAGCTGTACTTAAAAACAGTGTTTTGGGCATTAAAAATCCTGACCCAAGGGTAGATCAACTAAAAAACTTTTTAAATTTTTATCATTCTCCTTTGGCTGATTATGCCGATTGCTTTGTTAAAACAGCTGATAAATACCAACTTGACTGGCGACTAATTCCAGCCATCACCGGTGTGGAATCCACTTTTGGTAAGCAAATTCCTGAAAACTCATTTAACGCTTATGGCTGGAATAATGGCTATTTTAAGTTTAAATCTTGGGAAGAGTCAATTGAACATGTCGCTAAGGTTTTAAGCGAAAAATACTATGCCAGAGGATTAGATAATCCTTACAAAATCGGACCCGTGTACGCGCCGCCCTCAAAAACATGGGCTGGAAAAGTGGTCCTTTTTATGCAAAAAATTGAATGTTCCCAAACTTCTGACTGTCTGACTGGTTTTGAATTAACCATCTAAAAATTATAAAATAAGAACCAGAAAATTAACCCAAGGACGAGTGGCGGAACTGGCAGACGCATACGGCTTAGGACCGTATGGCTTTTAGCCGTGAGAGTTCGAATCTCTCCTCGTCCACTATGAAAAAGTATCTTCAAAGCATAGTCACATTTATAAAATCGCATAAAATTATTTTGGGTGTTGGTTTTTTAGTTTTATTTTTAGGGTTAATAATTGGTCTGCCCCGAGCAAAATCAGCTCTTCTCCCTCCTGAAGAAAAATACGAAACCGCGAAAATCAAAAAAGAAGAAATTATTCAAACCGTTTCTGCCTCGGGTGGAGTTGAAGCTGAAAACCAAGTCACTTTAAAATTTCAAACCTCAGGTAAACTTGCCTGGGTTGGAGTCAAAAAAGGCGATAAGGTTAAAAAATGGCAAGCCATTGCTTCACTTGATAAGTATGACCTACAAAGAAAGCTGATTAAGGCTCTTCGGGATTATTCAAAAGAATTGATGCCTTAAGATACGAATGATAAGATAAAATTATGGATTTAAAACACGCTTTTTCAAAACTCCTTTCTGTTGTTCTTATTGGCACCGCCCTTTTCCAAGTTTTTTATTCGGCTAGCCTTGTTTTCTTTGTTTATCCTCAAATCGAGATCACCCAAGATTTTTTCGGCTTGTTAATCCAAGAGGGTTTAATTGAAAAAGCGATTGTTTACTGGCTCTTAATCATCCTTTCAGGAATTTACGGGTTTAGCTTACTTTTCAAACCGCAAGAAGAAATTGAAATTTATCACCTGGTTGCCGGGACAATTATCTCGGTCTTTGCTATTTTCTTCGTCATTAAAACCCCTTTAACCGTCAACCCCTTAGTTGACCCAATTGTTAACCCATTTCTTGAATTTTTTAAAAGTTTTTTGTGAAAGTTCTCTTTCTCGGCACTAGTGCTGGTTGGCCTCTACCTCGCTTGGGGTGTGATTGCGATATTTGCCAGTCAAAAGACCCACACGACAAAAGACTCCGACCGGCTGTTCTTGTCAACGATTCCCTTATTGCTTATGATGGTCTCAAGTTGACAATTTAAGTCTTGCATTCGGGATTCTTTCGGGGTAAAATTAATTCATGAAAAAGCCTCAAACTCCCTTGGCCGATCGAATCAGACCAAAAACTTTAGCTGAATTCGTCGGTCAAAAGCATTTGGTTGGGCAAAACGGCATCATCAAAAAATTAATTGAGTCCGACCAACTGCCTTCGATGATTTTTTGGGGGCCGCCTGGTTCAGGCAAAACAACCCTTGCTTACATTATTGCCCAAACAACCAAAAGTCACTTTCTTCATCATTCCGCCGTCACCACCACTTTGGCCGATGTTCGCAAAGCCGTTAAGGAAGCCAAAGAAAGACTGACTCTTTATCATCAAAAGACAATTTTATTTTTAGACGAAATTCATCGCTTTAACAAAGCCCAACAGGATTCTTTTTTGCCTCATGTTGAAAAAGGCACGATTATTCTTATTGGCGCCACCACTGAAAATCCTAGTTTTGAAGTTATTGGCCCCCTTTTGTCACGCTGCCGGGTTTTTGTCTTGGAAAATCTCAATGAAAAAGAGCTTGAAAAAATTATTAACCGCGGTCTTAAAGCGCTTAAAACCAAGATGTCTGCCAACACCAAAAAGTTTTTGATCCAAGCCAGTAATGGCGATGCCCGAATTGCCTTAAACGCAATTGAAATTGCCGATTCAATTAATAAAAGTGGTAAATATGTCACACTTCAATTAATTAAAGAGGTGTTTCAACGGCAATCTTTACTTTATGACCGGGCAGGGGAGGAGCATTACAACACTATTAGTGCTTTTATTAAAAGTATGCGTGCCAGCAATGCTGATGCCGCCCTCTATTATCTGGCCAGAATGGTGGAAGCAGGTGAGGACCCCCTTTTTATTGCCCGAAGAATGGTCATCTTTGCCAGCGAGGACATAGGAATGGCTTTACCAACCGCTCTCGTGGTCGCCAATGAGGTTTTCAGAGCTTGTGACACCATCGGTTATCCTGAATGTGCGATTAACCTGGCTCATGGCGTCGTTTATTTATGCCAAGCTCCTAAAAACAGGAGTGCTTACAACGGTTTGAGAGCTGCCCAAGCCGATGTTAAAAAACACGGCAATTTACCCATCCCTCTCAATTTAAGAAATCCAACTACCAAATTAATGAGTAAATTGGGCTATGGCAGTGGTTACGAAAAATATCCTGACAAAAATAAATCCTTACTGCCGGAAAAATTAAAAGGAAAAAGGTACTATAAAAAATAAATAACTATTGATAAAATTAAGTAACGAAATGAATAAAAATTACTGGGACTTAACAGACAGACCGCACACCGAAAGGAAATTAAAGATACTAGAAGAATACCTCTATCCTTGGGCGAAAATTATTTTCAACCAATGGAGAAAATATGGACATAAAAATTTCAAAACTGCATACTACATAGATTGTTTCGCCGGCAGAGGAAAGTATCACAAAGACGCAAAGCCAAACTCTGTAAATGGCTCTCCGCTAATAGCCTTAAACTGTGCAGAATTTTTCCAAAAAAAGTTTAGCGGTGAGGTAAAACTGAAGTGCATTTTTGTAGAAACAAAAAAGAAATACGTGGTTGACTTGCAAAAGTTTTGTCAACAATACAGGGGAATCGTAGATTTCTCAATTCGCCACGCCGACATAAATGACGAAATTAACAGTATCTTTAAAGAGGTCGGCAATAATGCCACACTGTTCTTCGTTGACCCTTGGGGGCTAAAAGAGTTGAAAAAGACAACAGTCAGGGATATTATAGGCAAAAAAGGGCCGAACGACTTACTTCTCAATTATATATGCGGAACACCCAGGGTCCTAGGAAAAGTGAAGAATATGGTTCTAAAGAAAGAAACAAATGAGCAACTTTTCAAATTAATAGACTCTGTTAGTTCTCGCCTTGGTTTAAAACTTATGCTCGAGTGCTTTGATAAACCGGAAAGAGAAGTCTTGCAAAATTGGGCAAAAGAAATTCTTAAAGATACGAAGCTGCAACATTCCTCAGTCTACCGCATGCTTCGTCCTTCTAAAAATGAGGCTGCCTATTATCTTTTATTTGCAAGTCGCTCTGTTGTAGCCAAAAAAATCGTAGATGACATTTTTAGTAAAAAAGACAGCGAAACTTACGACGGGCAAACGAAAATGCCCTTTCTTATCAAAAGAGATTTTGACCTTTAATTAAAAATCTTTTAAACTGTATTCAGTGATTTCTAAAAGCCTGCCTAAAATTCATCGCAAAACTCTCCTCTATAAAAGTGGTGTTGAATATGCCGATTACAGCCTAAACCACATAGAAGGCTGCTCCCATGGTTGTAAATATCCCTGCTACGCTATGATGATGAAACAAAGATGTGGAATAATAAAGGGTTACCAAGATTGGATTAAGCCAAAAATTGTTGCTAATGCCTTAGAACTTCTGGACAAAGAAATTCCTAAATATAAACATAAAATTAAATTTGTTCATTTATGTTTTAGTACAGACCCTTTCATGTATGGACAATATGAAGTCGTAAATTTAACTCTAAAGATAATTGCAAGATTAAATAAAGATAATATTCGTTGTACTGTTCTAACTAAAGGAATGTATCCTAAAAATTTATTAGACAAAGAAAAATATGGAGCTAATAATGAATACGGGATAACACTCGTATCTTTAAATAGGGAATTTAAATCAAAATTTGAACCTTTCAGTGCCCCTTTTTTAAAGAGAATAGAATCACTAAAAATGCTTCGTGCTGCAGGTTTAAAAACTTGGATTAGCATGGAACCATATCCAACTCCCAATTTAGCAGAACAAAATTTAGATGATTTGTTAACAAAAGTATCTTTTGTAGATAAAATAATATTTGGTAAGTTAAATTACAATACTCGCTCCTCACAATTTAATGGTAATGAAAAATTTTATGACGACTGCGCCGAACGAGTAATCTCATTTTGCCAAAGAAGAGGAATAGAATGCCACATAAAATTTGGCACTCGCACAAAAAAGAAATATCTAGAAAAAAAGGCTAAAACAGAAAAAATCTTCATAGAAAAAAAGCTGATTAACAACCGCGAAAAAGCTAAATTTGAATTATTTCCTTTGTTTTATACTTAAAAAACTAATTATGGAATTTTTTGAAGTTATTAAAAAAAGACATTCTGTAAGAAGATTCGATAGTTCAAAAGAGGTAACTGAAGAGCAAATTGAACAAATTCTTGAGGCTGGCCAGTTAGCCCCTTCAGCTCGCAATTTACAGGACTGGTTTTTTGTCGTTGTCAAAGACCCCAAGTTTAAAACCCAAATGGTTGATGCCTGCTCTGGTCAAAATTTTGTTGGCGAGGCGTCAGTGATCATCATAGTCTGCTCTGATAAACGTTTGGCTGATACTCACTCCACCAGACACGGTCCTGATTTTTTTACTATCCAGGACACGGCCATTGCCACTCAACAAATATGGTTGGCGATTACCGCTTTGGGTTTGGGTACTTGCTGGATTGGCGCTTTTGATGAAGAAGAAGTCAAACGAGTTTTAAAACTTAAAGATTATCTCCGACCAATGGCTGTGCTACCAATTGGTTATCCTGTCAAAAAGCCAAGCCCAATTTCAAGAAGAAAACTTTCAGAAATCTCAAAAAAAATCTAAAAAAGACTTATTCATTCTTAAACTACACAACTTAAGCTCTTTATGTTAAAATTGGCTTTATGGAAAAGACAAACGATCCTACAAAGAAAAATCCCAAAAAGCTGTCTTACCGGACGCCTGACCGGTTTAAAAGGTTGGTTTTTAGAAGAAAGCCGGCAGTCACTAGGCAGCCGCGAAGTTTAGGTGGACACCGTTAATGATTTCTGCATTAAACAAACTCCCTGATGGGACAATTGAATTAACTATCACCATTCCCTTAAAAAGGGTAAAAACTTCTTATGATGAAGTTCTAAAAAAACAGGCAGCTAAAGTCGAAATTAAAGGCTTCCGGAAAGGAAAAGCACCACAAAAATTAGTTGAGCAAAAAATAGGCAAAAATGCTCTTTACGAGGAAGTTTTAAAAACTTTAATTCCCCAAGTTTACACTGAGACAGTTAAAGAGCAAAATATAAAACCTATTTTAAATCCCCAAATCAAAGTGGTCAGTTTACAAGAAGGCAAAGATTGGCAAATTAAAGCCTTAACCTGTGAATTACCTGAAGTTAAACTGGGTGATTACCGGGTTGAAATCAAAAAACAGCTGGCTCCAGGGAAAATTTGGACACCAGATAAAGAAAAACAAACGAACAAACTGACTCGCGAAGACAAAATTGCCCAGATTTTTAAAGTTTTAGCTGGCAATATCCAGATTAAACTCCCAGAAATCCTTGTTGAACAAGAAGTCAACCGGATGTTTTCTCGCCTGATTGACCAAACCAATCAATTGGGTTTAACGGTTGAACAATATCTGACTTCAACGGGTAAAACCAACCAACAATTAAGAGACGAATACCGCAAACAGGCCGAAGAAACGTTAAAATTAGAACTGGTTCTTGCCCAAATTGCCGAAAAAGAAAAAGTGACAGTAACTGAGGCTGAAATTGAAAAAATGATCGAAGCTGTCCCTGATGAAAAAGTAAGAATTGGGCTTAAGACACCAGACCAACAAATTTATATCCGCCAACTACTCCGGAAAAGAAAAGTCATTGACAATCTATTAAAACTATAGTAATATTTTACAAGTCCTTCCTGCCAGGAACTAATTGTGGATAGAAAGAAAAAAACGACTAATTCAAATAAATTCCTGGAAATTTTGCGTGGCCTAGAAGCCAAGCCTTCTCAACAGGCCTCAAGTTCAGACTATTCCCAAAAACAATCCGGTGAGCTTAAGCCAAATCAAACCCTGACTTTTGAAGAAACAAAGAAGGCTATCCAAAAAGAAAGATTCTTTAGAAAAGCCCAGGGAGAATTCTGGGATCTTCGACGCCAAGAAAATCTTCTTTTTACCCGAAATGAAAGAGAAACCAGGCTTCAGGTTGAGGCTATCCAAGAAGAACTCAAAAAACTAGCTTTGTCAACCAAAAACTTAACTAAAGAAGTTGAAATTGCAGCTAAACAAGTGCCAGTTGAGCCAGGCGTTTACCACTTAAACTTCTTTGAAAAATTAAGGCAGTCCCTTGTTTTTCTAAGAAAAAAGGTGGAAGAATCAGCTACCTGGTTAGCCGCTTTCAACCAAAGAGCTAAAAAAAGGAATTACTACTGGGGCCAAGTTAAAAAATCAGGGACTAAATTTATGCTTAGCCAAGAACGCTACATGTCCACCCAGTTTGGTTAACTTCTCGTTGAATACATCTCTTCACTTATGTTAAAATCAAATTGCTTTGGGCTCGTGGCGCAGTTGGTTAGCGCGTTCGCTTGACATGCGAAAGGTCGTCCGTTCAAATCGGACCGAGCCCACCACGCAAAATCACGCACTCGCAAATAGCGAGTTTTGCGAGACACCAAAAATGAGAGTCGATATTAAACAAAAAAACCGAATTATTTTCTTGAAAAACTTTATTGGTGGCTTGAGCTGGATGACTGGCGCCACCATTGGTTTTGCTCTTTTTATTGCCTTTCTTAGTTTGATTCTAAAATGGCTAGGCGGATTACCAATTATCGGCGATTTTGCTGCTAATCTTATCGAAGTTACTAGCAAAGCCTTAGAAGCCAAAAGGACTTTTCCAAGATGAAAAAATTACCCCTTTTAGCCATGAGACATAGCTGTGAGCATGTTTTGACTCAAGCAATGCTTAAACTTTATCCAGGCATAAAAATGGCTATGGGTCCGGCGACTGAAGAAGGTTTTTACTTTGACTTTGACCCCGGAAAAGTCAAAATCTCTGAGGCCGACTTTCCTAAAATCGAAAAAGAAATGCAAAAAATCATTAGGGCTAATCTGCCTATCAAGCGAGAAAAAATTTCTATTAAAAAAGCCAGAAAACTGTTTAAAGATAACCAATACAAGCAAGAATGGCTAGATGAAATTGAAGCCAAAAAACAGAAACCAATAGTCTTTTGGGCTGGCAAAGATTTTGTTGATCTTTGTAGTGGTCCCCATGTGAGTGATACTTCAAAAATTGGACCTTTCAAACTTCTTTCTGTTGCTGGTGCCTATTGGCGTGGTGATGAGAAAAACAAAATGCTCACCCGGATTTATGGCGCTTGCTTTTCTACCCAAAAAGAACTTGACCAATACTTGAAAATGCTTGAAGAAGCCAAAAAACGCGACCACCGAAAAATTGGCAAGGAACTTAATCTTTTCTCCTTCCACCCCGAAGCCCCAGGTGATGTTTTCTGGCATCATAAGGGTTTAATTATCATTAACGAATTGATTAAATATTGGCGTGAAATCCATCAAAAAGAAGGTTATCTTGAAGTTAGAACTCCGGAGATTTTAACAAAGGAAGTTTGGAACCGCAGCGGCCATACTGATTATTTTATTGAAAAAATGTACAAAGTAACCACCCCTGATGTCAAAGAATGGAACATGGCCATTAAACCAATGAATTGTGATGGGGGTATGTTAATTTATAAAAATAGGCTCCGTTCCTATAAAGAATTTCCTTTAAAAATAGGGGAGATTGGCGTAGTCCACCGTTACGAAAGCTCGGGTGAGTTACATGGCATTCTCAGGCCACGAGAATTTACTCAGGATGATGCCCATATTTATTGTACTCCAGATCAAATCAAGCCAGAGTTGGAAGGAGTAATTAATCTTTGCTTTAGAGTTTATAAAACTTTTGGATTGGAATTGGACCGCTTAGAGCTTTCAACTCGACCTGAAAAATCGATTGGTTCCGACGAGGTTTGGGAAAATGCGGAAAAAATTATGAGGCAAGTTTTAAAAGAAAAGGACATACCACACCAAATTAACGAGAGAGAAGGAGCTTTTTATGGCCCTAAGCTTGATTTTCACTTGAAAGACAGCCTCGGCCGGACTTGGCAATGTGCTACTATTCAGCTTGATTTTGCCCAACCAGAGAATTTTAACCTTGAATATATTACTGAAAAAGGAACCAAAGAACGGCCAGTGATGATCCACCGAGTTGTCTATGGTTCAATCGAGCGTTTTTTAGGTATTCTTGTCGAAGAATACGCTGGCGCTTTTCCAGTTTGGTTATCACCGGTTCAAGTGATGATTATCCCCATCACTAAACGTCATGCTGGCTATGGTATAAAAATCCTAGAAGAATTAAAAAAGCAAGAAATTCGGGCAGAACTCAATGATAAAAACGACACTACCTCTGCCAAAATCCGAGAAGCCGAATTACAAAAAATTCCTTATATTTTAGTGGTCGGCGACAAAGAAGTAAAAGCCAAAACAGTCAATGTCAGAATGAGAGGCGAAAAAGTTTTAGGCAGTATGTCTTTGTCAAAATTTTTGCAGCAAGTTAACATCGATATTGCCAAAAAAAGGCAAATTTGATAAACTGAAAGGGAAGTTGATAAGAAGATTTTACCGTATCAATCATTACATTCAAGCAGAAAAGGTTAGGGTTGTTGACGAGAAAGGGAAGCAAATTAGTGTTATGCCTCTCGACAAGGCATTAAATCAAGCCCAACAAACCGGGCTTGATTTAGTTGAGGTCGCTCCCAAAGCCCAACCACCGGTTTGTAAAATTATTGATTTTAAAAAATTTCGATTTCAAGAGGAGAAAAAACAGAAAGAAAACCAGAAAAAAAGCAAAAAAGTTGAACTAAAAGAGGTTCGTCTTAAACCATTTATCGCGGAAAATGACTTTGATTTCAGAATCAAACGCGCCAAAGATTTTTTAAAAAAGGGAAATAAAGTTAAATTCACTGTTAGATTTCGCGGTCGGGAATTTACCAAAAAAGATTTTGGTTATGAGCTACTTAAAAAAACAGTCGAAAAATTAAGTGGTCTGGCTGAAGTTGAAACCGAGCCTAAGTTTGCTGGCCGCCAAATGGAAATGATTTTAAAACCCATCAAAAAAATTAAATGAGCAAAAAGAAATTCAAAACAAAAAAATCAGTCGCCAAAAGGTTTAAAATCACCAAAACCGGTAAGGTGTTGTTTCGTGGTTCTCACGTTAGACACTTACGGAGAAAGAAAAATAAGGGGCAGGTTCGCAGTCAAAAAGTGCCTAAAGAACTGAAAGGCGCCTGGAAAAGAAAAGTTAAAAAAATGTTAGGAGAGTAAAAATGAGAGTAAAAACCGGACCAACCAGACGAAAAAGACATAAAAAAGTTCTTAAACGAACCAAAGGTTTCCGAATGACCAAAGGCAGACTTTATAAAGTTTCCAAAGAAGCCGACCTTCATGCTGGCCAATACGCTTTTGCCGGCCGAAAACGTCGCAAACGTGATTTCCGTCGCCTCTGGATTACCCGAATCAACGCGGCGTTGACAGAATACAACCTGTCTTACTCCAAATTCATCAATGGCCTAAAAAAAGCCAAAATCGAGTTGGATCGCAAAATTTTAGCCGACTTGGCAGTATCTGATCCTAAAGTTTTTAAAGCTATTGTTGAAAAGGCTAAATAATTTTTTCTGACTTGACAAGGAAGCGACTCCCCAAGGGGAGTTTTTTTTATGTTAAAATAACTAAAGATGGATATCAATAAAATTCAAAATCTTAAAAACCAAGCCATTTCTGGGATTCTTGAGGCC
>DATLBE010000008.1:0-2485 GCA_035527075.1 Nevskiaceae bacterium | reverse complement strand
CGCCTTAGCCCGTTACTTAAACATTCGGTCTAAAACCAGAAACAAAAACGTTTTTGTCACCAAAACTGGCCGGCCCCTTTTGGTCAGAAATATCAGGGCAGCGATTGACCGCTATTTTAAAATTGCTGGCGTGGAAAAAGTTACCGTTAATGACCTTCGCCATACCTTTATTTCCCACCAACTGGTGGCTGGGGCGTCGGTGGTTTTAGTCCAAAGGTTAGTTGGCCATAAAAGACTCTCCACTACTGAAAAATATTTGAATTTAATTTCAGACAAAGTTAGCCAAACAGTCAAGCTCGAAGAGCTTTAAACTTCCTGTTGAAAACTGGGTGCGGAAGGAATAACAGTACAGCTCAAACCCTCTTCTTCAAAATTAACGCATATTTGGCAAGACTGCCCCTCTGATTGAATTTTGTATTCATAAGGCAACTTCGTTTTTGGGTCAGTGGGAATCTCTTTAAAATATTTGGGAGTTAATTCATCAAGTGAAGGGGGGCAAGAGTGATTTAATGTGTAATAAACCTCTAAAGAACTTTGGATCGCAAGCTGATCTGACCTGCGGGCTGCATCTTGACTTTTTCTTATCTGGGCAAGAGGATTAATTGCCCCTAAAATCGCTACCGCCACGATGCCAATAACAAAAATCACAAAAGGCATAAATGCTACTAATCCCAAAAGCACTTTAGACTTTCTTGAAGGCAAAAATTCAAATTCACCTTTAATTGATTTTAGATTTTTGTATATAAGAAACAAATAAGTAACTACAAATGGAGCCAGAAAAAAAGAAATAATATTCCCAGTCGCTTTACCTACTAAACTAGGAACATTAAGTTGTTCTAAAATAAAAGTTGGCACTCCATAAACAATCAAAGCAAACAAACCAATAAAAAGAAAACGCCAAAATACCCCACCCCATTTCCCTTTAACATATTCTTTGCTTTTTAAAAGAGCATTCATGCCTTTTAAATCCTCAGCAATTAAAATAAAAACTGCCAAACTAAACCAAACCGCGAAAATAATTCCTGGCACAACTAGAAGAAAAAATCCGCCAGCAACGATTAAGCCGATCAATGAATAAATCCACCAACAAGAAAGGATTTTCGACCAACCTCGACGATAAGCGTCTCTTACTCCTATTTTCTCATCACTGTTTTTAATGGCGTAAAGCAAGGCAGTTTGCCCCCATATTTGCGTGACAATGCCAACTATGCCAAACAAAATAGCCAATAAAGCAAATCCTATAACCGCTATAAAGCCCCCTGGGCTCGGTGTCTCAGTAGAAATCATACCAGATGGAAGCCGAACAAGACTAAAAAAACTTAGAAAACCTGCTCCTGCGGTAAGCGCGCCAACTAAAAATATAACCAATATAGGCATCGCCATTACCCCTAAAAATGTCCCCAATCTCTGCTTATAAATTGCCCAAGCATCTTTTAAAATAACAGCGGCGCCAGGAAGCTTGGAAATATTTACTGTTGTCGAGGGAGGTGAAGGTGGCTTAGCCTCAGCGCCTGAGAGAAAATTAAAAGCCTCTTCTATATCTTTTCCTTGCCAGCCAACATTTACAAGAGCCGCTTTAATTTTTTGTTCACCTCTGCCCTTTTGAAATTGTTGGTTGATGTAATCAATTAATTTTTGATTAGCCATTTTAAACTATCTTAGCAGACTGTCAAAAAACATTCCACTAAAAAAAGACAAAGTCACCCAAACCGTCAAACTCGAAGAACTCTAAACAAAAAAAGAAAATTTAGGGGTTTTAAGCTTGCGCTAAGGTGGCTTGGATAGCCATCCCCAAGGGTTTTGTCCCACCTTTTCTTTTTTCCTAGCACGGCCCGCACACCTTGAAGGCCCCCATTATAAGTATGGCAAGGCTAGCCACCACGATAACCACGCCTAGACCAAGGGCCAAAAGGAAAAGCCTTTTCCTGTCTTCACGGCTACGGCTTGCAAAATAAGCCGCGCAGGCAAATGCAATTGATGGGCCTAAGGCGAGCAATACTAGCCAATCTTGTAAAACACACTTCACACACTCCCAACTCATCTCTCACCTCCTGTCTTACCCCCATTGAGGTCACCGCTTAAGACCATCGCCTGAGCAATTTCAAAGAGCTAGTCTTTTGCTCTTCTGTATCATAGCAAAATCAGATTGGAAAACCAAATTTTAGGCTAAAACTTATGGAAAACCAGAAGTTAAAAATACTGTCAGTTTTTGTGGGCGCGGGTGGACCAGGAAGGAATCGAACCTTCGTTTGTACTTTATAAGAGTACCGCTCTAACCGTTGAGCTACTGGTCCTTAATTGGAAATTTTAGCAAAAAAGGGGGTTAAAGTCGAGCCCGTTGGTTGATTTCCGCTTCGAGGATGGCGCGGTCTTTACCGAACTTCAGTCTTGATAATTCTTTGATCATTTCAGCCACTTTGGGGTTGGCTGTCTTTTTTTGAGCTTCAATATTTTTAGTCAAATCCATGGAAAAAGGTGGCACTGG
>DATLBE010000007.1:0-68416 GCA_035527075.1 Nevskiaceae bacterium | reverse complement strand
TACATGGTTTCATTCTTTGGCGTAATGGCTGTCTTTCTGTCATTTTTGGTGGGAAGATTGTTATTTAACAGTAAGACTGGTTTAGTTATCGCCTTTTTGTACGCCACCTCCTCAATCATAGTTTCCTATTCTCGGATGGCCTGGAATCCATCGCCGGTTCCCCTGTTTACTCTTTTGCTCATAATTTTGATCTATCTTTATCAAAAGACCAAAAGATCTTTATGTATATGGCTATTGGGCTTTATCTTTGGTTTAGGTGTTCAGCTCCATTACAACTTTATTTGCCTAATACCGTCAGTAGTGGTTTATCTTTTATTGACTAATACTAAGTTTAAAAAGACCATCAGGGATCTTATAGGAGCCGGACTTTTAATGATGGTTACCCATTTACCGTTAGTGCTTTTTGAGATTAGGCATCAGTTTATTACCAGTAAAGCTTTTTTACGGTTTCTTAAAAGCGGTGATATTGGGATGGGTTTAGGGGATATCACGAATAATTTTTTTCGCCTTATCAAGCAAACTGTCGAATTGACAATTTTTTCTCCCAGGCCGATGTCATTTATGTTTTTTATAATCTATCTTTTGGCAATGTTGACTTTGCTATTAATTGAGAAAAAAAGAAAGGAAATAGGTCTTCTCTTCACGCTATTTTTTCTTGGTGCCTTCTGTTTTTCCTTTTTTAGCGGGACCCTCCAGCTCTATTATCTTAATTTTCTCCTGCCATTTCCCATTATATTAGCCGGAGTATTTTTGGGTGCTCTTTTAAGCAAGAAGATCTTTGTTCCGCTGGTAATAATCATTTTGATGGTTTACTGGGCTAATAATTGGATAGCGAATATTAGTCCAGCCAGACCCAGGCCAAATTTAGAAGAGATAACGACTATTTCAAAATCGATTGTGGAAAGGGTTCCTTCTGGACAGGCGTTCAATATCGCTCTTTTTTCCGGAGAACTGTGGCATTCGGCAGAAGAATACCGTTATTTTACTTACTATTTTGGGGAAAGGGCTTTAGGGCCAGAGGATTATCGAAACATCCAAAAATTATTTGTTATTTCTTTTGGTCCAATGGAAAACCCCTTAAGTATAAGATCCCAAGAAACCGATGATTTTGGACCGAAAAAAATTGAGGATAATTGGGCAGTCGGATCGGCAGGGATTTTCCAGTTAAGTAGATGATTTTTCTTTGGGGCGGCGATATGTTCACTTAAAAGTGAGACAGTCCATAGTAAACTATGGACATGCGAAGGATAACCAAGATTGCCCTTGCTTGGGAACTAGTAGAACAAAAAGTTCCTAAAATTCATGTTGCTCAACAAGCAGGAGATTTAGAAACTTTTATTGATCAATATTCAGCCGCTAAAAGAGAGCTTGTACCATGAGAAGAAGATTTAATTCTCACGTTGAACTTATCCAAACTGAATGGTGGTCCGGAGTTCAAGGATGAATTCAAGCAATATGTGTTAGAATATGCCCAAAGACATAGAATTGCTAGGCCTTACAAAAAGAACGAGCAAGCCTATATTGAATCCTTTAACAGAAGCCTAAAAAAAGAGTGTTTGGGCTGGAGCAAATACAAAGTTAAAGACTTACCGTTTTTAACCAAAGAAGTGGAAGATTATTTGCAATATTATCACACCCAAAGAGCTCATTGCTCTTTAGAAATGAAAACACCGTTTGAAAAAAAAGACTGTCTCATATTTAGTGAGAATATTGCGTTTACACGCTGATGAAGCGGTTTTTGGTTATAATGTATAATGAATTTAAATGCTTTTTGTTAGTAAATTGATACCGTTATTTCTTTATCTAATCTCTGTTGGATCACTACTAATAGACTCATATGGTTCTGATACAACGACCTTAACTCATTTTTTTGTTAGCTCTCGTTCCATTACTTTAATCGTAATTACCCTTTTTGCAGTACTAAAAAAATACAAACGTTTAAACTTGCCTACAATTCTTAAAAATATTAATGGGTATTTTATTTTCCCCGTTTCAGTTATTATCAGTACAACTCTAAGCATTCTTGATTATATAACTCCTCCTAACACAATATTTGCTGCCACCCATATCCAATATACATCCCTCTTTATACTTGGTATTTTTAGCGGTATCGTATTGCTTTTAAATAAACCTAACTTCTGGTTTCAAAAGTATTGGAAGATTTTAATTGCTTTCGGTTCGTTTCTTTCTTTTTTAACAGTACTTATTGTAAAAATATGGCCATTTGATGTATTTCTAAAATTGTCTCACGAAGATAATTTTATTGAGAATATGCAAGTTTTAGTGCTTGTTTTAGGCGCTTTCTGGTCGTTAAATACTGCAATAAAGTTTATTCATGCTAGAAAATACTTTTATTCGGCATTATTTTTATTTGTTGTATTTGTTTTATTCTTTACTGCAGGCGAAGAGGTTGCCTGGGGACAACGATTTCTCCACTTTTCATCACCAGAATATTTTCTTGTCAACAACGCACAAAAAGAGATAACAATACATAATCTTAATAAATATGGTGGAGTAGCTCAATTTGCCTATATAATCATTGGTGGATACGGTTCTTTTTCTTGGATAATAATGAAAATATTTCCTCGTTTAGCTACTTTTCCAATACAACCTTTTATCCCACCGTGGTTCGCTAGTGGATATTATTTTTTAGGGTTCATATACAACTTTTATACTTACGAACGAATCCATTATATTGGAGCTTGGTCAGAGTTTGCAGAGTTAATGCTCTATTTGGGCGTAATGATAACAACGGCTTGGGTATACTATTCAGTTAAAACAAGTAAAAACTATTTTAGCGCCCCTTCTAGTAAACATAGGGAAGACTAAAATTAAAAAAAGGAGAAATTGAGTGAAGGTTTCAATTGTTATTCTTAATTGGAATACAAAAGAATTACTCAAACAGTGTCTGGAAAGTCTAAAAAAAAGCAGGGGAGATTTAGAGACAGAAGTTATTGTGGTTGATAACGGATCACAGGATGGATCGGTAGAGATGATTAAACAGTTTAAATCGTCGACTCCCGACTTAAAACTTCACTTTATTGCCAATAAGAAAAATTTAGGTTTTGCTAGAGGCAATAATCAGGCGATTAAGATGGCCACCGGTGATTTTGTGATGTTGCTTAATTCTGACACGATAGTTCAAAAAGGGGCGATTGAAAAATTGGCAGTTTATTTAATTAAATCACCAAAGATAGCGGTTGCTTCGCCACTTTTGTTAAATAAAGACGGTTCAATTCAAAAAGATCCTTGTTATTTAAAGTTCCCTTCACCGGTAACTGCTTTCTTTTATTATAATTCTTTCCTTAAAAAAATTGCGGTTAAGTTTTTCCCCTGGCTTCTTTTTTCAACCACTGATTTTAGTCAGCCGGTTGAGGTCGAGCAATTACCAGGGGCAGCAGTGATGTTTAGAAAAGAGGTTTTAAAAAAACTCAAAGGATTTGACGAATCCTATCCTCTTTATTTTGAAGATGTTGATCTTTCCTTCAGAATCAGAAAATTAGGCTATAAGTTAGTAGTGGTACCTGGGGCAAAAATTATCCATCTTGGTAGAAAAAGTATTGAGCCATTGATTAAAAAAGAGGGGATAGAGAAGTTTTATTTCTTAAATTTTAGTTCATTATTCTTATTTTGCGAGAAAAATTATTCAAAATTCAAAGCTTGCCTGATTAAAATGATAATTTTTTCCCATCTTCTTCTAACGCTTAGATTTAGTTTGATTAAAAAGTTAATAAAGAGATGATAATAGGCATCTTAATTTTAGGATTGATTTTGCGGTTGGTTAATTTTAACCAATCTTTATGGCTTGATGAAGCGGTGCAGGCAATTACTAGCCAAGGTTCGTTCGCCGGCATTTTTACTGAACTTCAGGGCGATTTCCACCCCCCACTTTATCATCTTTTGACATGGCTTTGGGTTCATTTATTTGGTTCAAGTGAAGTTGTCTTGCGATTACCATCGGTTTTGTTTGGTATAGCAACAGTCTTTGTTGTTTATAAATTAATGGTCCATATCAATAGGCAATCGGCAATTATCGTAGCCCTTTTGATGAGTACGGCCCCATTCCACATTTATTATTCCCAAGAGGCGAGGATGTATGCGATGACCACGTTTTTTGCTGCCTTATCAATGTACTTCTTTGTCAGGTTAATCAGTTGCCAAAAGAAAAATAACACTCGACCGCTAAAAATAGGTTATGTTTTGGCAACAGTTTTGCTTCTTTATTCTGATTATTTTGGTCTTTTTGTTCTTTTGGCTCAAGCTATAGCCGCCCCGTTTTTGATTCTTCAGTTTTTATGTCTTTTATTTTTCCTTCCTTGGTTGCCAATGTTTTTGACTCAAATCCAAGTAGGCCGCCAGGCAATTCAGGCTCTGCCGGAGTGGGGGAAATTGGTTAATGTCAATTTCACGAAAGCTTTGCCGTTGACTTTTATTAAGTTTTCTATTGGCAGAATTACAATTTTTAATAAAAAACTTTATGCTGTCATTGCCGGAGTTTTGTTTTTGGCTTATGGAGTGATTATTGCTAGAGGATTTTTTCAGAAGAGAAAATTGACAATTGACAAAAGGCAATTAACAATTTTGTTGTGGCTAGTTGTGCCAATCCTTTCTGCTTGGCTGATTTCTATTTTTATCCCTAATTACCAGCCTTTCCGTTTGCTTTTAGTTTTGCCTGCCTTTTATTTATTGCTCAGTTTGGGGATAACCCGGTTTTCGAATTCTGGCTTACGGCAGATTTTGATTTTCTTTATTTTGGCTGTTAATTTGATTTCTCTCGCTGTTTTCTATACTAACCCTTATTTTCATCGAGAAGACTGGCGGGGAGTGGTGAGCTATATTGAAAAACAAGAGATTGCAAATTCAGTAGCACTTTTGCCTTCTTTAAGCTCTCACTGGCCCTATACTTACTATGCCAAAAACAAAATTCCGTTAGCAATGGGGACGAGTAGCCAAAACTTAGTTGACAGAAATAAAATTTTCTACATTTGTTATTTGGTGCCTCTTTTTGACCCTGATGAAAAAATTTCTTTTTGGTTAACTGATAATAATTTTGTTAAAATAAAAGAGGTTAATTTTAATCAAATTCCGCTTTGGGTTTATCAAAAACAATGAAAATAGCCATTGATATCAGCCAAATAGTTTATGGTACTGGTGTTTCCTTTTATACTCGGAATTTAGTTAAGGCCTTAGCCAGGATTGACAAAAAAAATGACTATATCCTATTTGGCAGCTCATTAAGGTTGAAGAATATTCTTCAAGAATTTGCCGCTGAAGTTAAGAAAATCAATAAAAACTTTAACTCAAAAATCATTACTTTCCCCCCAACGTTGGCTGAAATTTTGGGGAATAAGTTTCGGTTTTTGCCAGTAGAAAAATTGATTGGTAAGATTGACGTTTTTCATTCCTCTGATTGGACTCAGCCGCCCACCAAGGCCGCTAAGGTGACTACCATTCACGACTTTGGTTTTATGAGACACCCCAATGTTTCTCATCCCAAAATTGCCGCGGTGATGAAAAGGCGGTTGGCTTTGGTCAAAAATGAGTGCGATTTAATTATTGCTGTTTCTGAAACGACTAAAAAAGACGCAGTTAAGTTATTGGAAATTCCGACAAAAAAAATTCGGGTGGTTTATGAAGCGGCTTTTGAAGATTTTAAAAGAGCCTCTAAAAAAGAGGTAGAGCAAGTGAAGAAGAAATATAAAATAAAAGGCAAATATCTTCTTTGTGTGGCCACTCTTGAACCGCGCAAAAACTTTAAGCGCATAATAAAAGCCTTTTCAAGGTTTGAAAGTGATAATCCAGAGTTTAGTTTGGTTATTGTGGGCAAGTTTGGCTGGGGAGATATAGAAAGTTCAAATATCAAATATCAAATATCAAATATCAAATTCACGGGCTATGTTCCAAGTGAAGATTTACCGGGGCTTTATTCTGGTGCTTCTTGTTTGGTTTATCCTTCTTTATATGAAGGATTTGGCTTTCCGATTTTAGAAGCTTTTGTTTGTGGTTGTCCAGTGCTTACGTCCAATATCTCAAGCATGCCTGAAGTGGCGGGCAAGGCCGCGGTTTTAGTTAATCCTCTTGATACAGATGATATCGCTCGAGGCATAAAGGAAGCGATAGAAAAGAGAGAAAGACTAATCAAAGCAGGCTTGAATCAAGTTAAGCAATTTTCTTGGGAAAAGGCAGCTAAAGAAACCCTAAAAATTTATGAGGAAGCGACGGGGCAAAAATAAAAATGAGAGTTAGTTTGATTGGCTACGAAGCTAATGTTAAAAACCGAGTTGGTTCAAATCAGTATGCTTTTGAACTAATCAAAGCGCTTTACCAGCTGGATTATAAAAATCAATACCATGTTTATTTACCGAGTTTACCTCTTCCTGATTTACCTAAAGAGCGAAAAAATTGGCACTATCGCGTTGTTGGCCCGCCCCGACTTTGGAATTTTTTTGGTCTGCCCCGCGCTTTGTTTCAACAGCGACCCAAGCCTGACTTAGTCTTTAATCCAGGTCATTATTGTCCACTGTTTACTCCTGCGCCGCTAGTGGTGTCTATTATGGATTTAGGCTATTTGCGATATCCACACCAGTTTACTAAGCCGATTTTGGCCAAACTTAAATTTTGGACCTTACTCTCAATTAAGCGGGCGGTTCATATCTTAGCTATCTCCAAATCGACTAAGAATGATATAATTAGATACTACGGTTTGGAGCCGGACAAAATTAAGATTACTTATCCGGGATACGATAAAGAAAAATTCAAAAAGCAAGAGGCAAGAGGGAAAATTGAGGAGGTTAAGAGAAAATATAAAATAAAACAAAATTACATTCTTTTTTTGGGCACGTTAAAACCGAACAAAAATATTGAGGGTTTGCTGCAAGCCTTTGCTCGTCTGGGTGAGAAAAACTTGCAGCTGGTAGTGGCTGGGCGCAAAGGATGGATGTTTAAAACGATTTTTGAAAAAGTAAAAAAATTGGGGTTAGGGAAGCAAGTGATTTTTACCGGATTTATTGAAGAAGGAGATGTACCAGTGCTTATGTCTGGCGCCGAGGTTTTTGTGATGCCGTCTTTTTGGGAGGGTTTTGGTATTCCAGCAATTGAGGCAATGGCTTGTGGCACACCGGTGGTTGTTTCAAATGCCGGTAGTTTGCCGGAAATAGTGGGGGAGGCGGGAGCGGTGGTTAACCCTTATGATGTTAAAGATATTGCCAGAGGAATAAGGGCAGCGATGGAAAACCGAGAAAAGCTTATCAAAAAAGGATTCAAACAAAGTCGCCAATTTAGCTGGAAAAAATGTGCTCAGGAAACACTTAAAATATTGGAAAGAACAGGAGGTGAAAATGTTTAAAGATAAAGCCGGGCGGCCCTTGACTTTAGCAGAAGCGTTGCCCAAGATTGTTAATCGAATTAAAAATTGCTTTTTGGATTTTGAGTTGATGCTTTTGCGCTGGGTGGGTTATTTGCCTTGCCACTGTTTTCGCCATTTCTGTTACCGTTTAGCCGGTATAAAAATAGGTCAGGGTTCAACCATTCATATGGTGGCCAATTTTTTTCAGCCCCAAAATATTGTTATTGGTGATGACACGATTATTGGCGACCATTGTTTTCTTGACGGCCGGGCAAAATTGAAAA
Source organism: Nevskiaceae bacterium (assembly GCA_035527075.1). GTDB lineage: Bacteria > Patescibacteriota > Microgenomatia > PFEM01 > PFEM01 > DATLBE01. The sequence goes on along the minus strand of DATLBE010000007.1, from coordinate 60,787 downwards.
TCGGTAGTCATACGGCCATTGCTTCGCAAGTTTTAATTTACAATTCCGAGCATCAAATTCATGATTCAGAGTTTAAAGTAACCGAAGAACCGGTAGAGATTGGTGATTATGTTTTCATTGGTCCTCGAGCCATAATTCTGCCGGGTGTAAAAATCGGTAAAGGGGCGGTGGTGGCTGCAGGAGCGATAGTGACTAAAGATGTAGCCCCAGGGAAAATTGTCGGTGGCGTACCTGCACAGGAAATAGGTGAAAGAAAACTGAGAGATTTCCACTATAGACTTGGCCGAGCCAGATTATTTCAGTAAGAATTAAACAATGAAAAAAATTAACCCCAAGAGTTTGTTGATAGTTGTTTTAGCGATTTATGTTTTAGGAGTTGTTTGCCTTCTTATCCCAGAACCGAGTGTTCCTGTTTTACCCAACTCCCTAAGATCGACCGAGCCAGTCGATAGCGGTCAGATTCCTGCCATTTATGTTGCTTATTACACTAATTTGTCTCGTCAAGAAGTGATAGATTTTTATGCCAAAGAATTTAAAAAATCCACTTTTTTAAGTATTCCTTTATTTACTTATCGCCTTAATCATCCCCCTGAATATGCTTTGGAAACTATTGTTGATACGATTCATAGTAGTTTTTATGAAGAATTGGTTCATCCGCTCCGGGAATCTTTATTTATCAGCGGTTGGATTCCTAGCCAAGACGAAGCCTACCGTAACCAAATTAAAAAACCCGAAGTTGATTTTTCAATCGAAGGTAAGAGGTTCAGCACCAAAATTATTCTTCATTATGTTCGTTCACCGATTTGGGCACGTCTGTTAGTTTGGACGGGAATTGTGGGGTTGGCGGTTATTATTTTTTATCAATTTGTTAGTCTGGTTTCTTTTCTATGGTCAAAAAGAAAGTAAAAGTTTCCGTTATTATCATCAATTGGAATACCAAAAAGCTTCTGGTAAAGTGTTTGCGAAGTTTGCTGCCAGAACAAGGTAGTTTTGAAGTTATTGTGGTTGATAATGGTTCAACCGATGGTTCAATAGAAATGATCGAGAAAAAATTTCCCATGGTGGTGTTGCTCAAAAATAAAAAAAACCTCGGTTTCGGGGCCGCTAATAATCAGGCCATGAAGAAAGCCAAAGGGGAATATTTTTTGTTGCTTAATTCAGATACAGTAATTTTGAATAACGCTCATTTAAAAATGGCTGAATTTATGGATAAACATCCGCAAGTTGGTGTAGTTGGCTGTAAACTTCTTAATCCCGATAGAACGCCTCAACCTTCGGCTGGGTCCTTTCCTAATTTACTGGTCAGTGCCATAATGCTTTTTTTCGAACATTGGTTGGGTAATTTAGTGAGAACTTCTTATCACCAGACAAAAGAGGTTGACTGGGTTATGGGGGCGGCTTTAATGGTTCGCCCAGAGGTGATTAAAAAGGCAGGGCTTATGGATGAGGGCATTTTTATGTATATGGATGAAATCGAATGGTGTTATCGGATAAAAAAAGCAGGTTACAAAGTGATGTTTTATCCAGGCCCCAAAATTATTCACTTGGGCAGGGGAAGTTCTAAGGCGGGTCGGAAGGATCCGATTCTTAATATTTATCGCGGTTTGATTTATTTTTATAAAAAACATTGTCCTTCTTGGCAGCTGTCAATTCTTAAGATGATGTTAAAATTAAAGGCAGCCATTTCGTTAATAGTTGGTTGGCTGACCGGCAACAATTATCTTAAACAAACTTATGCTGAAGCGTTTAAAATTGCCTAGAATTAACATTTTATTTTTAGCGGTGGCAGCTTTAATGTTGTTTATTCCGCTTTACCCCAAGTTTCCCTTATTCAATGTACCGGGGACTTATGTCGCCATTAGAATTGAAGATTTGCTTGTCGTTTCAGTTTTATTTATCTGGTTTGTTTTAGAAATTTTTAAAGGTTTTTCTACTTTGAAGAATAAAGTGGGAAAATTTATTCTTCTCTATTGGTTAGTCGGAGCTTTATCTTTGGTTAGTGCAATCTTCATTACTAAACACGTTGTTCCTCATATTGCTCTACTTCATTTTTTGCGCCGGATTGAATACATGTCATTGTTTTTTGTTACCTTGGCTTCTATCAGAAGCCTGAAAAATGTTAAAAATTACGGTTTAGTTTTATTTTTGACCACAATTGGGATTTTTGTTTATGGGATTGGCCAAAAGTTTTTCAACTGGCCAGTAGTTTCAACCATGAATGTAGAGTTTTCTAAAGGTATGTTATTACAACTTGATGAATGGGCTAGAATCAGCTCCACTTTTGCCGGTCATTATGACTTAGCGGCTTTTTTAGTTTTGTTTTTGGCTTTATCAGCTGGGTTTATTATTGGTCTGAAGAGTCGTTTAAGTAAAATAGCGATGTTTATTGTTGCTTTTCTGGCTTTTTATCTTTTGATTTTAACTGCTTCTCGGGTTTCTTTTGTTGCCTATTTGGTAGCCGTTACTTTTGTTTTACTTGGTTTGAAAAAATATCGTTGGCTTGGGCCGGTTTTGGTTTTAAGTGTGGTTTTTATGCTTTTATCGTCGGATATTAGTCAAAGATATGCGGCTACTTTTGATATTGATCTTTCTGGCCTGACAGGCTGGATTCCGAGAAAAGAAAGAGAAGTGGCTTTAGTTTTAAAGCCTACTCCAACTAAGCCTGTTGTTAAAAAGAAAACAATGCCATTTTCTAAAGAAGCTCCCGTTGTTCTTAAACCGACGCCAACAAAAGTGGCCACTGCGGCAGCGGTGGAAGAATGGAAACCGACGACAGAATTGGCGGTTGAATATTCTAGTGCGATTAGGTTTAAAGTTGAGTGGCCTCGTGCTTTAAGGGCTTTTGCTAAGAATCCCTTTTTGGGAACTGGTTATTCTTCAGTTACTTTAGCCACAGACAATGATTATTTGCGAACTTTGGCGGAAACTGGGTTGCTGGGTTTTGGCGCCTTCTTTTTAATATTCCTGGAGATTGGTAGGCAAGTGCTAAGTTTTTTCACTCAGGTAAAATTAAATTTGGAGAAGGCATTAGTAGTGGGTATCTGTGGTGCCATTCTTGGCATGTTTGCTAATGCTGTTTTTATTGATGTTTTTGTAGCTTCAAAAGTTGCTTTTATCTTCTGGATTTTAATGGGAATTTTGGTTGGCATCACTAGATTAAGGCTGGTCCGACAGCTGGCGGAAGAAGAAAATGAAAAAAACAATTTTTAACCAATGGTTTTCACTGTTTTTAATTTTATTATTGGCATTGGCTTTGCGACTTTATAAAATTAATATTCCCTTAGCCGATCATCACTCCTGGCGTCAAGCAGACACAGCTGCCGTGGCTAGAAACTTTATTAAAGAAGGATTTGATTTTTTCCAGCCCCGAATTGATAATATGACTTCACTTCACATTGGCACTCCTAATCCCAAGCGTCTCTTTTTAGTAGAACCGCCAATTTACCAGACAATTGTCGCTGGTCTTTATCGAGTTTTTGGTGTCCAAGAATTTTTGGCTCGTTTGGTTTCAATTCTTTTTTCTTTAGGAATGATAATTTTTCTGTTTTTATTAGTAAAAGAATTGTTTAATGAATGGATTGGTCTTTTGGCTGCTTTTTTTGCTGCCGTTTTACCTTACAGTATTTTTTATTCTAGGGTAATTTTGCCAGAACCAATGATGCTTTTTACTAGCATGGGTATGCTGTATTTTTTTAATCGTTGGCTGGCAAAAGATGACTCAGTTAAAAGGTTTATTTTTGCCTTATTGTTTACCTCCTGGTCTTTGGCTCTTAAAACTTTTCCGCTTTTTCTGGCTTTACCCATGTTTTATCTAGTTTGGCGGAGGTATCAGTTTAATTTATTCAGACAAAAAAAATTATGGCTTTTTTCTGTTTTGGCGATTTTGCCATTTGTAGCTTGGCGCCTTTGGATTGCTCGTTTTCCTGAAGGAGTTCCTCGTTATGATTGGCTTTTTAATCAGGGAGGGATTCGTTTTCGACCTGCTTTTTTCCGATGGATTTTTGCTGAAAGAATAGGTAAATTAATTTTAGGTTACTGGGGGTTACCTCTTTTGGTCTTTGGTTTGATTTTAAAACCAAAAGAAAAAGAAGGCTGGTTTTTTCACCTATGGTTAGTCTCGTTTTTTGCTTATGTATGTGTTTTGGCTGCCGGCAACGTTACTCATGATTATTATCAAATTCCTTTTATTCCCATTGCCGCCGTCTTTTTAGCCAAGAGCGTTTATTGGCTTTTAGTCAGAGCGAGGAAAGAATTTTCTCGATTACTTGGTTTTATCGCGGTTTTAGCCTGCGTTCTTTTTATGCTCGGTTTTTCTTGGTTTGAAGTACGAGGCTTTTATTTAATCCAAGGGGGTGTTGATTTGGCTGGGCAAGCAGTTGACCAGTTATTTCCTAAAGATGCTTTAGTTTTAACTGGTGATTCTAATGATGTCACCCTTCTTTACAATACTAATCGCTATGGTTGGACTGGTGGTTATGCCTCATATTTTCCAAACATTCCTGAATCGATTGAAAATGCCAAAAATTTGGGAGCCACTGTTTATGTCACCACTAAATTCGAGGAAAGCTTGGAATTTGGGCAATACATGGTTGAAAATTATCCAATGGTTAAACGGACTAACCAGTATGTAATTTTTTCATTAGAATCCAACGTTCAAGATTGATGAAAGTTTTAATGCTTACCCCATATTTCCCTTATCCGCCCTATTCGGGAGGCCAGACGCGGTCATTTAATTTAATCAAAAATTTAGGTAAGAAACATCAGATTACTTTGTTTAGTTTTATTAGAGACGATAAAGAGAAGCGATTTTTAAAAAAACTCTCACCCTACTGTAAGCAAATAAAGTTATTCAAAAGACGAAAAGCTTGGGCGCCAATAAACATTTTTTTTACTGGTTTTAGTCTTTATCCATTCTTAGCTTCGATTTATTTTTCCAGAGAAGTCAAAGAAATAATTAGGCAAGAACTAGAGAGGAATGACTACGACTTAATTCATGTGGAGACTTTTTATTTGATGCCTGAGGTACCCAAAACAGATGTTCCCATTCTTCTAGTTGATCAGACAATAGAATATCGAGTTTATCAACATTTTGTAAAGGCTCTACCCTGGTTTTGGTTTTTCATTAAGCCTTTTTTGTGGATTGATGTAGTTAAATTAAAATTTTGGGAGAAACTTTATTGGAAGAAAGCGGATATGACGGTGGCTGTGTCTCAGGAGGATAAGAAGTTGATGGAAAGTCTTGTTAAAAAATTAAAGGTAGAGATTGTTCCTAACGGTGTTGATGAAGTTTATTTTAGTAAAAAAATTTTCTCTCGGGCAAAAGAGTCAGTTGTTCTTTTCGGAGTTGGCAATTTTAAATGGATGGAAAACAGAGAGGGGGCAAGGCTTTTGATTGATAAAGTTTGGCCTTTAATTAAGCAGGAAGTTCCAAAAGCAAAACTCTGGATTGTTGGTCGGCATGCACCCGAATTTCTGTCTGGTTTAAAATCAGATGATGTCTTGGTTCAGGAGATTAAAGAGTCTAGGAAAGCCTATCAACAAGCCTGGGTGTCGGTAGCGCCAATGAGAAGTGGAGGAGGAAGTCGAACTAAGTTTTTTGAAGCCATGGCTTCGGGCTTACCGATTGTGACCACCCGGCAAGGAAAAGAGGGGATAGAAGCTAAAGATGGTGAGGAGATTTTTATTGCTGATGATTTTGCCAAGCTCGCAGAGAAAACAGTCAAGATTTTACAGGATAAAACTTTAATTGAAAAGATTGGTAGAAAGTCTAAAGATTTAGTTAAAAAGAAGTATAGTTGGCGAAAAAGTGCCCAAAAATTAGACAAAGTTTATCAGGAGGTTGTTGGTGGCCAAAAAAGTTGATTTATCAATCATTATTTTAAATTTTAATACCAAGGATTTACTCCGGGATTGTTTGCAATCAGTTTTAAAATCGGAAAAAAATAGTTTTCAGTATGAAACCATTGTGGTCGATAACGCTTCAACTGACGGCTCGGTCGCCATGATTAAAAAAGCATTTTCGTGGGTAAAATTAATCGAAAGTAAGGTTAATCTTGGTTTTTCCGGCGGTAATAATCTCGGCCTGAAAATTGCCAGAGGCAGGTATATTTTGTTTCTAAATTCTGATACAAAAGTGAAACCAGATGCTTTTAAAAAAATGATAACTTTTATGGATAAAAATCCTAAAGTGGGCGCCGCCACAGCTAAAACTATGCTGGTTTCTGGTGGGATGGACCCTGATTGTCATCGGAGTTTTCCAACTCCTTGGCCCTCAATTTCCTATTTTCTTGGTCTGGAGAAACTTTTTCCTAAAAGTAAAACGTTTGGTCAATATCACAAGTTTTACCTTGATCTTAACAAGGTTCATGAAATTGACGCTGGTTTTGGCACTTTTATGTTTGTTCGCCGCGAAGTTATTAATCAAGTCGGCCCTTGGGATGATCAATATTTTTTTTATGGCGAAGATTTAGACTATTTTTATCGGATTAAACAAGCGGGTTGGCAGGTGATGTTTTATCCTGAACCGTTTTTGGTGCATTATAAAGGTGCCAGCTCCGGATTAAGAAAAGAATCAGAGAAAATCTCACCGGCGAGTCGTCAGACCCGAATTAAAACAGCCAAAGCTTCAATTAAAGCCATGGAAATTTTTTACCAAAAATTTTACCGCGATAAATATCCTCACTGGCTTACTTGGTTGGTGATTTTCGGAATCAAATTGAAAGGCTTTTTTAGAATTTTACACCATTATCTTAAGTAGAAAAATGAAAATTGTTATTGATGGTAGGATGTATGGTTTAAAACATGCCGGCATTGGCCGGTATGTTTTAAATTTAGTTAAGGAAATTGAAAAGCAAGACAAAAAGAATAATTATTGGGTTTTGTTAAGAAAAAAATATTATCAAAAGGTTCATTTTGCCAATCCAAGATTTAAAAAAGTTTTGGCTGATTACGGACACTATTCTTTAAAAGAGCAGTTTTTTTTACCGCTTCAACTGATCAAACTAAAGCCGGATTTGGTCCATTTTCCTCATTTTAATGTGCCTTTTTTTTGGTGGGGTCGACAAATTGTGACTATCCATGATTTGATTAAACATCAATCACGAGGAGTAAGAACAACGACAAAATGGCCGCTGTTTTATTGGTTTAAATTTTTAAACTATCGCTTTTTAGTTTGGTTAGTCGTTAATCGAGCGGCAAGAATTATTGTTCCCAGCCAATGGACAAAAACAGAGCTGACAAGGCGATATCATTTACCACCAGAAAAAATTGTGGTTACTTATGAAGGCGTAGATGACAAATTTAAGATTGGAAATTTGTTGACAAAATACAAAATTAAAAAACCTTTTGTCATTTACACCGGCAGTCTTTATCCTCATAAAAATGTTGTCAGCCTAGTCAGGGCAGTCCAAAAAATCAATCTTCGGTTGGTAGTTGTTTGTGCCAGGAATGTTTTTTGGCAAAGATTTAAAAAGAAAATTAAGATGCTTAAAGCAGAAAAATTAGTGACTTTGGCTGGTTTTGTTCCGGATAAAGATTTAGTCGCTCTTTATCAACAAGCTGAAGCGTTTGTTTTTCCTTCATTGCTTGAGGGTTTTGGTTTACCAGGCCTTGAGGCAATGGCTGTTGGTTTGCCAGTGATTGCCTCAAGCTCTTCCTGTTTGCCAGAAGTCTACGGTCAGGCGGCTGTTTATTTTAATCCCTTGGATGTTGGCGAAATGGCAAAGAAAATAAAAAAAGTTGTTGGCAACAAAGAACTTAAAAGTAAAATGGTTAAACTGGGTTATCAACAAGTTGAAAAATACAGTTGGCAAAAAATGGCAAGGGAAACTATTGAAGTTTATAAGAACGGATCGAAATGAAAGTTGCTTTAGTTTATGACCGGGTCAATAAATGGGGTGGGGCAGAAAGAGTCCTTTTGGCTTTACATCAAATTTGGCCGGAAGCGCCCCTTTTTACAGCTGTTTATAATCCAAAAACTGCTCTTTGGGCAAAAAAATTTAGGGTCATTCCCTCTTTTTTAAATAAACTTCCTTTGGCCAAAAAGCACCATGAAATTTATCCCTGGCTGACGCCTTTGGCTTTTGAAAGTTTTAACTTCGATCCGCCAGCTGGCGGATATGATGTTGTCATTTCAGTCACCAGCGCTGAGGCAAAAGGAATTGTCACCAAACCCCAAACCCTTCATTTTTGTTATTGCTTGACACCTACACGCTATTTATGGAGTGATTATGAGGATTATTTTCAGAATAAAACCCTGAGGTTTTTAACTAAACCAATTGTTGCTTATCTGCGTAGATGGGATAAGATTGCCAGTCAACGGCCTGATGTTTATTTGGCGATTTCCAAAAATGTTCAAAAAAGAATTAAAAAATATTATCGCCGAGATTCAAAGGTGATTTACCCGCCAGTGGAGACTGAAAAGTGGCGGCCGGGTATTGATGGTAAACCAGCTGATTTTTTTTTGGTTGTTTCTCGCTTGGTAGCTTACAAAAAAGTTGACTTGGTGGTTAGGGTTTTTAACCAGTTGGGGTTACCTTTAAAAATTGTCGGCGTTGGCCAACAAGCGAAAAAATTAAAAAAAATGGCCAAAAAAAACGTTCAATTTCTTGGCCAGTTGACAGATGCCCAACTTTTAGGCTACTATCAAAAATGTCGTGCGGTTATCTTTCCGCAGGTTGAAGATTTTGGCTTAGTACCGTTAGAGGCACAAAGCTGTGGCAGGCCGGTGATTGCTTATCGAAACGGTGGCGTTTTAGAAACCGTTATTGAAGGTAAAACCGGTTTATTTTTTGAAAAACAAAGTGAGAAAGAATTAATAGGTGCGATAAAGAAATTTAAAAATTTAAAGTTTGATCCAAAGGAGTGTCGCACCAATGCGCTGCGGTTTAGCCAAGAAGAATTTGTCAAAAGGATGAAAAGATTGGTGGAGGAAAAATGGCAGAAAATGAGTTAAAAAAACACTTGTATGCCTTGATTATTTGTGGTGGTGGCGGGACAAGACTTTGGCCCCGCTCACGCAATAAAACACCCAAACAATTTTCTCGCCTTTTGGGTAAAGATACGCTTTTTCAAAAAACAGTCAAACGGTTGAAAGGATTAGTCATCCCTGAAAGAATGATTGTTGTGACTGTCAGCCGTGATTATGCTCAGGAAATAAAAAAAGAAGCACCCGCTATCCCAGAAAAAAACATTGTTTGGGAACCAATGCGTCGTAATACAGCCATTGCCTGTGGTTTAGGCACTTTAATGGCCAAAAAACAAGACCCTCAAGCAGTGGTCATGAATTTTTGGGCTGACAATTTAGTGAGGAAGGAAGCAATTTTTAAAAAAGTAGAGTTGGCTGCGGCTCAAGCCGCATTTGACTATCAAACCTTGGTGGCGGTCGGTATTAAACCAACCCGAATCCACACCGGTCTTGGTTATATTCACGCTAAAAAAATTATCAGGAAAATTAATGGTGTGCCCGTCTTTAAGCTAGAGAAATTTGTCGAAAAGCCAGATTACAAGACGGCTAAAAAATTTATGGCCACGGGAGACTATTATTGGAATTCAGGGATGTATGTTTGGTCAGCCAGCTTTTTCTTGGCGGCTTTAAAGAAACATTCACCAACCACTTTTAAGGCCTTAAACAAAGTTGAGAAAGTTTTAGGAACCAGCCAGTTTCAATCGGTGATGAAAGCTGCTTACTTGCAAGCTCCAAATGTTTCTGTTGATGTGGCGGTTTCGGAAAAAGTGAAAAAGGCATTGATGATTCCTGCCCAAATGGGTTGGAATGATATCGGTGATTGGAGTGTTATTTATGACATTTCTAAAAAAGACAAAGATGGCAATGTGGTGATTAAATATGGTAAGAAGGGCGAGTTTATTGGTTTAAATGCCAAAAATAATTTGATTCAATTTGACGATCAACTAATCGCGGTGATTGATGTTGAGGACTTAATTGTTGTTGATACCACCGATGCAGTTTTGATTTGTAGAAGAGACAAAGCCCAAAATGTCAAGAAATTAGTTGAACTCTTGAAAGATAAAAGAAAAACTGAGTATCTTTAAATTATGCCTTACGATACTGTCAAACGAATCCTTGATATCTTGATGGCAATTATTTTATTAATTGTTTTTGCCCCGGTTTTTATGATTGTGCCGGTTCTGATTAAAATTGATTCAGCTGGGCCAATTTTTGCTGTTACGCCCAAAAGAGTGGGAAAGAATAAAAAAATGTTCCGGATGTTTAAATTTCGTTCGATGATTGCCAATGCTCACCAATTACTTAGAACCGACCCCAAATTTCGTCGAATTTACAAACAATACAAAAAGGGCAGTTATAAATTGAAAGACGACCCCCGAATTACCCAAGTTGGGCGCCTATTGAGGCGTTTTTCTTTAGATGAATTACCCCAGATATTTAACATCCTAAAAGGAGAAATGAACATTGTTGGCCCGCGAGCTTATTATCCAGATGAGTTGAAGGAACAACAAAAAGTTTATCCTCAGACAAAAAAGTATGTTGAACAACTTTTGAAAGTTAAACCAGGCATTACCGGTTATTGGCAGGTGACCGGTCGGAGTGAGATTAATTTTGACAAAAGAGTAAAAATGGATGCCCAATATGCCAGACAAAAATCAATTTTTCAAGACGTCATCATTATTTTAAAAACCCCTTGGGTAATGATTTCTGGCAAAGGAGCGCTTTAAATGGACAAAATCAAACTTGAGACAACTGAACAGGAAGAAGTTCCTAAAGAACCAAAAAAGCGAAGAAAAAAAAAGAAATTGTTTATCTTTCTGGGTATTTTGGCAATTGCTTTAATTTTATTGACATTCTTTCTTATTTTACCTGTTTTAAGCCTTAATAAAGAAGCTTCTAATTTAATGGTTGAAGTCAAAGGTGCGGGTGAAGCGATTCAGGTTCAGGATCTTGATACGGCCTTTGTTAAGCTTGAATCTACTGGTGAGAGCCTTGACCGGCTAAATTCAGAATATCGAAAAATGATTTGGTTGAAATTTATACCTTTCGTGGGTGGTTTTTATTGGGACGGGGAACGTCTTTTTGCTGGTGGTCAGTACCTACTTGAGTCTGTTAACATCGCCGTTGAATCACTCCAGCCTTACGCTGATTTGCTTGGCTTTGAGAAGAAAGAGGAAGAAAAGGAGCCGGGTGAAATGACGATGGAAGACCGTTTAATGTTGGTTTTAGACACACTCGATAAACTTCAGCCCAGTTTGGATGAGATTGGCCAAAAACTTGAGCTTGCCCAAAAAGAGGTAGACCAAATCGATCCCCAGCGTTATCCGGAGGCGATTTTTGGTAAAAAAGTCAGGCAGAATGTAGTTCTGCTTAAAAACACTGTTGATGGCGCCGCCAAAGCGGCGATTGAAGCCAAGCCCATTATAGGCTTCCTCAAGCCGCTTCTGGGTATTCCGGAGGAGAAAAAATACCTTTTACTTTTTCAAAATGACGCAGAGTTAAGACCCACCGGCGGTTTTTTGACGGCCTACGCGATTTTGTCGGTTCATAATGGTAATTTTAAACCGTTGGGCTCTTATGATATTTACGGTTTGGATGCTCGTTTTGGCAATCGGTTAAAGGCACCTCAACCAATTCTTGATTATCACAAAAACGTTTCTTATTGGCATCTTCGAGACATGAACCTTTCACCTGATTTTAAAAAATCAATGGAAACTTTTTGGGAAAATTACACCAAAGTTGGCAGAACCGATATTGATGGCATTATTGCTGTTGACACTCAAGTCCTTGTTAATATTTTGAAAGTTTTAGGTCCAATTGGGGTGGCCGATTGGGGTAATTTTTCTGCCGAGAATGATCCTCGCTGTGACTGCCCTCAAGTTTTTTATGAACTTGAGCGCCAGATTACCAAACCAACTGGCACCCTGCGAACCGAAAGAAAAGCGGTTTTGGGACCCTTGATGCATTCCATTCTTCTCAACGTCATGCAGTCTCCCCGGAAAAACTGGCCGGAATTTTTTAATGTTGTTTTCGCCAATATTCAAGAAAAACACTTACTTTTTTACTTTTTTGATGAAGAAATTCAAGGGGCAATTGAAGCCTTAAATGCTGCAGGTAGAATTAAAGAATATGATGGCGATTATTTTCATCTTAATGATTGCAATTTTGCCGGTGCCAAATCAAACATGTTTATTGAGCAGAATGTCACTCAGGAGATTGAAATCGGTTCCGACGGTGCCGTCACCAAAACAGTGACCATTGACTACAGAAATCCTGCGCCACCGTCTAATTGTAACTTGGAAGCTGGCGAGCTTTGCTTGAATGCGCCATACCGCGATTGGATTCGACTTTTTGTACCTCAAGGCAGCCAACTGATTGAAGCCACGGGTTCTGAAATTGAAGTGAGAACCTACGAAGACCTTGGTAAAACCGTTTTTGAGGCTTTTTACGGTGATAAAGCTCCCTTACGGCCACAAGGGAAAGCTCAGTTAACTTTCAAATACGAGTTGCCTTTTAAAGTAGGAAAAGACCAAGAATATAAATTATTAATCCAAAAACAACCTGGCACCAAAACTCACGAATATATCATTAAACTTGACGGGCAACTTCAAAATTTTGAATTGCGAGCTGATAAGGAAGTAAAATTTTGACCCGAACGAGCCGTAGTTACAAGACTGAAGGTGTCATTTTAAAAAGAATCAATTTTGGCGAAGCTGATAAAATTTTAACCATTTACTCCAAACACTACGGCAAAATTAAAGCCTTAGCCAAAGGCGTCAGAAAAATCACCAGCCGCAAAGGCGGCAACGTTGAGCTTTTTAATCAAGTCATTATCTTTCTGGCAAGAGGTAGAAATTTAGATATCCTCACCGAAGTCCAAGTTTTAAATTCCTTTAAGGAATGGCGGAAAAATTTAAGCAAGGTGGGCACCGCTTATTATTTTTGTGAATTAGTGGATAAGCTTACCCCAGAAGGCCAGCCCAATCAAGCAGTTTTCAGACTTTTAAAAGACTCTTTAAATAAAATAGGTCAAGAGAAGCGTTTAGGTCTTACCAGAGCTTTTGAAGAGAAGCTTTTGGAGGAATTAGGCTTTGGTATTCCCCCTGGGCTCAGGCAGACTAAAGGTAACCTCAACGCTTATATCGAAGAAATTACCGAGAGAAAAATCAACAGTAAATCAGGTTTTTCAATTTGACTTGCTTTTCTTAAATGAGCTATCATTGATTTCAAATGACTGGTTTAATGGAAAAGATTGTATCCCTTTGTAAAAGAAGGGGATTTGTTTTTCCTTCCTCTGAAATTTATGGAGGAATTGGTGGGTTTTGGGATTTTGGTCCTTTGGGAGTCGAGTTAAAAAATAACATTAAAGCCTGGTGGTGGAAAACAGTAGTTCATAGTCGTGATGAGGTCTATGGTTTGGATTCAACGATTATTCATAACCCTAGGGTCTGGGAAGCTTCTGGCCACACTCTTTCTTTTACTGATCCTTTAAGAGAATGTAAGTCTTGCCACAAGCGGTTTCGGGCCGGCCATATTAAAAGTGATAAATGTCCAGAGTGTGGTGGTGAATTAGCTGAAGTTAAGCAATTTAATCTCATGTTTGAGACCCATGTGGGGCCGGCTAAAGAAACAGCCAGTAGGGCATATCTTCGACCAGAGACTTGTCAGGGAATTTTTACCAATTTTATCAATGTCGTTGATACTCTTCAGCCAAAAGTGCCTTTTGGTATTGCCCAAATTGGCAAGGGATTTAGGAATGAGGTGACGACGGGTAATTTTATCTTTCGCGACCGAGAATTTGAGATGATGGAGCTTGAATATTTTGTCAAGCCTGGTGAAGATGAAAAATGGTTTGACTATTGGTTGAAAGAGCGTTTGAAATGGTATACCGATTTGGGGATAAACAAAAGGAAGCTGCGTTTCTTTGAGCATCCAAAAAGTGCTTTAGCTCATTATTCTAAAAGAACAGTTGATATTGAATATAAATTTCCCTTTGGTTGGGCTGAGCTTGAAGGCATTGCTAACCGGACTGATTTTGACCTTAAAAATCATTCTAAATTTTCTGGCAAAGATCTTCGATTTCAGGATGAAAAAGGTAAAAAATTCTATCCTTATGTGATTGAACCATCGTTAGGAGTTGAACGGATAGCTTTAGTTCTACTTTTAGAGGCTTATCGTGAAGAAAAGGACAATAAAGGTGTTCGAGTATTTTTATCACTCGATCCCAGACTTTCTCCTTATAAAGTCGCTATTTTTCCACTTTTAGCTAATAAACCGGATTTGGTGAAAAAAGCAAAAGAGATTTATGAAAATTTAAAGTCCAAATTTATGGTGGCTTGGGATGATATTGGCAACATCGGCAAGCGTTACCGTCGCCAAGACGAGATAGGAACTTTTTGGTGTGTAACCACGGATCATCAAACCCTAAAAGACAATACTGTCACGGTCAGAGACCGAGATACGATGAAACAAGAAAGAGTAAAGGTTGACAAATTAATTAAATTTTTTCAAGATAAGATAGATTAATGAAAAAAAACTTAACCACTTTTTTGATTATTTTGGTTGTCTTAACCATTTTAGGTGTTGGTGGTTTTTTTATTTTCAAAAGCAAAAAGCCAGCTGAAGAAGAACCAGTCACGCCTGAATCAGAAGGAGTTCTGATTAAAACAACTTTAGAAGAACGACCTTTTGTGACTCTCACTCCCAGAACTGATGGCCGAGAATTAACTTTAGAGATTTCAAGAGTTAAAAATGCCCAAACGATTGAGTATGAATTAGTTTATCTTTCTGCCGGTCTTTCTCGAGGCGTGATTGGCTCGATCGATCTTGATGGTGAGGCGGCAGTTGAAAGAAAACTGCTTTTAGGCACTTGCTCCCGCGACGTTTGTAAATATGATGAGGATGTCACTGAAGGTACTTTAACTTTGCGTTTCCGCGGCTCAGATGGGGTGAGAAAATTTATTGCTGATTTTCATCTTCAGCAAGGAGATAAAATTTTAACGTCAATTGATAATAATTTTCAACTTGAAGGCACAATTTCTCCGACCACTTTTTATTTAACGATGCCCACTGTTGGCTTGCCTAGAGAGATTGAGGGCCAACCGGTCAGTGAGATTTACGGTGTTTTCACCGCGGGCAGCAAAACGATTAAAAGTGGAATTGTTAATTTGGCTCTAATCGAAGAAAATCCCGATGTTGCCCTTTATTCTTGGGATGGGAGAGCGTGGCAAGTTGAAGAAGAAGACTTTAAAACTGACGGCAAAACTCTTTCCGCCTCAGTCGGCCAATTAGCCGCTTTTATGGCAATAGCCACCACAAAAACTCCTACTGAATAATTTCTTTTTCTAAGCTAATTTTGTAGTTTTGTTTATCTTTTTTTGCCTCTTGACAAGCAATATCAAATTGGTTCAAAATGGGTGAAAATGGAATAAAATGGTATAAAAAGGAGAATTTTGATGCTTTTGGGAACTTACCAACCAACCCTAATTGACAAAAACAGGCTAGCCTTACCCAGCAAATTGAGAAGAGAAATAAAAGGCAATCAACTTATTTTATCTGTTGGAATGGAAGATTGTATTTTTGGTTTCGAAGAAGAAAAATGGGAGCAGGTTACCGCCGCTGATCTTTCCCGACCAATTTCCGATGGGCAAGGACGAATGCTTCGCAGAAAACTTTGTACAAATGCCGAAAGAGTGACTTTAGACTCACAAGGAAGATTTGTAGTTCCTGAGGCAATGATGAAATATGCTGGTGTTACGGATAAATTGACCCTGATTGGCGCGGGCGATCATTTCGAGATTTGGAATAAGACAGTTTGGGAGACTTACTCTAATAAAATTGCCAAAGAAAATATTTAATTTTTAAAAGGAGGTAGTTAAAGTGATCCGACTCAATGGCAAACTGATGAGGCAAAGGCTCGAACGGTTGGTGGAGGAAACAAATAAAAACGGAAAAGAAAAAAAGGGGGTAAGGACAGGAGTCAAGGCTAATGGCAAGGTTTCATAAGCCAGTACTTTTAAAAGAAATTATTAATTATTTGAAAGTTATTCGAGGGGAGAAATACATTGACGCCACCATTGGTGGCGGAGGACACGCGCAGCAGATTTTAAGCTTAGGTGGAAAAATTTTAGGTATCGATTGTGACCCTGAGGCAATCAAGGCCGCCGGGAGGTGTTTACCCACTGCCTGCCCTACTTCCTGGCGGCTTGTCCAGGGAAATTTTGTTCATTTAAAAAAAATTGCCGAGAAAAACAAATATACCGGCGTCGCTGGGATTCTTTTTGACCTTGGGGTTTCTACTTATCAGCTGGAGACTCCCAAACGAGGGTTTTCTTTTAAACTTGAAGGCCCTTTGGACATGAGAATGGATCCTAGCCTTTCGGTGACCGCGGCAGATTTGGTGAATGGTTTAAATAAAGGAGAGTTGGATGAGCTTTTTTCTAAATTGGGTCAGGAGCACTATTCTCGGCGCATTGCTGAGGCTATTTGCCGCGCCCGTCGATTAAAGCCAATTAAAGCCAGCAACGAGCTGGCCGAGATTATTGCTAAGGTGAGATCAAAAAGAGGGTTTATCCGTCTGCATCCGGCCACGCGTTGCTTTCAGGCTTTGCGGATAGCGGTTAATGATGAGCTGAACAATTTAAAAAATGCTTTGCCTCAGGCTTTAGACTTGTTAAAGTTGGGCGGCAGATTGGTAGTGATTAGTTTTCATTCAGGCGAGGACAGAATTGTCAAACAATTTTTTCGAAAAAAAGACGAGGCCGGCGAGCTGCGAATTTTGACCAAAAAACCGGTCAGGCCAACACAAGAAGAAGTTGGGAAAAATCCTCGCAGCCGCAGTGCTAAGTTAAGAGCAGGAGAGAAAATTGATGAAAAATAAAACAAAATTATCAGACATTTCTAGGGTGCGAAAATTGATTTATATTATTGTCAGTTTTGTTTTGGTTTTAGCCTTAACTCAACTGGCAATTTCTCATCAATTAGCTAACACTGGTGAGGAGATTCGTCAGTTAGAGCAAGAAACAGCCCGTTTGGAAGAGGAAAATCGAGCTTTAATTGAACAAACAAGTAAACTTTCTTCTTTGAGTAAAATTTCTTTGGAAGCGGAAAATGGAGGCTTTTTAAGAACAACTCGAGTTTTACATCTTACTCCACAGGTTCCCGTGGCTCTAAAATAATCACCGTGAGTCTAAACACGAGAGTCAATCTTTTGTTTGGTTTTTTTCTAATCAGTGGCTTTTTGGTGGCTGGCCGATTGTTTTATTGGCAAATTTTAAATTCTCCTGAGTTATCAGCTGCCGCTGAAGGTCAGCATTGGGTTTCGTTTGAAATTCCGGCCCGAAGAGGCAAAATTTTGGCTCGCGATGGTTTTCCTTTGGTGACCAACGAAGAAGCTTTTTTGGCTTTTGCCTCCTTGCCTGATTTAAAAGACAAGCCTGAGGAAATTGCCGCCCAAATTGCTCCTTTTTTGGTTTCGAAAAAGGAGCTTCTTTTGGAAACCGAGCAAATGCTTGAAGCCCGGTTAAAACGTCAAGATTTGGTTTGGGTGCCCCTTAAACATCGTCTTTCTCGGGAAACGAAAAAAATTTTGGAAAATTTGCAAATTGAAGGTCTCGGTTTTGAGGAAGAACCAAAAAGAAGTTACCCCGAAGGGTCGGGGGCCGCCCATTTACTTGGTTTTGTAGGTTCGGATATTAACGGTCGAGACAAGGGCTATTTTGGTCTTGAGGGTTACTATGAACTTGAATTGAAAGGCAGATCAGGTGTGCTTCGCCGGGAAAAAGACGCTTCAGGGAAACCAATTTTGGTGGGCGAGGTTAAAGGGGAAGGGGGTAAAGACGGTCGCAGTTTGGTGACCACGATTGATCGAACTGTTCAATTTATTATTGAGGAAGAGCTTCGTCGGAGTCTTAAACGCTATGGTGCGGCTAGTGGTCTAGTGGTTGTGGCCGAACCGGGCACGGGCGCAATTTTAGGCACCGTTTCTTTACCTGGTTATGACCCAGCCAGGTATTTTGCTTTTGACAAAGAATTTTATCCCAACCCGGTTGTGGCTTCTTCTTATGAGCCCGGCTCGACTTTTAAAGTTTTAGTGATGGCGGCGGCTTTAAATGAAGGAGTGGTGGAACCAGAGACGCGCTGTGACCAATGCTCAGGTCCCAGGCGAATTGCTGACTACACTATTCGAACTTGGAATGACGAGTATCATCCACAATTAACAATGGTTGAGGTGATTCAAAAATCTGATAATATCGGCATGATTTTTGTGGCTGAAAAGTTGGGAATTGAAAAAATGGTCGCCTACCTTAAAAAATTTGGTTTAGGTCAACCAGCTGGTATTGATCTTGAAGACGAGACATCTCCACCGCTTCGACCAGCAAATGAGTGGGGATTAATTGATTTAGCCACAGCCGCTTTTGGTCAAGGAGTTGCAATCACCCCGATTCAAATGGTGAAAGCGGTTGGGGCAATTGCTAACCAAGGCCGTTTAATGAAACCTTATGTGGTTCAAAAAGTGGTTTATGATCAAGAAGTGATAGGGGTTCAACCTCAGTTTGAGAGGCAAGTCATTAATCCGGCGACGGCGCGCTTAATGACAGAAATCATGGTTAATGCGGTTGAGAATGGTGAGGCCAAATGGGCAAAACCCAAAGGCTTTCGAATTGCAGGCAAAACCGGGACAGCTCAAATTCCGGTGGCTGGCCATTATGATGAAGAAAAAACCATTGCTTCTTTTATTGGTTTTGCGCCAGCTGACGAACCGAAATTTATCATGCTGGTTACTCTTCGGGAACCAACTTCCTCACCGTGGGGATCAGAAACAGCCGCGCCCTTGTGGTTTGACATTGCCAAAGAACTTTTCACCTATTACGGTATCCAACCTGGATAGTGGTTTTGACGCTAACGGCGAAGTATAATTAGAGCGATGTTTAAAAACTGGTGGTCGAAAATCCGTCATTTGATTCCTAACTGGATGGTCAATTCTTTCTTCCACCTGCCGGTGGCTTTTTTAGCCGCCTTTACTTATCGTTACCCCGGACGCCATTTAAAAATTATCGGCGTCACTGGAACTGACGGTAAAACTACGACCGCCACCTTGATTTACCAAATTTTGCTTCAGGTTGAAAAAAAAGTGGCTTTGATCTCGACAGTTTCGGCCGGCCTCCATGTTACCTCTCCTCATCCTTGGAAATTACAAGCCTTTTTAAAAAAAATCGCTGACCAAGATTATGAATATCTTGTTTTGGAAGTGACTTCCCATGGTTTAGACCAGCACCGGGTTTTTGGCATCAATTTTTTGATGGGAGTGATTACCAATGTTACCCATGAGCATCTTGATTATCATGGCACTTATCAAAATTATCTTCAGGCGAAAGCCAGGCTTTTTGAAAATGTAAAAATCGCTGTTTTGAACCGAGACGACCGATCTTACCAAACTCTTTTAACCAAAACCAAAAAAAATAAACAAACGCAACTCGTCACCTACGGAATTAAAAA
The DNA here is from genome assembly GCA_035527075.1 of Nevskiaceae bacterium. Lineage (GTDB taxonomy): Bacteria > Patescibacteriota > Microgenomatia > PFEM01 > PFEM01 > DATLBE01. The sequence continues at coordinate 41,325 of DATLBE010000007.1, read as the reverse complement.
CACAGCTGATTTTAACCCTAAAAAATTTCAATTTAAAACCTCTCTTCCAGGAGAATACAACCAATATAATTGTTTAGCGGCGATCGCCGCCACCTCATCATTGGAAATTCCGGCCGAAAAAATTAGAAGGACAATAACTGCTTTTAAGGGAGTCAAAGGCAGAATGGAAAAAATAGACGAAGGCCAAGATTTTCAAGTGATTGTGGATTTTGCCCACACCTCAAATGGTTTAAAAAATGTCTTAAAAACCCTCAGAGAGTCAAAACATCACAGACTAATTGCTGTTTTTGGTTGTGCCGGTTTAAGAGATGCTCGGAAACGACCAATAATGGGTAAAATTGCGAGTCGGTTAGCTGATGTGAGTGTTTTAACAGCAGAAGATCCAAGAACAGAAGACGTTGATAAAATCATTAACCAGATAGCTCGAGGTTGTCAAAAAGCCGGTGGTGTTGAGGGTAAAAATTTCTTTCGGATACCAGATCGAAGTGAAGCGATCAAGTTTGCTATTCAAAAATTAGCCAAAAAAAGCGACATTGTTGTCATTTGCGGCAAGGGCCACGAGCAATCGATGTGTTTTGGGACAACTGAATATCCTTGGAGTGACCACAAAGAAGCCAGAAAAGCTTTAAAAGAAAAATTAAAAAAGAAAAAATGAAGAAAACTCACGTTCATTTTATGGGTATAGGTGGTAGTGGAATAGCGGGAGTAGCGATTTTGGCCAAAAATCAAGGCTTTCAAGTCACAGGTTGTGATTTGGCTAAAGACACTTATTATCTGAAGTCACTTGCCAAAGCCGGCATTAAATCTTTAGTTGGTCATGACGTCAGTCATCTTAAAGGCGTTGATATTTTAGCTGTCACTCCTGCTGTTTTGGATGTTAATCCTGACCATCCAGAAATTGTCGAAGCCAAAAAACGAGGTATTTTGATGACCTGGCAAGAGTTTATGGCTAAGTACTTACAAAAAAACAAGTTTGTGATTGCTATTGCCGGCACTCACGGCAAATCAACCACTACAGCTCTGACAGGCTTGGTTTTAGAAGCAAGCGGGTTAGATCCGATTGTTGAAGTCGGTGCCATTGTTCCCGAATGGCAAGCAACGGTCAGAGCAGGCAAATCAAAATATTTTGTTTGTGAAGCTGATGAGTTTAACTACAACTTTTTATCCTACTCACCTTCAATCATCATTATTAACAATATTGAGATGGACCATCCTGAATTTTTCAAAGATTTTGGCCAATTTTGTGACGCCTTCAAAAAATTTGTCCGAAAAGTTCAAAAGCCGAAAATATTGATTGTTAATGAAGAAAGTCAAGGAATTCAGACACTTTTACAAGAATTAAAACCATGGTTGATAAAAAATCAAGTAAAAATAATCGGTTACTTAATAAACAAAAGCTTTGCTTTTCCTTTTGTGACTGAATATCAAGCCACAGTCAAGGAAATCAAGCCTGAGTTCACCCGATTTACGGTGACGAATGATTTTGGCCGAAAGGAGTTTCAATTAAAGATTCCTGGTATTCATAATGTTGCTAATGCGCTGGGCGTCATTGCTTGCGCGATTTTTTTGAAAATTAAACCAGAAAAAATCAACCGGGTTTTAAGTCAATTTGGTGGTTTGGGCAGACGTTTTGATTTAATTGGAGAGGCTAAGGGAGTGAAAGTTTTTGATGATTATGCTGTTCACCCAACAGCCGTTGCAGCCACTTTAAAAGCAGCTAAACAAAAATATCCCCAGTCAAGAATTTGGGCGGTTTTTGAGCCCCATCAGTTTTCTCGGCTTCATCTTTTTTTAAATGGTTTTGCTTCTTCTTTAAATTTGGCAGATAGAGTCATTGTCACCAAAATTTATGCTGGCAGAGAAAAAGACACAGGCAAAATTAGAGTCGAAGATTTGGTTCAAAAGATTGGCGCCAAAGCCAAATACATCAAAGATTTTGAGGATCTGGCGGACGGTCTTGCTCGCCAGGCTGAAAGCGGCGATGTGGTGATAGTTTTTGGCGCTGGTAAATCCTATTTGATCTCAAAGATGATAATAGAAAAGTTAAAAAATGATTAAAAAATATACCGAGTTAACGAAGAAATTGCCGGGAGTGAAAGCTGATGTTTTGCTGGCTGGTCACACCACTTTCAAAATTGGCGGCCCGGCTGATTTGTTTTACGAAGCAAACACGACTGACAAGATAATTCAAGCCGTAAAATTAGCCAGAAGGTTAAAAATCCCTTATTTTATTTTAGGCGAAGGCTCAAATCTTTTGATTAGCGACCAAGGCTTTAAAGGTTTAGTGATAAAAATTCAAACTTCGGAATTCAAGCTTCGAAATTCAAATATCATTGCTGATGGTGGGGTGAAGCTAAAAACATTAGTTGAAGAAACGGCCAAAGTAGGCTTGTTTGGCTTAGAGTTTGTTGCAGGCATTCCCGGGACTTTAGGCGGAGCCGTCCGAGGTAATGCCGGAGCCTGGCAACAAAATATTGGCGATAGAGTTTTGAAGGTGCGCGTTTTAACAGAGAAAGGTGAAATTAAATGGCTTAATCAGAAAAATTGCCAATTCAAATATCGCCAAAGCCGTTTTAAAAAAACTAGTGAAATTATTTTAGAAGTAGAGTTGCAATTAGGAAAGGGAGTGAGAAAAGAAATCTCAAAAAAAATCAAAAAAATTTTGAAAAAACGGGAGATTCAACCCAAAGAGCTTTCGGCTGGTTGCATTTTTATTAACCCCAAACCATTATCAGCCGGCAAGTTGATTGAAGGCTGTGGTTTGAAGGGAAGACGAATCGGTGATGCCCAAATTTCTCCCCAACACGCCAATTTTATTGTCAATTTGGGTCAAGCTCGGGCCAAAGATGTTCTTCAATTAATTAAACTGGCCAAAACTAAGGTTCAAAAAAAATTTGGCGTTAGACTTGAAAAGGAGATTTATTTGCTTGGATTTGATAAAATTTAACTTATAAACTAAAAAGGAGGTTTTATGGCTAAATTTATTATTAAAGGTGGTAAAACACTTAAGGGTGAAATTAAAATTTCTGGTAACAAGAACGCCATTTTACCTATCATGGCGGCCACCTTGCTTACTCAGCAGGAATGTTTTTTGGAAAATGTGCCTAAAATTAGTGACGTCTTGGTGATGGGTGAAATTCTTAAAGACATTGGAGCAGAGATTGAAGGCTTAGGTACGGATAAATTAAAAATTAACACGAAGGGAGTAAACAAATTTTCTTTAAATCCAGAGCTGGTTCAAAAATTAAGGGCTTCAATTTTATTGTTAGGGCCGTTGTTGGCTCGGTTTGGTAAGGCTAGGCTTAGACACCCTGGTGGATGTATTATTGGTCGCCGGGCGGTTGGGACTCATTTTGATGCTCTTGAGGTTTTAGGGGCAAAAACAATTAATGGGGAAGAAGATTATGAGTCGGAAGTTAAAACACTTCATCCGGGTCATATTTTTCTTGATGAAATTTCGGTGACCGCCACTGAAAACGCAATGATGATGGCTAGTTTGATTCCAGGGGTAACGGTGATTGAAGCTGCCGCCTGTGAACCTCATGTTGAGGATTTAGCTCAGTTTTTAACCAACATGGGCGTCAGAATCGAAGGCGCCGGCACCAACAGGATTACAATTTATGGGTCAAAGAATTTACGTGGAACAAAATACAGAATTGGTCCTGACTACATTGATGCTGGCACTTTTGCTGTTATTGGGGCTGTCACTAAAAGCAAGCTATCAATTGTTGGCGTAAAAGAAAAAGACTTACCAATGATTCTTCTTTACTTTAAAAGAATGGGTGTGGAATACAAAATAAAAGATGGTGCTTTGACAGTTTTTCCCTCAAAATTAGTGGCACCAACCAAGAAAGTTCAAACCCGGCCTTGGCCAGGGTTTCCAACTGACTTAATGAGCCCTTTGATTGTTTTGGCTACTCAAGCAGAAGGAACGACCCTTTGCCATGACTGGATGTATGAATCAAGAATGTTTTTTGTGGATAAATTAATTACCATGGGTGCCAAAATTACTTTATGTGATCCTCATCGGGTTTTGGTTACTGGGCCAACAAAGTTAAAAGGTAAAAATTTGGAAAGTCCTGATATTCGCGCCGGCATGGCCTTGGTGTTGGCTGCCTTATGTGCTCAAGGCAAAAGTGAAATTGCCAATATTGAGATGATTGAACGGGGTTATGAAAATATCGAGGGCAGGTTAAGAAGTCTGGGCGCTGATATCAAGAGAGTCGAATAAGTATAGCCCAACTCCTCGACCGCCTGATTGAGCTGGCTTTGGAAAAATGGTAAAATTAGGGTATGGCGGAGACCGTAAAGTGGAAAAAATCTCTTCATCAGACAAGAAGGGTGTTAGCCAAGATTTGGCTTAAATTAAATCCCCAAGTAACAATAGTTGGTGTTACCGGCAGTTATGGAAAGACCAATACGACACGGGCAATTGCCACAGTTCTTTCAGAAAAATTCAAAACCTTACAAACCGATTTAAATTTGGATACCATTTACAATCTGCCAATAACCCTTTTAAAACTTCGGCCTTGGTATCAAAAACTGGTTTTGGAATATGGGGTTGATCACACAAACGAGATGGATTTTCATCTTAGCCTAGTCAAACCTTCAATTGCTGTTGTGACTGGTATTAATCCGACTCATTCTGCCCCTGAGCTTTTAGGCTCCATTAAAGGCGTAATTAAAGAAAAAACTAAACTTCTTCAGGCGTTGCCCGATGATGGCTGGGCGATTTTGAATTGGGATGACAAAAACGTTCAGCCAATGGCTAAAAAAACCAAAGCCAAAATTTATTGGTATGGAAGTTTACTAAAAGCCGATTTTTGGGCTGACAAAATAAAAGTTGATTTTAGAGGGACCAGTTTTAGTCTTCATCATCACGATAAAGAATTTAAAATTGAAACTGGTTTGATTGGCCAGCATTTTGTTTATGCTTGCCTGGTGGCGGCTGCGGTGGGAGTAATTGAAGGTTTAAGTTGGCAAGAAATCAAAACGGGGTTGGCAAAACTTAAGCCTTTAAAAGGCCGCTTGAGCATTGAAGAAGGACCTTTGGGCTCGGTTTTAATTAATGATGCCTTGCGAGCCAATCCTGCTTCAACCATGGCCGGGCTTGAAGTTTTGGCTGACCTGCCCCGCCAGCCGGCGGGGCGCCGCATTGCAGTTTTGGGTGAAATGGGCGAACTGGGCGTTTTGGCCAAAAAAAGCCATCAAGCAGTGGGAAAAAAGGTAGCGAATTTGAAGATTGATTATTTAGTTTCTGTAGGTCCTTTACAGAAATTTACGGCTCAACAGGCAGTCGAAAGCGGTATGGAAAAAAATCGGGTTTTTTGGGTTAAAAATGTCAGTGAAGTCGCCACTGTCTTGAAAAAATTACTTAAAAAAAGCGATTTGCTTTATCTTAAGGGCTCTTTGTTAAAACACATGGAACGGGTTTTGCTGATATTGGCAGGAAAAAAGGTCGGTTGCAAGCGAACCGGTTGTCACTTTTATCAACAATGTCCTGCTTGCCCTGAGTTGCAAAAAAAGTCTTAATTGCTTAATATCTTTAGTGTATGGTTTTATGTTTAGGCCTTTTAATTTTTTCTTTTATCGTCACCAGTGTTTTAGTTGTTCCTTTTATTAATCTTTTATACAAACTTCGTTTTCTTCGCCAGCAACAAACCACCCGTGATTTTTTGGGTTTAAAAACAAAAATTTTTGACCGGTTTCATAAACACAAAGCCGGTACTCCGGTGGGGGGCGGTTTGTTAATTATCGTTATTACCGCTCTCTTATACGCGGTTCTACTTCCTTTAGTTGATTTCTTGGGTGTTTACGTAACGGCTGTTTATCCGATTAAAGATGAGTTAAATGTTTTGTTTTTTTCCTTTTTATCTTTTGGTATGTTGGGGCTTTACGATGACATTATGAAGTTTTTCGGATTTAAAAGAACAGGTTTTTTTGGTTTAAGATTGCGGCACAAATTTATCATTCAATGGATTTTAGCTTTTATCATTGCTGTTCTTTTGTATCAAAATTTGGGAATAAATTTTGTTAATATTCCTTTTTTGGGTGTGGTTCAATTAGGAGCATGGTACATTCCTTTCGCCGCTTTTATCATTGTCGCTTTTGCCAATGCTTTTAATATTACTGATGGCCTTGATGGTTTATCAGCCGGTTTATTGATGATTTGTCTTTTTGCCTTCTGGATTCTCTCAAGTTCGATTTTAGACACGACTTTGTCGGTTTTTCTGGCTTTATGGATTGGTAGCTTGATTGCCTTTTTATACTTTAATGTCTACCCCGCTCGAATCTGGATGGGTGATGTGGGCGCTTTGTCTTTTGGTGCCACTTTGGCCGTGGTTGGTTTACTTTTGGGTAAAATTATGGCTTTGTTGGTGATTGGCGGAGTGATTATTTTTGAAGGAGGTACCAGTTTAATCCAGATTCTTTCTAAAAAGTTTTTAAAAAAAAGGACTTTTACTGTCGCTCCGTTTCATCTTTGGCTTCAAAATCGAGGTTGGGAAGAGCCAAAAATTGTTATGCGTGCTTGGCTAGCCGGTTTAATGCTTGCTCTTTTTGGCCTCTGGCTGGCCGTGATTTAAATGAAATTTTCCAATAAAAAAATAGCGATTTTGGGGTTGGGGATTGAGGGGCAAGATGTAAGTCAGTATCTTTTGAAAAAAAAGGTAAAAATTACGGTTTTTGATCAAAAAAGTGCCAGCGAATTGGGTGAGGCTTATAAAAACTTTAAAAAGCAAGGGGTTGAATTTAGGTTAGAGAAGAATTACTTGGGTAGGGGATTGGAAGGGTTTGAGATTATCTTCCGTTCGCCAGCTTTTCGACGGTTGATGCTAGAAATTCTTCAAGCCGAAAAAAAAGGCGCCGTAATTTTAAGCGCCACCAAATTATTTTTTGACCTTTGTCCTGCCAGAATCATCGGCGTGACTGGTACTAAAGGCAAGGGGACAACGGCGACTTTAATTTACCGGATACTGAAAAAATCAGGCAAAAAAGTTTTCTTAGCTGGCAATATTGGTCAGCCAATGTTGGCTTTGTTGCCAAAATTAACTAAAGATAGCTGGGTGGTATTAGAGCTTTCCAGTTTTCAACTTCAAGATTTAACCAGAAGCCCTCACATTGCCGTGGTTTTGTTTATTGTTCCTGAACATCTCGATTATCATCAAGATGAAAAAGAATATATTCAGGCGAAGTCAAACATTTTGCGACACCAAAAGGGGAGTGATTTGAGCGTTTTGAACGGCGATAATCCTATCTCTTCCTCTTTTGCTTCGTTGACCCAAGCTAAAGTTTATTACTTTAGTCGACAAAAAAAAGTCAATGGCGCCTATGTTCAGAATGAAACTTTTATACTTAATGGAAAAATTATTGGTTCGGTAAAAAAACTTCAGCTTCGTGGCGCCCATAATTGGGATAACGTTTGTGCAGCGATTACCGCTAGCGCTTTAACAGGAGCTGATTTGGCTTCAATTAAAAAGGCAGTCTTTTCTTTTTCTGGTTTAGAACACCGGTTGGAAAAGGTCAAAGTTTTAAAGGGCGTCAGTTTTTACAATGATTCATTCTCGACTACGCCTGAGACAGCCATGGCAGCTATCAAAGCTTTTGAAAAGCCGATTATCTTAATTGCCGGTGGTTCTGAAAAAGGCTCTGATTATACGAATCTCGGGCGAGAAATTGCCCAAAGCTCAGTGAAAACCCTTATTCTTATTGGCCAAATGGCCACTCGGATTAAAAAAGCGGTTAATAAAGCTGGCTTTAAAGGCGAGATTATCTTTAGACCCGGCGGGATGAGGGAGATTGTCAAGGCTGCTTTTAAAAAAGCCAAGCCTGGCGATATCGTTTTACTGTCTCCAGCTTGCGCCTCATTTGACATGTTTGCCAATTACAAAGTAAGAGGTAAACAATTTAAAACTCATGTCAAAGCACTTAAAACTGACTCTTAAAAACGCCTCAAATAAACCTGACTTAATTCTGGTGACTCTGGTTATTCTCTTGACCATTTTTGGCGTGATTATGGTTGGTAATGCTTCGGTGGTTGAAGCTTACCGTGATTTTGGCGACAAATTTTATTATTTTAAACTTCAGGCTCAATGGGCTGGATTAGGCTTTCTGGCTTTTGGGTTGGCCAGTTTTTTTAATTATCGTTTTTTAAGAAAGTTAGCTGCACCGCTGATGATTTTAGCCATTATCTTTTTAATTTTGGTTTTAATTCCAGGAGTAGGAACAAAAGCTTTAGGTGCCCGACGCTGGCTTGGTTTTGGGGGTTTTAGTTTTCAACCGGCTGAGTTTGCCAAATTTGCTTTAATTGTTTATTTGGCTGCTTTTTTAAGTAATAAGAAAAAGTTTTTGCCTTTTTTGGTTTTAATTGCGGTTTTGGTTGGTTTGATTATGTTTGAGCCTGATTTGGGGACGACGGTGATTGTGGTGGCGATAGGAGTTTTGGTTTACTTTGTTTCTGGTGCGTCTGTTTGGCAAATCGCCCTAATTGGTATTCTCGGTTTGGTTGGAGGTGCAGGTTTAATTTTTTCTTCGCCTTATAGACGCCAGCGGATTTTGACTTTTTTGAATCCCACCCATGACCCACTTGGTGCTTCTTATCATATTCGCCAAGTCTTGATTGCTTTAGGTTCTGGTGGCCTTTTTGGTTTGGGGCTTGGCCAGTCAAGACAAAAATATGAATATTTGCCTGAAGTGACAACTGATTCGATTTTTGCGGTCATTGCCGAAGAAACCGGTTTTATTGGTGGGGTTTTAGTTTTGCTGGTCTTTTTGCTTTTTATTTGGCGCGGTTTTAAACTTGCCAAACAATCTCCTGACGAATTTAGCCAACTTCTGGTTGTCGGTGTCACTGCTTGGATTGGTTTACAGGCTTTAATTAATCTCGCCGCTATGGTGGCTTTAGTCCCTTTAACCGGCATTCCTTTGCCTTTCATTTCCTATGGTGGTTCGTCTTTGGTTTTGGCCTTAGTCGGTGCCGGTGTGATGATTAACATCTCCAAACACAGAGTGGTTAAAAAGTAGTTTTTTTGAGTTTGTTTAAACCTTTTTCTACAAGTTTACCAACAACCCCTTGGAGAAAAGGTTCATCTGAAGCAGCAGAAGGTTGACCACTACCCGGATATTTTATCCATCCAGTGAGAATCACCCACTCGCCTTTTTCATTTTTTTTAGCCACGATTTCGATTCTTTTGTCACCAAAGTTCTTGTAAAATTTTCGCGAACCCGGCGTTTTTCCAGGCAGACTGTTGTCTGGATGTTGAAAAGTCTGCCAAGCATCAGACTGGCTAATGCCCTGATTATAAAGCCGATTGATGACATGTTTGGTAAAAATAACACCTATGTATTGTTGCTTCACTGAAGTACTCCTATAAACTTTAAGTAATCTTCAAGAGCTAGAAGGTAATAGCATGTGTGGAAGCAGCCTTTGGAATATGCTTCTTGACTGCATTTTTCTATACTTTTCTGACCCATCTTCATGTAAATTTGGACTTCGTCGCTCTCGACCATCATCTGCCAAGACTCAGTCATTCTTTTTGATGGGCTTGGGGAGTTTTGGTTTCCTTTTCTTTCTATAGCTGTCATTGGTTTGAATTATATCAAAGTGAGTCATAGATTAACAATTTTTCTGGCCACTTACAACCCTGGCGATGTATAATAGATAAAACAAAATGAAGAAAAAGAAAGTTGTGGTTACTGGTGGGCATTTGACGCCGGCATTGGCGGTGATTGATGAACTTTTGGACCGAGGCGGTTGGCAGATTTTCTTTTTTGGCCGAAAATTTGCCATGGAGGGTGATAAAACACCTTCAGTTGAATTTCAGGTGATGGCTGAAAAAGACTTGCCTTTTATCCCGATAAAAGCTGGCAGAGTGCAACGCCGCTTTACCCGCTACACCATTCCGGCAATTTTAAAAATTCCGGTTGGTTTTTTTCAATCTTTTTTCTGGCTTTTACGGATTAAACCTGACATTATTTTGTCTTTTGGTGGTTATGTTAGCGTCCCCGTGGTGTTAGCTGGTTGGTTATTGCGGATTCCTGTTGTGACTCATGAACAGACAACAGTTTTTGGTTTGGCCACCAGAATCAATGCCTTTTTTGCTAAAAAAGTGGCTGTTTCTTGGCCTCAGACAATCGCAAAATTACCTGATAATAAAGTTATTTTGACTGGTAACCCTATTAGAAAAGAGATTTTTGAAATTAATGAGCAAATTTGGCAAGTTTTGAATTTTGAGAGGAATTTACCACTTGTTTTTATTACTGGTGGTAACCAAGGTTCACACACGATTAATCAAACTGTTCAGCTGGTTTTGCCTCAATTGGTTGAAAAGGTTAATGTTTTTCACCAATGCGGCCACCTGAATGCATTGGGCGATTTTGAAAGGCTTGAAGAAATAAGAGATAAATTACCGCCAAGGTTGAAAAAACGCTATCATGTCAAAAAATATTTAAGCAGCGTTGAGATGGGTACCGTTTTAAATAAAGCTGATTTGGTGGTTTCCCGAGCCGGCGCCAATACGATTACCGAACTTATTGCATTAGGAAAACCGGTTCTCTTGATTCCTTTGCCTTGGCTTTATCAAAATGAACAAATGAAAAACGCTCAAATGGTTGAAGGGGTAGGTTTGGCTAAGATTTTACCTCAAAAAGAATTGTCTAGTGGAAGCCTTTTAAAGGTGATTGTAGAGATGATGAAAAATCTTACTAATTATCAAAAAAATGGTGCCAAAGCGAAAAAATTAGTTAAGCTAAACGCCGCTCAAAAAATTGCTGATTTGGTTGAAAAAACTGCCCAGTGAGAAAAAAGAAAAAAACTGTTTTAAGTCTTTTAAAAAAAATTTCTATTTTTGTCATTTTAATTGTTTCAATTGTTGGTTTGGTTGTTTTTGTAAAAACCGCTTTAGTTGTTAAAAAGATTGATTGTCGATTCAACCAAACCGCTTGTCCGGGAGAAATTTGGATGGAGTTGATGAGTTTGACAATAGGAAAAAACATTGTTTTTTTTCCTACCAAAGATTTAGTGAGTCAAATTAAAGCAAGCCACCCTCTTTTAAAAGAAGTCAAAATTAAAAAAAGTTTGCCCAACCATCTTTCTTTTGAACTTAAAAAACGGGAACCACAAGCAGCGCTAAAAAGCCCAGAAGAAGGTTTTTGGATTGTTGATGAAGAAGGCTTTTTATTAGAAAAAGCAAATGAAATTGAGTTACCAGTGATTTTAGTAGAGCAGCCAATTAATCTTAATGTTGGTGAGAAAATTGAAAAAGAAGCTGTTTGGACAATTAATCTTTTAAAAAGTTTAAAATTTCGCTTGTTGATGCCCAAAACAGCCAAAATTGTTTCTCCACGCCAGATTGAAATTGAGTTGAGTGATGGGCTTTTGGTGATTTTTTCAAGCCTTAAAGAAGTTAATTTTCAACTTGACTCTTTACAATTGATTTTTTCTCGGTCTAAAATAGAAGGCAGAAACCTTAAGCAGATTGACTTACGGTTTGATAAGCCAGTCGTCATTTATGAGTAAACAAAAAATTATTGCCGGCATTGACATTGGTTCGTCCAAAACTACCACTCTGATTGCTTCTTTAGGTGAGGAGGGAGAAAAGCCAAAAGTAATTGGCGTGGCCAGTATTCCTTCCCAAGGCATCCGCAAAGGCCAAATTGTCGATATTGAAGAAGCCAGTGAAACTGTTGTTCAATCAGTTGAAGCCGCTGAAAGAATGGCTGGCTATAACCTCAACCGAGCTTTTGTTGCTGTCAATGGTGCCCATATTAATTCCCAAAACTCTAAAGGGGTGGTGGCTGTAGCTGAACCAGAGGGTGAAATTACCCAGGAAGATGTAAAAAGGGTGATTGATGCTGCCCAGGCAGTTTCTTTGCCCTCTTCTCGAGAAATCATTCATGTTTTGCCTCGCTATTATACTGCCGATGGCCAAGAAGGAATCAAAGATCCGATGGGCATGTCCGGCGTCAGGTTGGAGATTGAAACCCACATTATTACTGGTTCGACTACCTCCATCAGAAATTTGACCAAGTGCGTTTCGGAAATGGGAGTGGATGTTCAAGATTTGGTGGCGGGCGGTTTAGCTTCAGCGGAAAGTGTTTTATCAGACACAGAAAAGGAACTAGGAGTGGTTTTGGTGGATATTGGTGGTGGTACAACCAATATTGTGGTTTATGTTGAAGGAGCTGTTTTTTATACCTCAGTCCTGCCAATTGGGGCTAAAAACGTTACCAATGATTTAGCCATTGGTTTGCGCCTTTCATCTTTGCAGGTAGCCGAGAAAATAAAAATCGTTCTTTCGACTAAGGCAAAAAGACCGACTTTGCCCAATCTGGGAGCTGAACAATTGACGGAGATAAAGAAGGAAGAAAAGAAACAGGAAAAAGATGAGGAAAAAGATGAAGATGAAATTGATTTGGCCAAATTAGGCATCACTGAGGAGGCTCGAACTGTCTCTCGGAAAACTTTGACTGAGGGAATTATTAAACCGAGATTGAACGAAATTTTTACAATGGTGGGTATGGAGATTAAAAAAAGCAATGCTGGTGGGCTAACGCCAGCCGGAATTGTTGTTTGCGGCGGCGGTGCTCAGACAGTGGGTGTGGTTGATGCGGCCAAAAGAATTTTGGCCATGCCGGTTAGGATTGGTCAACCTCAACGGCTTAACGGTTTGGTTGATGATATTTTAACTTCCGATTTTGCTACAGCAACGGGTCTAGTTTTGTATGGGGCGAGAGCAGATTTAAAACCTGGTGTAAGCTTTTCCTTTAGCCGAATCAGCAAGAAGTTTCAAAAATTACCAGTTAAAGGAATTGCCGGCAAGGCTTTGAATTTGATAAAGTCTTTTCTGCCGTAGTATACTAATTACAAACTTCTGCTTTTCCTGCCCAAAAAGATATGGCTTTTGTTAAACCAGACGCTGCCAGTTTTGCTAAAATTAAAGTTTTCGGAGTCGGTGGTGGTGGCGGTAATGCCATTAACTCCATGATTGAGGATGAACAAATCAAGGAAGTGGAGTTTGTGGCTGTCAATACCGATGTTCAGGCACTTTTAGCCAATAAAGCCTCAACTAAAATTCAAATCGGTGAAAATTTAACTCGAGGGTTGGGATCAGGTGGAGATCCGGAAATTGGTTTTAAAGCGGCTGAAGAATCCCGGGAGAAAATAAAAGAGTATTTGGTGGACACGGACATGCTTTTTATGGCAGGTGGTATGGGTGGAGGCACAGGCACTGGAGGAATGCCGGTAATCGCTGAATTAGCTAAAGAAAACGGTACCTTAAGTATTGCGGTGGTGACCAAGCCATTTGTCTTTGAGGGAACCCGAAGAATGGTTATCGCCGAAGAAGGCATCGAAAAACTTAAAGAGAAAGTTGATACCTTAATCGTCATCCCTAATCAACGTATTATGGAAGTAATTGATCAAAAAATGACTTTGGTTGAAGCTTTTAAAGTTATTGATGGGGTTTTGGGCCAAGCTGTCCAAGGCATTTCTGATATTATTACCGCACCTGGGTTGATTAACGTTGATTTTGCTGATGTCCGGTCCATTATGAGCAATGCCGGAAGTTCTTTGCTCGGGATCGGCACTGGTGTTGGTGAAAAAAAGGCTCAAGCAGCGGCCAGAGCCGCCATTTCTTCGCCTTTATTGGATGTTTCAATTGAAGGCGCTAAAGGGATTCTTTTCAACATTATTGGCGGTCCAGATTTAACTATGACTGAGGTCAATGAAGCAGCTCAAGAAATCAGCCAAGTAGCGGATGCTGATGCCAACATTAGATTTGGGGCCATCATTGATGAGGGGATGATTGACCAGGTAAAAATCATTGTCATCGCCACCGGATTTGATGAAACTCGAAGTCGATTGGCAAAAATGGTCGCCAGGCCTGTCAGGCCACCAGAAGTACCCGAAGGAATTTTAGGTGAGAAGCCAGAAGCCCCCTTCGCCATCCAGTCAGCGGATTTGAAGGAGAGTGAAAAAAAGGCAGAGAAAAAAGAAGAGCCCAAAAAACCAAAAGAGATTTCCCCGGACGAATTCGGCGAAGAATTCGACATCCCCGCCTTTTTAAGGCAGGGGAAGTAAAAAATTAGACTTTAGCCAAGGCTTCTTTCACAAAATCCCGAACCCTCCGAAGGTTTTCGACCAATAATTCTGGATCAACCAAAACACGGGGAGAAGTGACTCTTGCCAATTCAAGAGGATTAATTTCGAATGTCAAAAGCTCCCCTGGATAGACTTCTTTTATTAAAACCAGCATATCAGTTAGTTCAGCTGCTTGGCGATGGCCAGTAGTGTATTGATAAGGTGCAAGCATTTCTTTTAATTCTTGAGGAGAAAGAGGTTGAATATGCATATTTCGGGCGTGAGGTAATAATTTCTCCAGGGATTCTGGCCATGGTTCAAGGTTTGATTTTTTACCAACAAGAGGTTTGTCTCTTATGTGTTTTGTATCTAGGCAAAGTCCAGCTCTTTTTTCTTGAATCTTGGCTAAGATTTCATCAGGAGACAGATTCACGCCTAAACAAGGTTGAGGTTCAAACAGGCAAAAAATGCCTTTCTCCGGGTCGTGGAATCTTGCCAATTTATCTAAGAAGTGAACAACTAAGGGAACATTGGCTTGTTTGGTTACTTCAAGAAGATTCCTTTCAGCTTCTAAAGCAGCGGGAAAGATGGCTATATCAATAAAAGTGGGTTTTGACAAATCCGTTTTTCTAAAGACTACCTTTTTAAAATGTCTTTCTCCAGCAAAAATGACTCTCTTAAAAGGGCTGTTGGGAATATTCCAATTGTAAACAACGTGAGTAGTTCTGACGGGAACCGCTATTTCTCTTAGACTTTCAGCGTTGGTCCCTTTAAGTCCAACTGCTTCCACCGCTTCAAATCCCGATAGTTTTGCAATTTCTGTTCCCTTTTTAAGTCCACCCCTACCAGGTAGAATTTCCGCCGAGAAAGGTAAGGCACTCGCTGTTGAGAGACTATATGTATAACGTTCAGGGGACATAGCGGGCTTATTATACTATAAGATATAAAACTAACCAAATTTGCTTTAAGAAAAATCGTCCTTTAAGTTAAGGATGATTTTTTGTAGAATAGAACCATGGCTTTCAAACCAACGACTGCTAAACCTGATTTTGTTAAGTTTGAAAAAAAGCTTTTGAAATGGTGGTATCAATCAGGTGTAGTTAAAAAATATCTTCAGAGGAATAAAGACGCCAAAGTCCGCTTTTCTTTTTTGGATGGCCCGATTACGGCTAACAACCCCATGGGCGTTCACCATGCTTGGGGAAGGACTCTTAAAGATTGCTTCCAGCGGTATAAAAACATGCGCGGTTTTAAACAACGCTTTCAAAATGGCTTTGACAATCAGGGACTGTGGGTGGAGGTAGAAGTCGAGAAAGAACTTGGCTTTAAGGACAAAAAAGATATTGAGAAATATGGCATTGATAAATTTGTCAAAAAATGTAAACAGCGTACTTTAAAATTTGCTCAAGTCCAAACCGAGCAATCAAAGCGACTTGGGTATTTTATGGATTGGGACAATTCATACTACACCATGAGTGATGAAAATAATTACATGATTTGGCATTTTTTAAAAAAGTGCCATCAAAACGGCTGGCTTTACAAAGGTCGAGATTCAGTCCCTTGGTGTCCGCGTTGCGGCACAGCCATCTCCCAACACGAAATTTTAACCGAAGAGTACAAAAAAATTACTCATGATTCAGTTTTTTTCAAATTACCTATTAAAAACAGAAAAAATGAATATTTTTTGATTTGGACAACCACACCTTGGACTATTCCTGCTAACGTCGCTTTAGCCGTTAATCCTGATTTTATTTACGGGGCTTTTAAGAAAAAAGGGAGTGATGAAGTTTTGATTTTTCTTAAAGACTTAAAAAATAAAATTTTACAGAAAGAATGGCAACAAATTGAGGAACATCAAGGAAAGAAGTTGAAAGGCTGGCGATATGAAGGTCCTTTTGATGAATTGCCACGAGTTCAAAAAGCCCAGAAGGAAAACCCCAAAACGTTTCATACTGTTGTTCTTGATAAAGACTTGGTCACGGCCACTGAAGGTACAGGAATTGTTCATCTGGCGCCTGGAGCTGGCCAGGAAGACTTTCAATTGGGTAAAAAAGAAAATTTACCCGTCATTTCAGCCATTGATGAAGGAGCCAATTATCTTGCCGGTTTTAATCATTTAACTGGCAAAAATGCCAAAAACAAGCCGGAATTAATTTTTAACTTTTTAAAGAAAAAAGACAACGGCAGATTTTTGTTTAAAATTGAACCTTATACTCACCGTTATCCGGTTTGTTGGCGTTGTAAAACTGAACTTGTTTGGCGGGTGGTGGATGAATGGTATATCAGAATGGGTGTCAAACAAGGAAAAAAAGGCTGGAGTAGCCGAGTCCTGCGAGAAAAAATGGCTGAAGTGGCCAAGAAGATCCGTTGGCTGCCTGAATTTGGTTTAAAAAGAGAACTAGACTGGTTAAAGAATATGGATGACTGGTTAATTAGTAAAAAACGCTACTGGGGCTTGGCCTTACCGATTTGGGAATGTTCCTGCGGCCATTTTGAAATCATTGGCTCAAAAGAGGAGCTGAAAAAAAAGGCAGTTGGAGGTTGGCAGAAATTTGAAGGGCATTCACCTCATCGGCCTTGGGTGGATAAAATCAAAATTAAGTGCCCGGAGTGTGGCAAATTAGTCTCTCGGGCTCCTGACGTCGGCAATCCTTGGCTCGACGCCGGTATTGTGCCATTTTCCACTTTCATTGATCCTGAAACAAAGAAAGTCAGTTATATGACGGACAAAAAGTATTGGCAGGAATGGTTTCCGGCTGACTTTATTACCGAAAACTTTCATGGTCAATTTAAAAATTGGTTTTATTCTCTAATTGCCATGGGCACTGTTTTAGAAAATAAGGAACCATACCGAGCTGTTTTGGCCCATGCTTTGGTGCGAGATGAAAAAGGAGAAGAAATGCACAAGTCAAAGGGAAACGCAATCGAATTTAATGAAGCGGCTGAAAAAATGGGTGTGGATGTGATGCGCTGGGTGTATTTAACCCAAAATCCCAGAATAAATTTGAATTTTGGTTTTAAAGTCGGTGATAAAGTCAGACGCCGATTTCATTTGACTTTATGGAACGTTTATAACTTTCTGGTGACCTATGCTAACGTTGTTTGTTGGCAGCCAAAAAACTCCCTACCCTCAAAACCAGCAAAATTAGATTTATGGATTCTTACTCGATTGGACCAAACTATTATTAAAGTGACTGAAAGTTTGGATGATTTTAATACGGTGTCGGCCATTAAAGAGATTGAAAATTTGGTTCATGATTTATCCACTTGGTATGTTCGTCTTTCTCGGGGCCGAGTGGGGCCAACCGTGTTAGACAAAAAAGACCAAGAATTAACCCTAAGTACTCTTTATACTGTTTTAGTAGTTTTATCACGAACTCTTGCTCCTTTTATTCCCTTTTTAACTGAGGAGATTTACAAAAATTTAGTCGGTGGCAAATCGGTTCATTTGGAGGCTTGGCCTGAAGTGAGCAATCTTAAAGTTTTGGATACAAAATTACTTAAGCAGATGGAAAAGGTGCGGAAGATTTGTGAATTAGGACACGCGGCCAGGAAAAAAGCGAAGATTAAAGTTCGCCAGCCACTTCAATTAATTAAAGTGAAAGCTAAAACAATCTTAAAATTAGATGGTGAATTGGTTCAATTAATTAAACAGGAGTTAAATGTCAAGGAAGTTGAATTTACTCAAAGTAAAGATGAACTTACTGTTGAACTTGAAACGAAAATCACCCCTCAACTTAAAGCCGAAGGGGAGGTTAGAGAAATGGTTCGTCAAATTCAGGAGTTGCGTAAGAAAGCTGGTTGTCGACTTGGCCAAAAGATAATTGTTTTTGGGCCAAAATTTCCCAAACAAAGTAAATTAAGGCAATTTCTGAAACAAAAAGTTCTGGCTGTTAAACTTTCTCCAGGCAAGAATTTAAAAATCACGACTGCTTAACAATGAAAAAAATTTTCTCAAACTTTGATTGGCCTTTATTAATAGCTACTTTGGTAATTTCAATTTTTGGAAGCGTGATGGTGGCTAGCGTGGCTTCTTCTTTTTTAACTCAACATCTAACCCATCTTTTTTTGGCCCTGATTTTTTTCTTTATTTTTAGCCAATTAGATTACCGAGTTTATATTAAAATTTCGCCTCTGCTTTTTGGCCTTTCTTTAATTTTTCTTCTTTTGCCGCTTGTTTTTGGTGAGATTACCCGAGGAACGCTTCGTTGGGTGCAAATTGGCTCGTTGACTATCCAGCCTTCTGAGTTAGTCAAGCCGTTTTTAATTCTCTTTTTTTCATATTTTTTTTGTTCTCCAAAAGTAAAAGGCAAAAAGATGGTGATTGGGTTTTTATTTTTGCTCATACCAGTTTTTTTAATTTTTTCTCAGCCAGATTTTGGCAGCACTTTGGTTATGATTTTCTCTTGGGTAGGGATAGTCTTGGCGGCTGGAATTACCTGGCATTTTTTGCTTTTAGGAGGCATTTTGTTCCTTTTTTTACCGCCTTTAGTTTGGCGTTTTTTAAAAAATTACCAACGTCTGCGTATTTTAAGCTTTCTTAATCCTTTAAATGACCCTTTAGGGACCGGTTATAATCTAATTCAAGCTAAGATAGCGGTTGGTTCTGGCCAATTTTTTGGTAAAGGGCTGGGGAAGGGAACTCAGTCGCATCTTAAGTTTTTGCCAGAAAGACATACGGATTTTATTTTTGCTTCACTGGCTGAAGAATTGGGTTTTCTTGGCGCTGTTTTTTTGATTTTGGCTTTTGGGTTTCTGCTTTGGCGGATTTTAGCAATTAGCCAAAAAAGCAAGGACAATTTTGGTTTTTTGTTTTGCGTGGGTTGTTTTGGTTTACTTTTTAGCCAAATTTTTATCAACATTGCTATCAATTTAGGCCTACTGCCAGTTACCGGTATTCCTTTGCCTCTTGTTTCCTATGGGGGTAGCTCTGTGTTGGCAACGATGATTTGTTTGGGGATTGTCCAAAATATTGCCAAACAAAAAGGAAGAGAAAAAATCATTGAGATTAGATGAGTTTGATAGTATAATGAGGTCCTATGTCTAAGTTCACTGTCATTAAAATCGGTAGCTCTCAATATAAAGTCGCTGAGGGTGATGAAATTGATGTTGACAAAATTGAAGGCAAAAAGGGAAGCAAGTTAACTTTTAACCAGGTTTTGCTTTTAATTGACGGTGAAAAAGTTAGTGTTGGCCAACCTTTGGTCAAAGGCGTCCAAATTGAAGCTAAAATTTTAGAACAATTTAAGGGTAAAAAAATTCGAGTGGCTACCTATAAAGCCAAATCCCGTTACCGCCGCGTTAAAGGTTTCCGACCCTTGTTAACTAAGATAAAAATCGAAAAAATTACTGCTTCGCGAACCAAAATCCAAAAGTCTCCTTGAGAACAACCCATAGTCTTGGTACAATATTAAGTAAATGCCTAAAAGAATACCGAAGCGCAATCGACGATGCCTGGACTGTGGTGTTATTACGCGCAGAACTCTTTGGGATGGGGCTGGATGTCCGAATTGTGATCTTGCTGTTGGTTTTACTCAAACTAGTCATGGAGCCGTAACAGTGAAAGAATTAGGGGAACTTAAAGAATTGAGGAGACTTAGAGAGATTTTAAGAGGAAGAGGAATAGAACGACTATAAAGAAAGAGCTTTAGCAAAGAATTTATAAAATTTGTGGTTGACATTCGTGAAAAGTTTGTTATTATAGATTTAAGATGGCAAAAACAAAGGCGAGTGGTAAAACCAGACAGCAAAGTCCCCGGCCAGGAAAAAGGTTGGGCCTGAAAATTTACGGAGACCAAAAGGTAAAACTAGGTAACATTATTCTTCGCCAGCGGGGAACAAAATTTCATCCAGGAACAGGCGTGGGTATGGGCCGCGATTTCACTTTATTCGCTTTACGTGATGGTATTGTTCAGTTTAAAAGACGTTTTGGCAAAAAAATAGTTACTATTTCTCCCCGTTGAGATATGGTTCAGCAAGTTGTAGAAATAGAAATTAGTTCACTTCAAGCTAACCCTCTCCAGCCAAGAGGTTTAATTACGTCTGAGTCTTTGGTTGATTTAGTTGAATCAATTAAGGAACATGGCATTTTGGAACCGTTGATGGTGGCTAAGACGCCAGCTGGTTATCAAATTATTGCTGGGGAGCGACGTTGGCGAGCGGCCAAACTGGCTGGTTTAAAAACTGTACCGACAATTATTAGGGAAACTTCGCCGCGAGGAATGCTGGAGATGGCACTGGTAGAAAATGTTCAGCGTGAAGATTTAAATCCCCTTGAACGAGCCCAAGCTTTTATTCGGTTAATGGAGGAATTTAGTTTAACCAACAAGGAAATTGCCAAAAGAATAAGCAAAAGCCCTGCCTACATTTCAAATTCAATCAAGCTCCTCAGTTTACCTGATGCGTTAAAAGATGGTCTTTTATCAGGTTTAATCAGCGAAGGTCATGCTCGAGCTTTGGCCGCCATTCAAAATCCAAAACTGATGGTTGATGCTTACAAAATTATTCTTCGTGAGAAGGCCTCAGTGAGGCGGACTGAAGATGTGGCTCGGCGAATGAAAAAGAAAGCTGGTCAGCCTTTGCACCCTGCTGGGGTAAGATCAGCAACAGTTGTTTCTGATGAAATCGACCAAATGGCAAGAAAACTAACTCAAGCCTTAGGTGATGATGATTCAGTAGGCGTTAAATTAATCCGCTCGCGGATCCAAACCAAAATTTTAATTGTTCTCAAGGGTAGTTTAATTGATACAGAGGAAAGACTTCAGAAAATTTACAAAAACATTACAAGTAAGTAAACTGAAAGGCAACTTCTGGAATGATTCCGAAGCGGTTTGTTGGCCAATAACGGAGCCAGGCTTTACCGACAATGTTTTCTTTTGGTACCAAGCCCCATTCCCTTGAGTCTGAACTGTGACTGCGGTTATCACCTAAGACAAAATACTGGTCTTTGGGAATGACAAAGGTTTCACCTTCTTTATGGAATTTTCCAGGGAGAGTAGCATGATTTGTAGGTAAGTAAATTTCGTTAAGAGGATTATTGTTGACGAAGATTTTTCCATTTTCAATTTTAAAAGTATCGTCTGGTAAACCAACAATTCTTTTAATATAGTCATATTCTTCGTTGCGAGGGGCTCGGAAGATAACGACATCACCTCTTTTGGGATCTTTTAAACGGTAAGAGATTTTATCAGTTAAAATATATTCTCCATCATGGAAGCTGGGAAACATTGAACTGCCTCTGACTTGGTGCGGCTGAAACAAAAAGAGGTAGATAATCACAAAGACAGCCATCGCCATGACAACCGTCTCCACTAAATCCAAAAAAAATGAACCAATTTTCCGAAAAAGCCTCACATTAAACATTTTAGTCTCAAGTTTATTGATTGTAAAGGGTAAAATTGTTAAAATAGTAGAGGCTGGTCGTGTAGCTCAGCCGGTTAGAGTGCTTCGTTCACATCGAAGAGGCCCCTGGTTCGAATCCAGGCACGACCACCCAAAGTGATAAAAAGACTTTTTGGAGAACAAAAATGACAGAAAGAGGAAAAGGAAACACAACTTTAGAAAAGCATACTTTGCTGAAAGAGGAAGTAGTCAGTGAATTTGAGAGTGCTCTTAAAGATTTTAGAGAGAACAAAATAAACTCTTATGGGTTGCTTGGGCAAGTGGGTCAGGCATGGAGAGCTGCCCATGCAAATCATGCTTTAAGGCAGAAAATTCAGCAGAAAATGCGTGAAAAACGGAAAGTTTTGGAAGAGGTTTTGGGCCCTTGTATTGATTCTTCAAAACATCAAGATCCTATAGTGAGGAGATACAACCCATACTGCTGGCATCTTCCTGAATTTTCTCAACCCAATGAAAAAAAAGGGGAGAAGGAAGAAGAAACAAGACGGTTTCTGGAAGACAGAACTCAGGCGCTTATAGTATTTTTCGAAAGTTTATAACCTAAAAAAGATAATTCCTTCCAAAGTCAATATCAAAATGAGTAGGTTGACATTGAAACTGCTTTGCGTCGGTGTAATTCTCTCAGGGCTGGGTCTGTATTTTCTTATTCGACCCAAAACTGTAATTTATTGCACCGAACTTGGGCAGCTTCTTATCGCTTTGTTAGCAATATTAATTACCCTTTCGTTGGTTAACTTTTATTTGAATATTAAAATTTTAAAAAAAAGAAAGCAGCCTTGTCATGCAAGAAATGAATAGGTGTTTCGATTCTTTATTCCATGTAGTATACTAATAACTAATCCTGCCTCATAATACTGCCCAAAAAGGTAAATTATGAGGATTTTTGGTGAATCACTAGATTTTATTAAAAGCTTCCTTTTTTTTGAGCCTCCTCTTCAAGCTGACTTTTCCTTTAACAGAGCCCTAAAATCTCTAGATACTTCTTTTTTCAGCGATTTGCTAGTAACTTTAGTTCTAACATTTATTTTTCTTTTAATTGTCTATACATTATTGAGGCTACTATTTATCAGATGGGAGTTAAAACAAAAGTATATTTTATTTGAAATTAGACCATTGACAGAAACCCTGCAAAGCCCTCTTTCCACCCAGCAACTTTTTAATCTCATTCACGGCTTGGCCAAACAACGATCATTTTTCTACAAACTTTTTGACAGCTATAAAAGCTATGCTTTTGAAATTGTTTCCACTAAAAAAGAGGGCATTAGGTATTTACTGAGAATAAATGGTGAAGACGCTGAATTAGTCAGAAAAAGCCTTCTTTCTTATCTTCCGGGGATTAGCATTAATCAGGTTAATGATTATTTATCAAAAAAATTTACAAGCGAGCAGTTTAAAATCGTTAACTTTAAGCAATCAAGCCACTTTGCCTATCCGTTAAAAAAGCAAAAACTGCTTAAAGAACACGATCCCATTGCCTATATCACCGGCAACATGACCAAGCTGGATAAAGGCGAGCTGATATCCTTTCAAATTATCGCTTCTCCAGTCAACAGGCGCTTTAAAAACCAAGCCAGAACAATCACTAGGTTGATTTCAGCAAAAAGCGACCTGGCAATCGGTTTGAAAGATATGAAAGCAAAATATAAGTTGGCTAATTTATTTAGATTATTAATAAGACTTATCTTTTATGTATTCCTAATACCGGTAGGCTTTTTGGTATTTTTGGCAACTGGTGGTAAGGAAGGGCCATTTTTGCATCTTGAAGGGTTGGATAAAAATAAAAAAGCGAGCAACGCTTATCAAAAAGAGCTTGAAAAACTGATTAAAGACAAACTTGACCAGCAGCTTTTTAAAACTTCTTTGCGACTTCTGGTGGTTAACAGTAATCGCGGCAAACAAAATAAACGCACCAGAGGCTTTATTTCCGCCTTGTCTTCTTTTAGAAACTCCAACTATCAGTCATTAGTAACTTTTTTCAACTTTAAGCAAGACTTAATTAAAAAAATTAAAGCTTACTTATTTAAAAACAGGCTGCTTGGTTTGTTTGGTAATTCGGTTCTATCAGCTTCGGAAGTAGCCGACATTTACCACCTGCCTTTTACCCTTAAAACCAAAACTGAAGATTTGGTCAAGCAACACAGCAAACAACTGCCAGCGCCGCTTTCCTTAAAAAAGACTGATAATTTTGATGTCATCTTTGCGAAAAACACTTACGGCGGCACTGTCACTAAAATCGGCTTAACCCAAGATGAAAGAAGAAGACATATGTATGTTCTTGGTGCCACCGGCACCGGCAAATCGACTTTGCTTTTGTCCATGATTTTGCAGGACATTAAAAACAAGAAAGGATTATGTGTGATTGATCCTCATGGAGATTTGATTGATAAAATACTGCCTGCCATCCCCAAAGACAGGGCCAGTGACGTCATTTATTTTAACCCGGACGATGTCAGCTATCCGATCGGCCTAAACCTTCTGGAGCTAACACCAGGGCTGAATGAAGACGATGCATTAAGGGAAAAAGAATTTTTGACTGAAAGCATTATCTCCCTGTTTCACAAGATCTACTCAGAAAGATATTCTGGACCAAGAATGGAATATATTTTAAGAAACACCATCCATACTGCTTTTACCACGGAAAAACCAACCTTATTTACCATTTACAAACTGCTGATCGACACGACTTATCGTAAAAAAATTGTCTGGGGATTGGATGATGAGGACTTGAAAGATTTTTGGCGTTATGAGTTTGCCAAAGCCGGCAATTACCAAAGGGTAAAAATGATATCTCCAATTACCAATAAAATTGGCCGCTTTCTTTTTTCACCAATAGCCAAAAGAATTTTAGAACAGGAAAAATCAAGCATTAACTTTGACGAGATATTATCGTCCGGAAAAATCTTGCTTTGCAATGTTTCTAAAGGCAGAATTGGCGAGGACTCCTCAGAGGTCTTCGGAATATTAATTATGACTAAAATCCAGCTGGCGGCTTTAAAAAGAGCCAGGGTTGCTGATAAAGACAGGAAGGATTTTTATCTTTACGTTGACGAATTTCAAAGCTTTGCCACGACTGCTTTTGCTGAAATCTTATCAGAAGCCAGGAAATACCGGCTAAATGCGGTCATGGCTCACCAGACCACTTCTCAGCTTAAGGATAAGTCTTTGGTTAATGTCATCTTAGCCAACACCGGAACAGTCATTTGTTTTCGGACAGCGAACCCGGAAGATGAAAGGCTGATTCTGCCCCAATTCTCGCCCTATATTGAAAAAGGCGAGATTGCCAGCCTTCCTTCATTTAACTTTTACATCAAAATAAGCGCCCTTAACCCGGAAGAACCATTTTCAGGAGTAACCACTCCGGTGACAACCAGCCTTAATAACGAAAGAAAAAATCAAATCATTAAGCTTTCAAGAAAGCTTTACACCGTTCCTTATAAAAGACAGCCGGCAAAAAGCAAAAAGATGGACAAGGCATTACAGCCAAAGCTGATTGCCGAAGTTCAGCCCGGAAGCATCATGCCTTAAAAATTGTCCTAGAGCTCTGGGACAAAAAAACATTAAATTTAGCCTTAAATATATTGATAATTACTACCCCTTTCCCTTATAGATAAGGGAGAAGAAACGTAAACAAGTCAAAAGTTAGGAAAAAAAACGACTTTATGACTCAAACAAAAAAACTGACTTCAAAACAAACTGAAATACTTATCCTCTTGCATCGCTTCCGCTTCCTTAACAGACGCCACCTCCAGAAATTCCTTAACCACAAAGATCACCGACGAATCAATCTCTGGCTAAAAGACTTAACCGAAAACAAATATCTCGGCCGAATATATTCCCGGAAATTAGGGGAGAATATTCAGCCAGCCATTTATTATCTTAAATCAAAGGCCGCCGGTGTTTTAAAAAAACAGCCAGACATCAACAAGTCACTGCTTAACCGAATCTATCGGGAAAACCTCCGCTCAAGGAAATTCATTAACCACAGCTTATTCTTAGCTGATATTTATTTTCATTTAGAAAATCTTTGCTTAGCAAACAAAGCCAAACTTCATTTCTTTAACCGGACTGATCTAGCCAAACACGATTATCTTCCAGAGCCCCTGCCGGATTTATATTTTGTCATTGAAGAACCTCAGGGGGAAACTAAAAGGTATTTTTTGGAAATGTTTGTCAGGAAGACTCCCCGTTATGCCTTACGGCATCGTATTTTTAGATTTTTTAATTATTATTCATCCAATGTCTGGGAAATAAACACTCACCACCCTTTCCCGACCATTCTTTTGGTTTGCCCGGATAGATACATGCAGGGCTACCTAAATAAGTTTATTCAAGAGCAATCAGAGGAAGAAGATAATGACGAAATCCAATTTTACTTAACAACGGTAAGAAAAATAAAAAAAGAGGGAATAGGAAAAAAAGTATGGATGGGGATTGAATAAATTTAGCTAGAAACTTTGGCCTTTAAATTTTCAAAAAATTTACCGATCATTGCTATCTGGTTTTCATTAGTAAAAAGAGTCCCCCTATCCAAAAATCGCCTTTTTTAAATAACCCTTGATTAAAGACTGATAAGGAACATTAATTTCATTAGCCTGTTCTTTGACTCTATCAATCAAATACTCAGGTAAACGAATCGAAATTGATCGAGTTGTTGGTTTAAGATTAGGAAAAGAAACTGGCTGAAAACCAGCTGGCTCAAAATATTCAGCTAAATCAACTTTAGCCCAGAATTTTCTTTCCTGGTCTTCATTTTTAAATTTAGGTAATTTAAACTGTTTTTTCATAAAGTTTCACCTCTTTTCTATTAATATCTCTTGCTGAAATGATTCTTACTTTTCTGTTTTTCAATGTAAAAATAACAAGTAATAATCTGTCTTTTTTAGTTTTTCCTAAAAGAATATATCTTTTAAATAATTGTAAAAATTACTTCCGTCAATATAAATAGCTACTCGTTCTTTTTTTTCTTTTTTCAGCCATGTTTACCATATTATACAACAAAAAACCGCCCTTGTCTTACGACAGAGGCGGTGCTCATATTGTTTGTATAATACCACTTCTTTATCTATTTGTCAAACTATGGGCTATAATTATACCTAGTCTGTCACTTGTTTTGCTACTTGACACCCTTCTTAACTGATTTAGCACATCTGGTAAAAGATACTCTAAAATCAATCCAAGGTTTTGAAACAATATTCTGGGATTATCAAACCCTCAATAAGCTCTAAATATGAGGTTCTAACATATCCATAGTCTTTTTCAAAAATAAGCATTTATTATTAATTTGGGGTAGAGCGCCTATGCTGTTTAACCCACTTACCACCTTTTTTGTAACGGCGAACCGGTACAATTTTCTGCTTCTTTTTACCGTAGGTAGAAGTTTTTGTTTTTGCCATTATTTACCACCTCTTTTTCTTTTACTGATATTTTGTCCTAAGTTAAACGGCTTTGCAACCACCAACATAAATTTCTTAGCTCCAAATTAAGGCCGGGGAAACGGAAAATAGGGCTAAAAGTTCTAATAAAAACGCGCTGGCTCCCAGACACTTTATATCGGCTAGATTAAGACAGCTTCAGCTCCCTTAAATTTCTTATAACTGATGCTTTGGCCTTTTTCAGACTGAATTTGTCTGGTTCGAGTCCAATACGGGGAGCTAATATTCCTTTTGGAGAATGGCGTAGATAGCTTTATCTGGTAATTTAATTCTAAAGCCCGCTTTAGCTTCTTTAATATTTTGATTTTGAGGAAAATTTATCCATGGATCCATCCATAAACCTTTGAATCTGCAGAGGTAATGTCCAGTAGGGTACTGTTTAGATCTTTTAATGAAAACAATTGTATTGTCTTGATATATTTTTCCTTTAATTTCGTCTTTGATATGTCGATGCTCAAAATGTCCTCCTGAATTATTTAAGGCTTCAGCTATTTCTTCACAGGAAAATCCAAAATTGCAGGCTTTTTCTTTGCCGTTTCCAAAAAGTTTCAATGTTTCTTGGTAGCTTAAATTTAAGATAAAAGCCGTGCAGGCCACACCACACCCAAATGGGTGTTTTTGAACCACAGGGGGTCTAGATAGTTTTTGTTCTTTTTCCATCCATCGCAGAGTATAGCTTTTATATTTTTATATTCAAGTGATTTCTGCCCAGTTTCATGGGCTTTTTTGATTTGTGTTTTTGTTAGAAGGGGTGTTTTGGTAAAATGGGGGTATGACAAAAAAGAGATATTACCATCGCAAGCTCATCAGAGATAGAATCCCTGAATTTATCGAGGCTAACAAAGGGGAATACGAAACCAGAATCTTGGGTGAGATAGAATTTGAAAAAGAATTAAAGAAAAAATTGGTGGAAGAATCAAAAGAATTGGTGGATGCCCCAAAGAAGTCGCTTCTGAACGAACTGGCTGATGTTTTGGAGTTGGTTAAGTCTATTGCTTCTCATTATAAATTAAGTTTTCGTCAGGTCGAAGAATATCAAAAGCAGAAACGAAAAAAGCGGGGTGGGTTTAAAAAGAGATTGTTTTTGATTTGGTCTACGGGTAAATCTGGTAAATAGTAGTTCTAACATCGTCCACGATGGGGAGCCAGTTGGAACTTAATATATCTAAATGTGATATATTAAGAATATGAAGAAAATATTAGTGAGTTTGTTTGTTTTGGCACTCTTGTTATTTCTTTGGTCTTTTTTAAGTTCTTGCGGAACTTGGTCAGTGTTCGAAGGTATTGGGGGAAAACCAACTTGTACTTGTATTGGAAAAATTATTAAAACTGGTGGGCCTTCGGGGCCTGCAGACGATTCTGGTGGAACTTTTAACTGTGTTGGGTTAAAAGTTCCAAAATTTTAAACGTATTTTACTTTCCCCATTTCTTCTTTTAATTGGCTAACAAATATAAGTTCATCAAAAACTTTGATAATATGGGGAAAATGCTTGGTTATATTAAAGTTACACCCTTCGAGGTAAAGTTAGAGTTATCCATCTTTTGAAGTTTTAGGCTTGCGTAGAATAATTTAACATCATTCAGGCTATAATCAAACTCTAATTTTTGGTTGCGGAATAAGTCAACTAGGGGGAGCACGTGTTCACTGAAGGGTGAATATGCTAAATATTCAAACCTAGATTAAAGTGAATCAGTCAAATCCCTGATAAAAGTCCCACAAACCCAATGAAGGAGTATGGCTTGGTTGGGAGTGTCAACATTATGTCCAGCGTATTCTCCCGAGCTAACAAGATCATATTGACATGCATTTCCCTCCACAACAGCTGCTTTTTTAAGCAATCCGTTTGTGAAAACAAGTCCATCTCGAGCGTTTATAGTTAAATCTAATCTCTGAGCCATTACTAGGGCTTTTTGAATTAAAGAGGCTTGATAGTCAGCGGTAGTTAATGCTTGTTGCACTTCTGCCAGAAATAGAGGTATTCTTAAATCCATAGGAAAATAACTTACTTTGCCTCGAGATAAACTAGTACCCAGGTAGGGGAAGCGCAAGCTGTCCTGTGAGCTTCTTGCATATTTAGCCAACAGGAATTGCAATCCAATGGCCACCCGGCCACCTGACACTCCTTTAAACTGGTACTCTTTATCCAAAATATTGTTGTTTCCTGTTAGTTCAACACACCCCTGATGATTCCCACATTTAATTACAAAAGATTGCAAATCATCATCTTCCCCGGCAATAACATCTTTAAGCTCGAATCCTGTTGAATTACAATGATAGGCAAGAAATTTACTTAGATTTTCTTGACCAACTACCCTCCTTCCTTTTCCTGGAACTGCTCCAACTGGGGTTATCCAACCATCAAGTTGAAAACCATTTAAAACAGGAACAATAAGGGGGGGTTGTATAATTGGGCGAGTCTGAAGTTTTTCTCGGATGTCAGCTGGATTTAGCCTATCTGGAGTCACAAACATATTCTATATTGCTTTTTGTCCAATATCAAGGAAAAATAGGATATTTTACCGACAAGGAATAGGTGTGAGTGTAATGCATGCTTACCAACAAGTGGTACATGTTCGAAAATCGTCCCATCCGGCGAGCAAAATATAGTGAGTCGAGGGGTGGGGGTATCAGAAGGTGAACTGAAATTCAGCTATACTTTCTCCTAATAGATAGTCTTTCAACCAGCCTTCGGTTCGAGTAGTGACCTTACGGGGGAGGGCGAGCTAGCTCTATCTCTTACGTTATTTGAAATTAACCTCAAAAATTTAGTATACTTTGATTATGAATGACTGTGTGTTTTGTAAAATTGCAGCAAAGGAGAAAAAAGAAGATATTTTGTACGAAGACGAAGACATTGTGGTTTTTGCCGATAATAATCCTCGAGCAAAAACACACTTATTAATTACGCCTAAAACTCATTACTCTGATTTTTCTGAGATGATGGAAAAAGAACCAACACTTTTACAAAAAATTGGTAACGTGGTTGAAAAAGTTATCAAAACTTCATCTATTAAGGGTAAAGGGTACACTTGGGGATTCCATTGTGGTGGTAAGCAGAGCGTTAATCATATACATGCACAACTTCTTGCAGGAATGAAGGAAGATGAGCTTGTTTTGTGACAAAAAGTTCTAAAATCGTCCCATTGGATTTATTCATGAGACTGAAAAATAATTGTTGGACTTCTTGCAAACTGAAACCAAACTCAATCTTTTGGTTGCGGAATAAGTCTACTAGGGGGAGCCAGTTGGAACTTATTATACCCAAATATGAAGAAACCAAGAACAAAAAAATTAACAAAGGACCAATTAGATTCGTTTTCGAAAAGACGGATAAGTATGGGTTCCTTAGCTACCTTGCCAATGCCAGGTACATACCTTCAAGAATTGAAGGATTGTGGAATTAATGAGAGGGAAACTCCAAGAAACGAACTTCTCGGATGTGTTATTACTCAACCTTCCGGGAGTCAAATGGCAGTAGAAACGGCTTTTTATGATACCAAAGATTTTCAGAATGATGGAGATTTACATGTAGTGAACTTTAAGGATGAGACTATAACTAGTTATTATCATGGTTGGGGAACTTGGGAAGAGCATTATGGGAACCAACATCATGCAAATAAAGATTATTTGAGATTTGGGAGTGTAGATAAACAAAACAGGCGCTGACCTTGCCCATCAGGCGGAGCCGAATTTTCTTAATCTGACCACGTTGGATTAATTACATAGTTCTATGAAGCCATCAGAAAAAAAGAAAAAACTAGTTGAAGAGTTGGTTAAACTTTTTGAAAAGTTAGATGTTGTGCAACTGTATCATCTACCTAGACAAGACGTAACACAAAATTGGTTAGCAGACACAGCTGCTGTATTAAAGAATCTAGATGAAGGTGATTACCAAGAATTCGTCCAGCTAAGCAAAAGTATTACCCCAACGGAAGGCAATCGAGAGATTAGAAAAAAAGCAGCTTACGAGATTAAAGTCTTTGTAACACGTAAGGTTGCAGAATATAAAAGATATGATTTTAGTAGTTTAGATAAAAAGGAGCCTGAGCCAATTTTGAAATTTGGTGAGCCAGGTAAAGCAGGACAGCCTGGTGGAGGTGGAACCGTTTATATGCAAGGAAATATTAATATAGCAGGTACCGGCAAAGTTAGTGCTGATGGTGGTGACTATGTTGGCCAAAAAAATATTACAAGCGGAGATAGTAGCCCAATCCAAACAGGAGATGCAAACATTAACATTGGTGACATTACTGATTCATTTAACAAAATAAGAGAACAAATTCCGCAGAACATAGAGTCATCTAGTCAAGAAAAAGCCATAGAACTTTTAGGTAGTTTAGAAAATGAGCTTAAAAAAGACAATAAGGAACCAAGTAAAATTACTGAAATTTTTAGACAAATAAAAAGAGCTTCTAAGTGGTTGGCAGGTCAATTAACCCAAGGGGCTGTTGGTGGTTTAATTAAGGCTTATCTTCCTCCAGTCATGGTTGCAGAGCTATCTTAACTTAAAGAGTTTACAATCTTCATTTTTTCTATTTCCTCTCTCAATTCCTGCACAAACCTGAAATCTTCAAATACCTTGATAATATGGGGAAAACTCTTGGTTATATTAAGGTTACGCCCTTCGAGCTAGCTTCAGAAAGCCCGATTTTCTGGGATTTTTTGGTTTGTGGTAGAATTAATAAGAGGGATAAAAAATGAAAATTGTTATTGGAGAGTATCAGCAGAATGACTGGAAACAGATTGTTAGTTTAATGTCTGAATTTGGTGCATATCTTGAGAAAATAGATAATATGCATAAAACTCAATTTAAGGGCGGCGGAGCAAAATATTTTACAGAAAAAATGCTAAAAGAGGCAAGGGAGGAGCAAGGAAAAGTTTATGTAGCACATATTAAAGATAGGTTAATTGGTTTTATTGGTGGCTATATTGGCAGTCAAGATAAAGAAGAACAAATGGAGGCAATCCAGACAAAACCAGGGATAATTAATGAATTATATGTTGCCCCACAATATAGAAGTAAAGGAATAGGAAAAAGGCTTTTGGCTAAGCTGGAAGATTACTTTAAATCTCAAGCTTGTGACATTGCCCGTTTAGATGTTTTTGCTCCTAATAAACTGGCACGTCAGTTTTATGCCTTGCAAGGATATAAAGAGCGTTCTTTAATTATTATGAAACCTTTAAAATAAGGCTTTATTTACGAATTTAATCTTAAAAGTAGTCCGAACTTCGTCCACGATGGGGAGCCAGTCGGTACTTAATATAACTCCCCTCGCTGACTTGTTTTTATTAGAACTTTCCGTGTTCTGGATTCTAATATGTTATAATTTAATTAATGGAAGTCAATATCCCACAAGCTCCCACCACACAGAAAACACAACCTGAAGTTAAGAATATTTCTCAAAACCCACAACCCTCTATTATCCCCCAAACACCCCCCAAACTAACTCTACCCAAAAACCCCAAAAAGAGATTGATAATAAAGATTTTAATTATTTCATTAGTTCTAATTGGCTTAGGTATAGGAGGATTTTTTGTTTGGAAAAACTTTTTTGCTACCAAAGAGGTGATTTACAAAGGAGCTTGGATGCCTGCGCTGGATAAGGGTGGGTTGGCTTCTATTATGCCGGTGATGAAGGACCTGGGAATGAACACTGCATCCTTAGCAATTGGAATTATTCAAGAGGAGGGCAATCCAGTTGTTCGTTTAGAGACGTCTTACGCACTCGATAACATTCGACTTGCTCAAGAAAACAACATGAAAGTTATGCTGACCCCAAACCTTTACCCTAAACCCAGGCCTAGGCTAGGAGAGAAAGATTTAGAAAAATTAAACTCTCTGATTATTGAGGCGGCTGAATTTGCAGAAGAACATGATGTTGAAATTTTTGCTCCTCTAGCTGAGCCACAGACTGTGCTTTCAGTAGATGTTTTCAAGTGGGGACAGGAGATTCTTCCTAAAGTTAAAAAAGTTTATCATGGTGAAATCTATTGGTCCTTTGGTGGAGTCGGCTCACCACCTGATAAAACAGCAATAGCTCGGATAGCTAAAGAGCCACCGGGAGAGTTCACAGGATATGATTATATAGGTCTTACTCTTTTGTTTCCAGTAAGCGAAAGTCTAGAGCCAAAGGACCGGCTGCAGTGGGCTGACATACTGACACTAGAAGGCTATTCACAACATGTTGAAGGGGCTATAGATTATATGCTCGCCAGAGCAGAGAGGGATGGCTGCAAAGGAGTTATTATTGACGAATTTGGCGTGTTTGACAGGTTCTTTGTAGAGGGGGCTGGTATAGTGGATGTTTTAGAAGAGGGGTGGATGAGTGAAGAAGAGCTTGCGAGAGCCTTTAAGATAGTTTTTGAAAAAGGAAAAGGCAAAGTATCTGGGTTTATGCTTGGATACTTTGCTGAGGGGGAAGTGCCTGGAATGCCGGGTGTATATATTAAAGGATACTCAGACGCAGAGAAAGAAGTGATTAGAAAATATTTCACGGAAATTTTGTAAAGAGCGGTAGCAACTTGTTCTCTCTAAAAATAGATAACTAAGTAGCTAAAACTAAGCAAGGCTTTACTTTTGCTATCTCCTCTCGTAAATCCTGCACAAACCTGAAATCTTCAAAAACCTTGATAATATGGGAAAAACTCTTGGTTATATTAAGGTTACGCCCTTCGAGCTAATTTGTTTTAATCTAACCACGAACCTTGTTTTCATTATGTTAAAATGAAAAGTATGAAAAGAAATGTTTCTTTTTGAGCTTCAATTCTGGTATTCGTTATGTTTGCTTTAGTGGTTGGGGTGGTTGCTAGTTTACAGCTGAAGCCTGAATTAAGAAAAGATTTAGAACTTCCCATTACTAGGGAGCAACCCACACCCTTCCCGATTATTATTGAAGAGGAAAACATGTTGGATAAAGTTGTTACTGCAGTTTTTGGATATGTAGTCAGTGGAGGTGATACAACTCCAGAAGGACTTTTGGACACACCAAGGAAGTTTGTTTTTAAAATTAAAAAAGACAGTGGTATTTTTGTAAATGTCACTTATACTGCTTACCCACCTTCTCCCGTAGGAGATAGGGAAATGGGAAAAATTCGATTAAATTTCCATACGGGTACGATTAGGGTTGGCGACTATTTAATAACCCACGGCGTTTATGATAAAAAAACAGATATGGTTGTTGTTGCCCAAGAGGGAGATTATATCGAAACTTATTTCGAGAGACCTTAAACTTAAAATTTTCTTATTTGCCTCAATCTTTCTTTTGTTTGTTCGACTACTGCTACTGTCTGAAAAGCCTTAATAATTTCAGTTAGATTAATCCTAGGACTAGGGAGCCACGGATTTTGGTTTTAAGATAACTGCTTGATTATCTCCTTCCTTTTTTTAAAAGCGGCGCTGAGCATTTAAGAGCCAAATGTCTTGTAACTTAAATAGTTTTTTGCTATAATACCTCTGTATGCCAAAAATAGAATTCGACCCAGTTATTAGAGATTCTTTAGGCCATCCTATTCTTGAAGATAAACTTAGTTTAAGAACTCAAGAAGTTGAAGATGTTTTAGAACTTCTAAGGAACAGTTCTGTAGTAGTTCTTACCGCTGATGAAAACGCCTCTGGCAAATCAACTTTTGGCAGAATTTTAAGGCATAAAATCTTAACAGAACCTGAAAACCAACAATTCTCTGACTGTGTTTTTATGAGAGCTAATCAAATTGAAATCGCTTATCATGAACCCAGAAGACAAGACAGATTTTCTGGCCATGACGGCTTGTCTTATCCTGACTTGGTTCGATTTAAAGGATTAATCATTCTTGACGAGGTTTATCCAGAATATGTGCTACTTGCTCTTACAATGAAAAAAGCCAAGCTTTTATTAATTGTTCAACCAAATTTCCTAGAAAGCCCTTCTGATGATATAGATGAAAAATTTACAACTTGGCTTAAAGAAAATAATATACCGGTTTATAGATTACAGCCGTATGTTCCAAAAGTTGGGCTTTAGAAATCAAAAACTCAAACTAGTTCGAACTTCGTCCACGATGGGGAGTTAGTTTCAGAAGCCCAGTTTCCTGGACTTTTTTGATTTGGTAGAATATAGATATGAGAATTTGCGTCAATTTTAGACAAAGCATTTATCGCCAAATAATATAAACATTCCAATATTCTTAAGAATTTGAGAATATTTTATTATGAAACTGACTTTTTATGGAGGAATAAATGAAATTGGGGGAAATAAAATTTTGTTGGAAGACAAAAGCACTCGATTTTTTTTGGATTTTGGGAAGGGTTTTAAGGAAGCTGGAAAATATTTTGAAGAATTTGTGAATCCAAGGGTGGTTCATGGAATTAAAGATTATTTGGAGTTAGATTTGATTCCAAAATTAGAGGGTTTGTACAGAGAGGATTTGATTGAAATTTTGAAAAATAAATATGAAAAGGATTTTTAACTTAATTTTAGCTGTTTTGATTTGCCAGGGAGCAGGCCTGGTGGGGTTAATATTTACCACTCCTGCAATCCCTTCTTGGTATGCTGGGCTTGAAAAACCAAGTTTTAGCCCTCCTAATTGGTTATTTGCTCCTGTTTGGTTTCTTCTTTATACCTTGATGGGTATTGCTGCCTATTTAATCTGGAATAAGGGGATTGGGAAGAAAGAAGTCAAAACTGCTTTGATATTCTTTGCCATTCAACTGGTTCTTAATTCCTTATGGTCAATCATCTTTTTTGGCTTGCGCTTGCCCCAATATGCTTTCTTGGAAATCATTGCCCTCTGGGTTTTTATCTTGCTGGCTACTTTGAGCTTTTATAAAATTTCTAGAATTGCTGGGTTGTTGCTCATTCCTTATATTTTGTGGGTCAGCTTTGCGGCGATTCTTAATCTTTTTATCGTCAGGTTACTAGAGTTATAAAAATTACTCTAATTGTATCTCTAAAAAAGAATTTACTTGCTTTGATGTAAACTCTGGATATTCAAGCTCAGTTACCCAGTCAATTCGTCGGAAAACATACCATCGTTCGAGCTAGTTGGCATTTAATATAACATGCCCGTGATTTAACATTTTTTTCGCAAAGTGATAAAGTTCGTTTATGGCAAACATTGAAAGGGGGGCTAGTGAACTTTGTTAGTACTTCTTATTTGCAGAGGCTAGCTCACGATTTTCGAACCCAGTCCCACAGTAGTTTAGGATCGTAGTCTTCCTCCATTAGACGCTTTATAGTTTCCCATAGTTTTGGTGGAATTGGGTGCCCATTGAATTCCGCCACACCAAATTCAACCGTAGCTAACTCTGACGTTTTAAATCCTGGTTCTCTAAGCTCTAATACGTGAGCTGGTATAATTTGATTTTTAGAGGCGAACCAACACATTGTCCAGCCTTTTTTAACTTCCATCATGTAGCTACTAGCATCTTCTTCTTGCGAATCAAAATGATGGATGTGGAGATTTCCCTCAGGATCAACAGCCAAAAAAGTTAATATGCCTGTCTGAGGGACTTCGCAAAAAGTTGTTTCTGACACGACATGTTGAATAAGAGTTCGACAACCAGATTCAATTGTAATCAAAGCCCCATCCATTACTGTTTCATCAACATCTTTTAATTTCCATGCAAGAGAGTAAACACCCTCAACCCCATATTCTTCTATAGAACCCCAAGGCGAATGTTCAATCTCAAAAGTTAAGTCTCTTACCTTAACATAAGTCTTGCTTTCGTCTGTAAAATCGATTGTCCTTGGTCGCCTTGGTCCCTCTATCATACATCAATATTTTATCAACTTAGAGGCAGATTATCAATGTTATAAGATATTTTGCAGGGTTTAGTAAACTACGTTGAAACTTATTTTAGAGAAAATAGCTGGTTCGAATCTTCGAAGAGAAAACAGCGAGATTTGCAAGGATTATCAGTTTTTTTAAGAGATCTCGGTCACTTGGGGTGCTCAAGCTTGCTGCGAACCGTGGACAGAGTTCGAACCTTTTTTATAAAATAGAATTTGTTATCAATTCCTAGAAAAATTATAGTTTATCTGGAGAATAGTCACAGCGCTTAGCAGAGCAAAAAAGAGGCCAGTTATTAAAATATAGACTATCCACCACTTAACATATTCTATGAATTCTTCCCGGGAATTAATTTTTATATTTAAAAATGGGTCTCTAGTAACCATTAAGTTACACAAATAAACAAGAGTCCTTGCAATTAAATAACTGCCCAAAAAGAAACCCGTTAAACAACCCACTAAATAAGCCCACCAAGGGCGATTTAATAATATTCCAAATATTGTAGGTAGGGAAAATATTTGGATTATGCCGGGGATCTCCTTAAATAGAAAGAGAAGGTAGGGCTTTAAGTAATATCTTTGTGGAATTTTTTTCGACATTTTCTCTAGGTATGCCTTTGGGGTAAATGGTAAGGTTAGTTATTTACTCCCATAGTTTATTTTCTCTGAGTTGCGCGGTACTAAGCAGGTCAGTCTAGAACTTTTGAATCTTATAAATTATTCTCTGCTTAACTGATGACCAATTCATTAAACATATCCGACTCTTCATCTTTCCACTTTCCAGTCCACGACAATAAAAATTGGCGGGAAACTTTTTTAGCATTATTGCTATAAACAGATATTTTTATCTTATATTTTCCTGGAGTTAAGCAGTCTTGCTGCGAATAGTACTTTTCGGGAAGTTCAAGGATAAACTTATTAGTTGCCTCATCTCTCTTAGAAAACCCTTTATATATAAATTGATAATAATCATCTGGGTGTTGAACTTTACCTAGGTCGCAGTACATTTCTTTTTCTGGTTGAATAGTTCTTTTATACGGATCTCTTATTCCCGACCATTTTAAATTTACAGGTGAAATTTTTTTATTTTCTACCATCTCACCCGCACCGTTCTCTTTAAAAATCTTTTCTAAAAAAACTTCACACTCTTCAGCTTGGGTTTTGCCAAAATTTTCGACTAAGAATCTAAAATAATAGACAGGAAAGTCTGAGTTTTTCCCAACCCTCCGTGTTTGATGACAGCCTGGAGTTGCCAACTTAAATTTGATTCTTAATCCTGGTTGGAAATACTTACGTTTAAGTTTTTCAGCTATATACGGAGCATAAATGGCCATTG
Source organism: Nevskiaceae bacterium (assembly GCA_035527075.1). Taxonomy (GTDB): domain Bacteria; phylum Patescibacteriota; class Microgenomatia; order PFEM01; family PFEM01; genus DATLBE01. The sequence continues at coordinate 3,311 of DATLBE010000007.1, read as the reverse complement.
CTCCCAAGAAAAGTGTTGAGCAAATCTGCACCCACTCGCTAATAAATATCCGCGAATTCATCAATGCCGAGACTGTAGAGATTTTCATACCTTGCTGAGCAGGTCGGTCTGGGACCTGTTAGTCCCTATAACTCGACCATTCTGAGTATATCATTTTAGGCTAAATGAGACAAATGAGACAGTATAAAAAAGAGGTCATTTATAATTAGAAATATCTAATTTTTTTCTTTCCCTATAGTATTTTTTCCACTTTTTTCTTGTTAACTTCATGCCAGCGATCAGTTGTGAGAGAAAGTCTACCCATTTATCCTCATAAAGGTAGTCTTTATGTACTTCATCATATAAACAATATTCAGTTTCAGTATCGACGGGATCTTTGTCTTCTCCGCTAACCGGACGAATATCGAAAATAAAATAAAGGCATTTGTGGTCGTAGTGAGTCAATGACTTTTTAGTGTTCTTTTTTATTTCGTTTAAAACAGCAGATGGGAGTAGTTTTCCAGCACTTATAACATCTCTCTTCACAACTTTATCTTTGATTATTGTTGTCACTTTCTGGTAGTTTTTTCGATCTTCTTCGTTTAGTTCATCCCAACGAACAAACTCTATAGCCAAATCTGATCTGTTTGTATTACTAATTTTCGGTATCTGAATTAGTTTGATGCTGTATTCTTGAGAGTTGAAAACGTTATCGTCAAGACTGGTTCTAAATTTGTCAACATACTGTTTTATTGCTTTAATGTCTTTAGACAATAATGTTTTACTGGCTCTCTGTTGTTCCTCTGTTCTGAACTGAGAAAATTGTAAGGAAAAGGAGAGAGCCTCGTTCAATGCGTAATCGCCTCCATAAAGATCAACCAACAAATTCTCATAGTTGTAGAGACAGGCCTGACATTCTCCAAACACACTTGCTTCAAGTTCCTTTGATGAAACATAACGGTGTTCAATTTTATGTCTTAATCCAATAATAAATTTGAGGTTTGCACGGACTCCGTTCGAGAGCTTATCAGATTTGAGTTTGTTAAACTCCTTAACGCACTTTGCTAAATCCCAGGCCTTTCTCTCGCCATTAATCCTCTCGTATCTGCCATTCTTTTTTTTGTAGTAATATTTATCACCTATCTCCTGGTAAAAATATGACTGAAGCAACCTTGTCCAAGCCATCACCATTAAAGTTATATAGTTTTGTTGTCGAAAGGTTGTTCTAGGCTTGTTGTACACTTCAACTGCTAGTAGTGCCGAGTCAACAGAACTGAGTAAAATACTTTTTGTTTTTCCTGTCCGCAATTTTTTCATATTTGTTTTTTCGATCTAACAAACTTTACTTTCATTTTTGCCTTCTTGAGATACTTTTTGAAAAACTCCTTATTCTCTTCTATCAAGTAGACGGCGTAGTAGATACTTCCGGCTTTTTCGAAAGTCTAGGATCTTGCTATGTTCGTCGCCCCTATTGGCAGTCAGCATCGCAGGCAATACCATCTTCATCTCCATCTCTTCTAGTACAACCACAAACATTTAGTTGATATTGAGCTTCTGCACAAGATGACATTTGAGGACAAGTTTTTGAACAATCACAAGTGTAACTTTCTGATGTTTGATTAGTGGATTGCTGAGTAGGCGGGGTTGCATTAGTGGGAGCTGATGGAGTTGTTTTTGGAGTAACCTGGGGTGATGTTTGAATTTGTTGAGAGGGATTGCAAATATCTCCCCACAATCCTTTCTTTTCCTCTCTTGCTTTTCTTTGAGCTTCCAAAAATCGGTCTTGGTATCTAACATCAGGGGGATAGCTGCTTGACTGGGCATAGCCCTCTTTTACAAGGTATTCGTTCACAAACATATCACCAAGCCAAACATACCTTAAAAGCCTACCATATTTGTCTGTTTCTGAAACATCTTTTTCTAGTTTAACTTCTTTCCCTTCAACTAATTCTTTGTTTTTTTGAGAAGCTTCTTTGCCATAACACTCAACTGGATTGCTGGGATGAACAGTTTCAGGGGTATCGATGCCTATATAGCGAACTTCTTGACCTCCTTCGATTTCAATTGTGTCTCCATCAATGACCCTAGTAACTATTGCTACTTCCACGTTTGAAGTGGTTGGTTGCTCTACTAATGATGGATGTGTTTCTTCTATTGATTCTCCTGCTACTGTTTGACTTTCCTGTTTACTGTTTTCTGCTTGAAGTACTTGTTCTCGAGGAGTAGTTTCAATAGTCAAACAAAAAAGGACAAAGAAAAGAACAGTTGCGCCGCCAAAGAATAAGCTGAGCTTTTTGCGTGATAAGTCTCTTTTAAAATATCGAGAGAAAATGCTTGGCTTGATTAAGCTAATTACTAGAGGAACTGGTGAGAGTAGAAATAGAAGCAAAAAGATATCGTCCACACTAACTAAATTATACCATTTCAATTTTAAGTTTACATTTCAACCTAAATTATTACAATGATATCAAGGGTTAAATTTGACTTTTACTTTATAATTTGTTTTAATCTAGATAATTGAAATTCAGTGTTTGGCTGCCCGAAAGGGCAGTTTTTATTTATCTCCTGCCTGCTGGTAAAGGGAAGGAGGTGAGTTATGAGAATCTTTCTGACGCTGCAATCTTTCGTTTTGACTGCCATGATTTTTGCTTCACAAGTTTATGCCCAACCCGATGATGTTTCCAAAGTCCAAAATTTTATGATGAACACCATAGAGATTTTGGTTACCTTGGCCGGGATTTTAGCCGCCCTTTTCTTTGTCTGGGGAGGAGTGGGATATATTACCAGTTCCGGTAATCCCGAATATTTGGAAAAATCAAAAAAGACTATCTTTTATTCCGCCATTGGGCTGGCTGTATCTTTGGGAGCATATGTATTAGTCAATATTGTCACCCAGACTGCCCAAAGCGCCTTTGGCCAATAATTAAAAGTAAAACCAATGCTACTGACCGCAGTTTTATTAACTGCCTTCTTCTGCCTCCTTGCCCCTAGTTCGGTCCTTGCTCTTGACCAGTACCCCGAAATCCAATCTTTCACTAGCGACCTGCTTTCAAACCTTTCTATTTTAGCTTCTGTCTTTGTTGCCTTTTTCCTCATCCGCGGCGGCTATCTGTATATCACTTCCAGCGGCAACCCGGAAGCGCTTGAAAATGCCAAAAAGACCATCAGGAATGCCTTAATCGGCCTGGTTTTGGTTTTATCGGCCAGCGCCTTTTCTTCAATCCTGACGACTTCATTTACCACGCCATCACCAGGCTCTGACACAAGTCAAATCCAGCTGGCACCTTTAGAAACAGTCGAGCCCGAAGGCGGTTTGACCCAAGTCTTAACCG
>DATLBE010000006.1:0-30522 GCA_035527075.1 Nevskiaceae bacterium | reverse complement strand
AAGATTGAAGAGGATGTTTAACTAAGGCGTTGTATTGCTGGCGTTCTTTGGGTAGAACTTCGCGGGTAATCATGAGCCTATTGTAGCAGATTCACCATTAATAGAGTCGATTAATTCTTCAGGAATTTCATTGATAAAGCGAGAAAGCGGGTTGGTGGAACGCTGGCCAAAGTAAAGCCGGCGTCGGGCGTGGCTTAAATAAAGTTTTTTCTTAGCCCGGGTCATGCCAACATAAAAAAGCCTTCTTTCTTCTTCGATTCCTTCTTTTTCTATTAGACTTCTTGAGTGAGGAAAAAGACCTTCTTCTAAACCGACAATAAAAACAATCGGGAATTCGGTGCCTTTGGCTGCATGAGCGGTCATTAAAGTGACGGTTTGTTTTTCGTCAACCGTGTTTTGTGGACTCTGGTTGGGGGGTAAATATTCTTTTTCCATTAAGACCACATTTTCTAAAAAATTGGTTAAGTTAGGAAATTCAGTAGCGACGGAGCGTAGCTCTTTAATGTTTTCTAATCGAGCCAAATTTTTTTCATCTTGACCGTCATAAAGTTTTATTAAATCTGTCACTTTTAAAATTTTGTCCAAAAGCTCAAGACTCGAAGGATTGTCAGCTTGGCCTTTTTTTGTAAACATTAGAAATTTGTTTAAACGTTTTTTGCCCAATTTTTCGATTCTTTGGAAAGAGATCATATCTTGGGGGTTGGCCAGAAACTTAAGATAGGCCAAACAGTCTTTGATTTCTTTTCTTTCATAAAAGCGAATTCCGCCCACTAAGCTATAAGGAACACCGGCATGAAGGAAGGCCTCTTCTAAAACCCGAGATTGGGCGTTGGTTCGGTAGAGAATGGCAAAATCACCTGGAGAAGCACCATTGGCTTGGAACAAATGTTCGCCAATCGTTTTTACTACAAAGTTGGCTTCGTCCGATTCAGAGTAGGCCTCAAAAATGGAGATTTGTTCCCCGTTTTTATTATCAGTCCAAAGTTTAAGAATCGGATGGTTGGTGTTTTTTCTAATTACCTCATTGGCGGCTTTAAGAATTACTTTAGTCGAGCGATAATTTCTTTCAAGATTAAAGGTTGTCAAATTAGGAAAGTCGTTTTTAAGACTTAAAAGATTCCGATAATTAGCGCCGCGGAAACCATAAATTGCCTGCGAAGCGTCACCGACAACACAAAGATTTCGCCATTTGCCAGATAAATGGCGGGTGAGCATGTACTGGGCATGATTGGTGTCTTGGTATTCATCAACCAAAACATAATAAAAGCGGTTTTGATATTTATTCAAAATCTTTCTTTTTTTCTGAAAGAGACGGTTGGTTTCCAAAAGTAGGTCATCGAAATCCAAAGCTTTATGTTTTTTCAAAAGCTGTTGGTAAACAAGATAAATGCGGGCCACAGTTTCTTGAAAATGGCCCCGGGCATATTGCGGATATTCAAGAGCAGGAATCAACTCACTTTTGGCTTGAGAAATAATTTTGAGCGCTGAAATTGGTTTGATTTGTTCAGGGGAAATATCAATCTTATCCATCGTCATTTTGATGGTATCAAGCTGATCTTTTCCGTCGTAGATAAGGTAATTGTTCGGGATACCAATATGCTTACCGTCAACTCTTAAAACTCGAGCGCAAAAGGAATGAAAGGTGCCGGCAAAGGGCGGGTTTGTTTTAACTAATTTTTTGATTCGATTTTTCATTTCCCCGGCCGCTTTGTTGGTAAAAGTTAAAAGAAGAATATTTTCTGGGTTAATTTTTTTTTCTTTAATTAACCAGGCGGCTCGATAAGTTAAGGCCCGGGTTTTACCTGAGCCAGGTCCAGCTAAAATTAAAAGCGGGCCTTCACCAAAAGTAACCGCTTCTTGCTGGGAAGGATTAAGATGAGCTAAAATACTGCTAGTGGTTGACACGATATGATTTTATCATGATAAAGTTCGACTTCAAAAAAAGTTCTTTTTCAAAATTTAAACGCCGGCTGGCGAAATATCTGCCTTATTTTAAGCTATTTTCTTTGGCTTTGATTGGGCTGGCTCTTCTTTTTACTTTCTATCTTTCTTTTTTGAAAGTGATTAAGTTTGCCAAGGGTTTGGATTTTACCCCAAAAGCCGCTCAAGAAAGGACTAACATCTTGATTTTGGGCATGGGTGGTGAAGACAATAAAGTCAAAGATTTAACGGATACGATTATTTTCCTTTCTTTAAACCTTAAAACAAGTAAAACTTTAATGCTTTCTTTGCCTCGGGATATTTGGATACCGTCAATGAGAGCCAAAATTAATACTGCCTATCATTATGGTGAAGAAAAAAAACTAGGTGGCGGCTTGATTTTAGCCAAAGCGGCGGTTTCTGAAATTCTTGGCCAACCAATTCATTACGCAGTTGGCCTTGATTTTGGTGGCTTTGTAAAAGCGGTTGATGTTTTGGGTGGAGTGGAAATTGAAGTGGAAAGAAGTTTTGACGATTATCGTTACCCGATTCCCGGTAAAGAAGATGATGATTGTGGTGGTGATCCGGAATTTGCTTGTCGTTATGAACACCTTCATTTTAAAGCTGGTTGGCAAACCATGGATGGCCAACGGGCTTTAAAGTATGTCAGAAGTCGTAATGCTGAAGGCGAAGAAGGTACTGATTTTGCCCGCTCCCGGCGCCAGCAGCGGCTTTTGTTGGCTGTTCGCAACAAGATTTTTTCAGCCAAAACAATTTTTCGTCCCGGAAAACTGACGGAATTGATTAAAGTTTTAAAACAAAGTATTAAAACCGATATCACCCCGAATGATTACCCCGGTCTGGCAAAATTGGCTTTAAAGTTTAAACCTGAAAAAATGAGGACAGAGGTTTTAGATTTTTTAATTAATCCACCCCTCTCGGCTACCTATGATTTTCACTGGGTTTTGGTACCACCCACTAGTAGTTGGCAAGAGGTTCACGATTATGCCCTTTGCCTTTTAGAAGAAAAAGATTGTCATTAATGCTTTACCTGATAGATTTTTGTGTCACCTGAAGAAAAAACGATTTCTCCTGATTGACTAAATTTTTCTTTCTGAAGTTGGGGGTACTTTTCTTTTTCCAAAGTGCCAACAAAAATGTAGACTACCTGGTATTTATCTAACAAAGCTTTTGTTTTAGTTAAATCACTTGATTCATAAATTTCTCGGACTACTTCGGTGCGGGCGGCTGGTTCGTCAAATGAGCCACGCCAAAGCCATTCATGGACCCGCCAACCTAAAATCGTCGGCAAGCCAGTGTTGGCGCTGACCCGAGCATAATCGGTATAACTTTCACCGACAGCTTCAGTAATGACTGGCTGGCCAGTCACATTTTGCTTTAGCCAGACAATCGCTTGATAGTCATCAGGGTAAGATTTTTTAAGATAGTTGAGCCCTTCAAGGCCTCGATAATTTTTCAGACCATAATAGGAAGTAATTGCAAAATAAGGATAGACAAAAATAAAAAGGAGAAAAGGAAAGATAAGGAAAAAGTATAAAATTTTTAAGAATTTTTGTTTCCAGCTGGTTAAAATTCTGATGATAATATAACCACTGGTTAAAGAAAACATCACAAAAGACTGATAAGTGAGTTTAAACATGGTGTTGGCTCGTTGGTAGGAATGGATGTAGATGTCTTGAACATAAATTATCTCTGGGATGAAAATTAAAAGCCAAGAAACTGCCAACAAACAAAGAACAAAAAGATCAATAGTGGTCAATTTCTTTTTTAAAACCTTTTTTTCAACCAAAAGAAATCCGAGGAAAGACAAAGTGATGATAACAGGCCAGCCCCATAAAACTAAAGGCATAAAGATTGGTGAATGAAATTCAACCAAACCAATGCCTTGGGTGATGTTTTGGAAATTAAAATGGTAAGGCAGAGAAAAAAGAATAGCCAAAATGAAAATGCCGATGGTTAATAGGAAGGTTTTTTTAATCGATTTTTTAAACACCAAGAAGGTGAGAGAAAAAACCAAAAGATAAATAGGCAAGTCCCAAGCGTTGGTCATATAAAAAACAGCCAGGAGAAAAGATATCATGATGTAAGGATACAAAGAGATTTTTTTGCGGAAAGCAATGGTTAAAAGGATGGCTAAAAACAATAAAACGAAAGGTAAATTTAATAAATGGCCATGAAGGTCAGCAACGACAAAACTGTAAATAGGAAATTCATGAATAGTGTTATCAGCAGCTCCAAATTTTTGGACAATGAATCTGGTGGCGTCCGGATACCAATAGCCAGAAAAGTTTTGATTTTTTAACCACCAGTAGAAAGGATGCAAATTACCCCCTAAAGTAAGTAAAAAGGCGGATATTAATCCTGTTAAAATGACTAACCTTATTTTCTTTTTGGTCGAATATTTTTTGTTTTGGGTTAGTAGCCAGATAAAGTTGCCTGCTAAACAAAAAGTAGCTGTTAAGCAGAAAGCAAAAAGGGTGGCTATCATCAAATTGTAAGTAATGGCAGATCCAAACCCGGAAAGTTTGGTTAAAACCGCAGTGACGAGATGGCCAAAATAGTAATAGTTAACGGTTTTACCCGCGAGCCACATATCAGCTGGTGGGAAAAAACGGGCACGTAAGATAGAATTAACAAAACCATAATCCATGAATTTTTCCAAGCCTTGGATATTAGGCTGGCAACCACGGACGTAAGCCCAAAAGGCCAAAGCAGTAAAAAACAGGGCTTCCTCAAAAGCAAAAATTTTCCAATTCTTTTTGATTTCTTTTTTAAGCTTTCGGGAATCTTTTTTAAACAATAAAAAATTACCGATTACCAAAAAAATTGCCACCAACCAAACAGCGGAAGTTAGAAAAGGTAAAATTTTTAAACTACCCAAAAACCAAACTATATAAGAAACAACTAAAGCCCCGAGAATTTTGCTGAAGGTATAACCCTTATCAAAAAATTTGGGGAATAAAAGATAGGTTAAGGGCCAAAAAGCAATTCCGATTCCAAAAAGCAAAAGCCACCAATAAATATGAAAGAAATAATTAGTCATATAAAAGAAGTCTTTTTAACTTATCTTCTGATAAATGTTTTCTATTTTGGAAAATTAAAATTTTTGGGTGATCAAAGACTTGAAAAGTTTCTTCTGCCATATCGTCATTAATTTCGACCCCAAAAATTTTTGGGTATGATGAAACCTCTTTTATTTTATCAAAACCAAGTGCTCCCGTAAAAAGCAAACTGTAATATCTGGCTGTAAGTGGATACTTATCTTTTAGGCGGAGGCGGTTAGCATAGAGGCGGCGACTGCCAATAATTAAGTAGTCAGTTTCTGTGAGATATGTAGTGAGGTTGTTGATCTGATTGGATTTTTCTTTCCAATCAAACGGATCGTCAAGAGCGTAGAAATCAAACCAGTTTTGTTGGTAGGCAACTGAATTGTTGTTTTTAAGTGGTAGAGGTAAACTAATCGCATCCAAAGGTTCTAATAGTAAATTACTTCCAGAGGGAATGTTTTGATGAATCCACTTCGAGGCAGTGATTCTGGTGTCTGGATATCTGTAGATGTTGGTAAAGGCGAAAGCGTAAAGAAAACTTGTTGCTATTACAGTGACGATTAATAAACGCGCAAGTAACTTTTGATTTTGTTTTTTTGATTTTTGGTAGACGCTAATTAGAAAGATAGCGGTAAAGAGACAAAAAAACGGAGTCAAAGGGATCATATATCTGGTCCACTTAACGAAAAGAGAGCCATTATATAAAAAATAAAAACTAGGTAGAAAAAACAAAAGGAATTTTTTTTTGTCTTTCGTTTTTATAATTTGCCAGTAAACAAAAACGAACCCTAAGGTGCCAAAAATCAAAATTGGCCAGCCGAGTATCCAAGGAAAAATCTTAGTTATTTGAAAAAAATAAGGAGCAGTTTCTTTGAACTGACTTGTAAAAAACATTGGTAACTTACCGGTGGCAATTTCCTTTTGAAGTTTAAAACTTTCTGTGAAAGTAGAATAATCTAAAATACTGTAGGGGGAAACTAAGAAGAAAACAATAAAAGTAAGAAAACAGCTTGTTAAAAATAAAAAGTTCCTTTTAAAAAAATTCTTTTTGGTTAAAGAAAACAAATGGGCGAGAAAGAAGGTGAGAGAAAATACCAGGGCGCTTATTTTAGCGCCACTGGCCAAACCTAGAGTAATGGAGCTTAAAAGGTAGCCAACTCGGTATTTTTTGATGTCTAAAATGAAAACAGCACCGATAGTTATTAGAACTCCAGCTAAGGCTAAGATTGTTTCGGTTGTGCCGAAGTGAGCAGCTTGAATTAGACCTACATTGAGACTAGTAAAGATGGCAGCCAACATTCCTACTTTTTGTGAGTAAAGCATTTTTCCTAGGTAAAAAATCAAGAAGATGAGAGCTATAGAGAAAACGGTGGAGAAAAACCTTCCTACGACATTGATTCGGTTAGCGTTGAGCCAAAGATTGTCTTTAGTCAAAAAAGAAACAAGCAAAGCACCAAGACGATAAAAATAGATAGTCAGTGAACCATAAGTGAACTCTTTTGGTCGAAAGGGGGGTTTAAGGTTGGCAGCCGGAATAGCAATATTGTTTGTTTCGTCTGGATGAAAAAAATGGCCTTTATCCCAGTTTAAATTGTAAAACCGAAAAAAACCACCAATCAAGATAATTAAAAACAGTGAGTAATAGATGAAATTATTTTTGAGAAATTTCATCAGCGATTTTTTCTCCCAGTTTGATGGCGTAATTAATGCCTCGGTCCCAAGGATAAACCATTTGCATGTTGGCTAGATAAACGCCAGGAATTGGAGTTTTAAATGAAGGGATTATTTTTGAGTAGTTAATGGGCACAATCGGTTGAGCAGAAGGATTGGCAAAAATCCAGATGCCAGAAGTGAAATGGGAGAAGTCGAAGGCAGGATTGATTTTTTTAAGATAAGGAAGAAATTCTTTCAGAATTTGGTTTTTGGTCATTTTAAAGAAACGGTGATTTGGAGAGTAATAACCACCTACATAGACCAAATGTTGGCCGTTGTAATGTTTGAGATCAACAAAGTTAGTGTGTTCAACGACAGCGACAAAAGGAAAACCTGGACTATTAATATTCAACCAGTAAGTGTTGTCTTTGAGAAATTTTTCTTTAAGTTCTAAAAGCAGACTGATACTGCCAATCATTTTTAATCTCCGCAATTTGTTTTTATAATTTTGAGGTAATTTTGGCGCCATTTTTAAAAAAATTGATGTGGGAGTAGTGACAATTATTTGGTCGAGTTTATTTTTTTCTTTTAAACTGGCAATATTTTCCACTTCTTGGTTTAAAAAAACTTTACCATTGTTTTCTTTTATTTTTTCTGTTAACTTATCGACCAGAATTTGAAATCCACCCTCCAAATAGCCTAACCGCTTGCTTCTTTTTTTCACTCTTGCCCAAAACCAGGCCATTGAAATTTTGTTTTTTTGTTTACCAAACTTTCCTGACAAAAGGGGTTCCCATAAAGTTTGATAAACTTTTTGACCGTAAAATTTAGATAACCAACTGTCTGCTGCGGTTTTTTCAAGTTTTTTCCAGTTATTGGTTGATTTAAGATACGCGGTTATTAGTCCGACTCGGAGTTTTTCGTGGAGGTTTAGGAGGGAAAATTTCAAAATTGAGGAGGCTGAGTCGAGTTGGACAATCTTGCCCTTTTTAAAAATTGAAGTTTTGGCTTGTTTGAAGAAAAGTTTTTGAGAAAGGCCAAGCCTCCTGATTAATTTTTTGGCGTCAGTGTCAGAAGCCAAAAAGTGATGATAAAAATGTTCAGCCGACCAGCGGTAGTTTTTTCTTTTAAAGCCGGCCGCTAAGCCGCCTAGAAATTCTTCTTTTTCAAAAACAAAAACCCGATGGCTTTTTTGAGCCAATTTATAAGCTGCGGTTAAGCCGGTAAAACCTCCACCAATAATGCCGATTCGCCTTGATTTTTTCATCATCAATGACATAAGAAGTTTGTCAGCTTATTTTAGCATAAGGCAGAGTGAATTTTTAGATAAGAAGTAATACCCCCAAACCGATGATTGCGATGCCTACAATTGAAAATAAAAACGTTGGTGTAAAAATGCCAGACTCAGGTATACCACTTTCAGTGGATGGCATCGTCGTTGGTGTTGTTGCGGCGGTGGTTGGGGTGATACCTGGTGGCAAAGTTGGTGTTGGGGTTGTTCCTGGAGGCGGAGTCGGTGTTGATGTAGGTGCAGGTGTAGGGGTAGGGGTTAGAGTTGGGGTGACACCTGGAGGCAAAGTTGGAGTTGGGGTTGGAGTGACACCTGGAGGCAAAGTTGGAGTTGAGGTTGGGGTGACACCTGGAGGCAAAGTTGGAGTTGAGGTTGGTTCACTGACATTAAAGGATAATCTACACTCGGGTGCAGCGGCTGGTGCTGGCTTAGGGGCTGTTGGGGCGACTGGTTCTTCGCCGATTTGGTAAAGTTTGGTGGCTGTCACAACAGCAATTACTCCCAAGATAACAGTAGCGAGAGCAACCAAAATTAAATACCATTTTTTCCTAAGTTTCTCCATTTTATTTTTTCACCTCACTAGTGCCAGCCCAGGGCTGGGTTGTAGATTTCTGATTCAACGATATAAGAACCAACGGAAGGAATGGCGTAGGAGATATAGAATTCATTACCACGCCTGTTGGCCGTTTCCTGCCAAGTGCCATTGTTGATTCTGAACCTGGCCTTAGTAATTTTTAAAGGATGAGTGGTTGAACCCCGGGTAACAAAATAAACAGTTTGGCCAACACTGATGGTTGAAGGATTGGTAATTTCATACCAATCCTTATCATAGGCTTTGCAATAGTCACACTGAGCTGTGTCTGGCGGTAGGGTTGGAGTTGGCGTCGGAGTGGGGGTAGTAGTAGTGATACCGCAGCCAGTATCCTTGCAAACACCACAACCTTTTTGAAATTCAAGTTGACCGCATTTGTTATCAGGAATAGAAGTGCACTTTTCAGGGAGTAAAGTGCCTGAATTAGCCCCAGTACCTGGGAGGGGATATCCTCCCGAGGCACATTTTCCTGGTTGCTCAGAACCCCATACATAAAAGTATGTTTGATTTGTTCCGCTGTTGTTACAGATTTCATAACCACTGCAAGACAGTTCGCCGGTGCTTCCCGGCGAACAAGTGTCATTGCCATCAAAAACATTATTGCCATTGTTATCCCAACAACAATAGTTATAAGTACCATCGTTACATAAATCAGTACAACCAGACGGGTTTACATAGGGTAGTTGGCTGTCATGCCCCTCCGCATAGCCAGCACCAGCACAAAACCCATCCTCTGGATAAACTGCCATCTTTCTTATTTCTTGTCTTTGTTTAACTAGAAAAATGGTAGCAGGGATGGAAGCAAGGACAAAAAGTAAACCTAAGATTGTCAATAAAGTTTTAGTTTTTTTAGATTTACTTGAAGGAGGGTTATTAACAATTGTGGTAGTGATCTCTTCATTAGAAAGAGGAATTTGGGATAAGTTAGCTTGGGGATTGGCTGGTGGCAGATCGAGCATTAATTAAAAATTTTTTAAAAAAATATTAAACAACAATCCTGCGCTAATTAAAATCATACCTATTATGAAGAATAAAAAAGTGGGTGTCAAAGTGGCGGATTCGGGGATGCCGCTTTCGGTTGATGGCATTGTGGTTGGGACGGGCGTGATAGTAATGGTTGGTGCGGGTGTGACGGTTGGTGTGGGTGTGACGGTTGGCGAAGGCGTGATAGTGGCGGAAGGTGTGGCTGTAAACGAAGGTAAGTCGCTGCCTTCTGCTGCCAGAACTGTGAATAAACGACTAAGAGAGCGGCCATCGGCTAAAGTGACGGTGATGGTGTGCTCGCCGGGGGAAAGGCTATCCGGTGGATTCCAACTCCAAGTGCCATCTTCATTGATGGTTATTTGGTCATTGAAAGTTGGCGAATTGACTTCAATTGTTAAACTTTCTCCAGCAGGGCCAGTGCCTAAAAACTCAGGTTCAAGGGTGTTTAATTTTTCTTCTTGTTGGGGATTAATAATTTCTAAAGGTTTTTCTGTTGCTGGTGTAGGGCTGGTGGTCGCTTCAAGAGGTAAACTGCCGGGAGGGAGTGTAATTTGGTCAGTTTCACCGGGCGTTTTGGTTTGCGCCAAATCACTCTTTTTAAAATCAAAATTCTGGCCAAGGGTGATGGTAGGCATTGGGCTGTCGTTTTTCGTGACGGCCACACCGGTGGCGGTACCCAAACTTGCCCCCTGAACAAAAATTTCTTCAATTGAAGCGTCTTGGTCATAGGTAGCATAGCCGGTTAAGTCAGCTGAAAGGACAACATTAAGAGGAATCACCCAGTTGCCTGAGGGCTTGGTCAAGGTTGACTGTGGTGTGGTATTGGCCAGTGAGAGATAAACAATTACTTCTCCAGCCGGGGAACCGTCTGGCTTGATGATGTTACCATGAGCAACATCATTTTTAGGTAATGGTTCTTCGGTTTTTGGAGCGGTGGTTGCTTGGTATTCTTGTCCATTGTAATCAAAGGCTTTGCCACCAGAAAAGATTTTAAAATAATAAGCAGTGGCTGACTTAAGTTCTTTAAAAGTGACGTGATGAGTAAGGAAATTACCGCTTTCTTCAGTGCCTTCATCGCGTTCGTCTTTAGCAATAAACGGTAGCTCTTTATCGCTTCCGTATTTAACAAAGCCAGCCGTTTGGCTATCAGTTATCCAAGAAACAGTGAAACTGTTTTCAGCAATGTTGGTGATTTTTACTTGTTTAGGTATAATTTCTGGACTGGCTCTCAAGAATCGGTTTGTTCCCTGGCTAATTAAAATTACACCCGCAGTGACACCAATAAGGAGAATGAGAAGGCCTAAAATGGTGGGCAGACTTTTAATTTTTTTCATTTTTACTTTATTTTACTCCATAATAGCACTTTCAGTGCTAGTTGTTACAGTCTCAGTTGGTGTTGGCGTCGGGACAATATTTAATTCTTCGTTAGAAAAAGAAAGATTTTCTTTAAGTGATTGAATAATGGTGGTATTTATTTTTGGGTCCAAAGATTCCATCTGCTTTTTGGTAATCTGAGTGCTGGCTTGTTTGCGAAGCGTTCGGTAAACTTCAAAAAAAATCCAAGTGATGACTGTTAATAAAGTCATGATTGACAAAATCAGGGCGTCTTTGCCAAGTTTAAACTTGGTTTTTTTATTTTTATTGTTCATTTTCTTTTGGTGTGGTCAGGTAATAAATATTGGCCTGAATGGCTAAGTCTAATGACGTTGCTTCGCCTTCTTCTTTCTTGCTAGTGCCAAAACCAAAGGCGTTCACCAAGACAGTTCTTCGTAGCGAGCCTAAAATTTGGAGAAAGTTTTTTAGCTTTTGATAGTCAGCTGAGGTGGTGAGATTAAAACTGATTTCTTTTGGAGTTTTTTGAGGGTCTGTTTCTTTTTCTTTCAAAGTAACTTGCCCAAATTGGGCAGTATTAAGGTTGATGTCTGCCTGACGGGTTAAGGTTTCAAGTTCTTTAATAAAGTAAGAAATTTCTGGCTTTGTTGGCAAGGCTTGTTCGACTAAATAAAGATCAGTTTGAATATCAAGATAGTTTTTTCGGGCTTGAGTAAGCGCCTGGACTTTTTTTTCAAGTTTTTCAAGGACCAGTTTTTGGTCATTAATTTTTTTAACTAAGCCGGCAATGGTCACCGCCGCTGGTTTAATCGCAAAAAAAAGAAAAAAAGCGATCATAAAGATGGAAAGAACGGTTTTTGTATAAACCCGGACCTTTTTTTGGCGGTAGAGTTGACCAATATTGGTGAAGTAACGACGATAACGATAGTCACCACTTGGTTGGCTTAGATTCATTTAAGATTAGTTACCAAATCACTTTTAAGTTGAAATTGAATACCAATTTCTTTTTCAGTTTCAGAGCTCACCTGAGAAAGAACTAAATTATCAAATTGACTTGAAGTTTGGAGGTTTTTCAAAAGGGTAGCTAAGCCTGCCTCGGAAAGAGCAGTAGCTGTTAAACTGACCTTTTTTTCCTTGATATTAAGGTCAGATAAATAGACATCAACTGGTATCAAAGAGGCCAGCTCGGTTAAAACTTGATCTGTTTTGATTTGTTTTTTTTGTAGCCCTTCGATGGCGGAGAGTTGAGTTTGGAGAAACCGAAATTTTTCTTCAAATTCGGTCAAAGCGATGATTTCGGCCTGTTTGTCATTAATCTGTTCGTTGATATTTTCAAGGTCGCGGTCAAATTTAAAACGGGAAAGCAGGAGGAGAATGACGATCAACTCAGTAAAGATAACAATATAACGACCAACCGTGAGGAGCCATTTTAAGAATTTTCCAAAAGTGGTTTTTTCCCAATCTTCCCGAGGAAGAAGCTCAATTGATGTTTTTAATACCTTCCGGGCAGCCATGACTTTAGTATATGAACTTTGGCAAGGTTTGTAAAGCAGAAGCGAGGCAACTTTAAACTATTTTTTAGTTTTAAGGAGTTTGACCAATCTAGACTTAAGCCGGGCTGCTTTGTTTTTATGGATGAGTTTCTTTTTTGCGGCCCGGTCAAGCACTCGGGCTGCTTCGGCCAAAGTTTTTTTCGTTGGTTTTTGCCGGGCTTTTTTTAAAGCCTTTTTGATTTTTCTTTTTATCTTTTTGTTGATGACGGCGCGGCGTCGGTCCTGACGAAGCGCCTTTTTGGCAGAAGTAGTTATAGGCATAATATGATATAGTATCAAATAGTAGATTGGAAAACAATGATGAAAAATTTTTTTCGTAATGGTTCTAATTTTTTAACCCGTCGCCAAAAAAATATTTTATCAGCGGCGGCGGTGATTATGATCATGGTAGCTGCTTCTCGTTTTTTAGGTTTGGTTCGTAATCGGGTTTTGGCTCATTTTTTCTCGGTGGAAACAATTTCTGTTTATTTAGCTGCTTTTCGATTGCCTGAGGTGGTTTTTGAAGTTTTGGTTTTTGGTGCCCTTTCCTCAGCTTTTATTCCCACTTTTACCCGATATCTGGCCAAAAAGCAAAAAGAACAAGCTTGGTATGTCGCCTCAGTCAGTCTTAATTTTGCTTTTTTGCTTTTTTTTCTTTTGTCAATTTTAATTTTTCTTTTTGCCCGGCCGCTTTATCAAGTGTTAGCGCCAGGATTTAATCCTCATCAGCTTAATCAAGTGGCGAGGTTAACCCGAATTTTATTGGTGGCTCAGGCTTTTTTTGTTTTAAGCTATTTTTTGACCGGGGTTTTGGAATCACTCCAACGTTTTCTTATTCCAGCGATAGCACCGCTTTTTTATAACTTGGGTATTATTTTGGGGGCTATCTTTTTCGCTAGCCGGTGGGGAGTTTATGCTCCTGCCTTGGGGGCGGTTATTGGTGCTTTTTTTCATTTTTTAATCCAGTTGCCTTTAGCCTATCATTTAGGTTTTCGGCCGCGGCTCAGTTTGGATTTTGTTCATCCAGGGGTTAGGGAAATTGGCCGTTTGGCTCTACCGCGGATTATTGAACTTTCTTTTTTACAGATTGGTAAAAATGCCGAGCTATTTTTAGCCTCTTTGATAGCTGCAGGCGCCTACACTCATTACACCTTTGCCAATTCTCTTCAACTTTTACCAGTCGGTCTTTTTGGCATTAGTATTGCTAAAGCTTCACTGCCCACTTTATCTTCCCAGTCGGCCAGAGGTGATTTTAAACAGTTTAGAGAAACTTTCATTGCTTCGTTTAATGAGATTGTCTTTTTGATTATTCCCAGTTCAATCTTTTTGGCGGTTTTAAGGATTCCTTTAGTCCGGCTAGTTTTTGGGGCTCAACGTTTTACTTGGGAATCAACTGTTCAGACCAGTTATACTTTTTCTGCTTTTTGTTTAGGTATTTTAGCCCAGGCTTTAATTTATCTTTTGAATCGAGCTTTTTACGCCCTTCAAGATACTAAAACACCAGTTAAAATTTCTATTACCGCCATTTTTATTCACATTTTTTTAGCTGTTATTTTAACTTTAGGTTTTAAGTTACCGATTTGGAGCCTGGCTTTAGCTTATTCTTTAGCGGTTATTATCCAATTTGGGTTATTGTGTTTATTTCTTTGCCGCCGACTGAAGCGTCTGAGAATCAAAAAAATTACCGTTCCGTTTTTAAAAATTCTTTTGTCCGCCTCTTGTTCAGGTGGATTGATGTACTTTTTGTTAAAAATTCTTGACCGTTCGGTTTGGGATAAGAGGCTTTTTTTCCTAGCGCGTTTGGGGATTACACTGCCAACCACTTTTAAAGTATTTGTTCTTGATACTCGTTATACTCCCAACCTAATTGTTTTAACAGTTTTAGTTAGTTTAGTTGGCTTGCTCAGTTATCTTTTTTTAACCCGGCTGTTGCGAGTTAAGGAAGTGGCGGTTTTTGCCAGGATTCTATTAAAGTTTAAGCAATTAAAGATTTTTCGAACCAAAATTCCCAAGAAAAAAGAACCGATTACCTTGCCTTCAGAGTGAAAGACTTAAGCCTTAAAATCAGAGATATTGAAAAAGAGATTAGAGAGATTCCTTATCATAAAGGCACTGAACATTATATTGGTCGACTTAAAGCCAAATTGGCCAAGCTAAGAAGGCAAGAAACTCAGCAAAGAAAAAGTGGTAGTCGGTTAGGTTTTATTCCCAAAAAGGCCGGTGATGCCACTGTTGTTCTTTTTGGTCCGCCCTCGGTAGGTAAATCAGCTCTTTTAAATAAGCTAAGCGGTGCTCGTTCTCGGGTTGAGCCCTGGCCGTTTACGACCTTAAAAGTGATTCCCGGCATGCTGAAATATAAAGGTGCCTATATCCAAATTTTGGATTTGCCGGGCATTATTAGTGGTGCCCATTTAGGAATTGGTCGTGGCCGGGAAGTCTTTTCGGCAGCCCGAATTGCTGACCTTTTGTTACTGGTGGTTGAGTATAAAAAAAGAAAAAAAATTGGCTTAATCCTCAAAGAGTTTAAAAAATTAAGAATTACTGTTCCCATTTTGACGGTGATTAATAAATCAGACCTGGCCGATAAACCACTTCAAAAAACTAAAAAAAATCAAATTTTCGTCAGTGCCAAGACCGGTTTTAATTTAGAAAAGATCAAAGAAATTATTTGGCAAAATTTAAAATTAATGAGGATTTATTTAAAACCCAAAGGAGATCAGCCAGATTTTTCTGAGCCCCTGATTTTAAAAAAAGAGGAAACAGTGGCCGTCGTGGCCAAAAAGCTTTTTCCAACAGGTAAAGCATTTAAACAAGTTGTGCTTTGGGGACCAAGTGCTTGTTTTCCTGGTCAGCAAGTTAGTTTAAATCACTCTTTAAAAGACGAAGATATTTTAACTTTTATTTAGTTAAATAATTAAAAGCGAAGCGAAAAAAAGAAGGAGAACGCCACCGACAATCAAGAAAAACGTTGGTGTTAAAATACCTGTTTCTGGCAATTCAGCAGAGGCTGTTGAGGTTGGCGTCGCCGTGGCGGCGGCGGTCGGTGTAGGAGTTGGAGTTGAGGTGGCCGTTGGTGTTGGTGTCGATGTTACTTGAGCTTTTACTTCTGGCGGGTTTATAAGCAAGAAGAGGCTAAGAAAAATAAGCATTAAAGAAAGAATGGACAGGATCTTTTTACTCATTAATAAAAAGTGTAAACAAATATTTTTTTAATTGCAAGAGGGAAATTAGAGTTGAGTTGTTTCTAAAGTTTCCAAAAGTCGCCGAACTCTTCTCGGAAGACGCTTTTGAGAAATTACTTGTTTAAAAATCCTTTTTACCCTATTTTCATCCAATCCTTTCCTTTTTTTGACCTCTATAAAACACCTAGCAGCAAGCTCTAAAACTTTTTCTTCGGTTGTTCTTGAATCTGCTTCGTCGAAAAAGCGTTCTAGGAGTTCAGAATTCGTATCAAGCTTCTCTGATAAAGGATAAATAAAAGAAGCCATGAGGTGGAGGAGCTCTGCTTCTTGCCCAAGTAATTTAGGTTCTCTTTCTCTTTCCTTCGGCCTAACCCATGAGGCTCGCAATAACCTACTGATTGGCTTTACTTTTTCGTCGTTCAGCCCGTAACCCAGACGAACCAACCCTTCTTGAATTTGTCTAATTTTTTCAGGATTAGCCATTTTTAAAAAACAAAAGCTGCTTTTGGCAGCAGAAGAATTATAACATTATTCTCGTCCTTATCAAAAGAGGGTTTGAGAAGATACCAAAGTGTGCCTGAAAGATGGTGGTAAAAATGCTATAATGAAGCAAAGCCAGCCTAACTACCTCTTCGGGCGTTTTTTGGCTAAAAGGGAGATAAAAATGAAGGTTTTAAAATTTGGGGCTGATTGGTGTTCGGGTTGTTTGGTGATGCGGCCGCGATGGAAAGAGATTGAACAAGAACTGCCTTGGTTAAGGACTGAGTATTATGATTATGATAAAGACAAAGAACTGGTAGAAAGATATGATATTGATCGAGGCAAACTGCCGGTTTTTATTTTTTTGGATAAAAAAGGTGGGGAGATTTTAAGAAAGAACGGCGAACCTTCTAAAAAAGAATTGATGAAAATTATTTTAGAAAACAAAAGTAAATAACCGATGCTAAAAAAGATAGTCAAAGTTTTGATAGTTTTTTTCTTGCTTTTGAGTTTAGTTGGGCCTGTTATGGCCCAAGAAGAAAAGGTCAACATTTATTTTTTCTTCTCTAAAGGTTGTCCTCATTGTGTTCAAGAAGAAGTTTTTTTAGACAATCTTGAGAAAAAATATGATATTGAAGTTAATCGTTTTGAGATTACTACCAGCCGAGATAATGCCAAGTTATTAAGGGAAATAAGTAAACAGTTGTCGATTGATATCTCTGGAGTGCCCTTCACGGCCGTAGGTAAATATCATTTTATAGGTTTTTTAAACGATGAAACTACAGGTAAAGAAATTGAGGCGGCCGTTCAATGCGCCCTGGAAACCCACTGTCCTGACTTGGTTGGGGATGTCATTAATAATTCGAAGAAAACTTCTAAGATTGATGAGCGAAAAGCTATTCCTGAAACAATTAACCTGCCTTTAGTGGGAGAGATAAGAACTGAAAACTTTTCTTTACCTCTTTTTACTTTTGTTATTGCTCTGGTTGATGGGTTTAATCCTTGTGCCATGTGGGTTTTGTTATTTTTAATCAGTTTGCTTTTGGGGATGAAAGATAGAAAAAGGATGTGGCTTTTGGGCTCGGCTTTTATTATTACCTCTGGTTTTGTTTATTTCCTTTTCTTGTCTGCCTGGCTGAATTTGTTTTTGTTTTTAGGTTTTGTTTTTTGGGTCAGAATTCTGATTGGCCTGATCGCTTTGGGTGCGGGCGTTTATGGCATTAGGCATTTTGTGGTTAATAAAGAAGGTGGTTGTGAGACTGTAGGTGATGAAAAAAGACAAAAGATTTTTGAAAAAATGAGAAAAATTACTCAGAAAAAAAGCCTTTTTTTAGCCTTAGGAGGCATGATTTTACTGGCTTTTGCTGTCAATTTAATCGAACTAGTTTGCTCAGCCGGTTTGCCGGCCATTTACACCCAAGTTTTAACTTTAACCAAATTGCCTAGGGGGCAATACTTCCTTTATCTTCTTTTTTATATTTTGATTTTTATGCTGGATGATTTGTTTGTCTTTTTTGTGGCGATGATAACTCTTCAGGCCGTGGGTATTCAAAGCAAATATGCTCGCTGGTCGCGTTTAATCGGTGGCGCGTTAATGTTAATTATTGGCCTTTTGCTTCTTTTTAAGCCAGAATTTTTGATGTTTGGTTAGGTTTTCCGTAAGTCTCTTGACAACTCTCTAAATCAGCTATATAATGGGTATATATTCATAATGTGAACTTGAAAGGAGGTGAAAAACATGCCAGGATTTGATAGAACAGGACCTGTAAGCACCGGCCCACTTACTGGTCGAGGCTTTGGACCTTGTGGTTTGGGTTTGGGCTGGCGTCGCAGATTTGGTGCTGGTCGAGGTTTAGGAAGATATTTTCATTGGCCTTGGCCCAAAACAAAAGAGGAAGAAAAAAAAGCGCTTGAGGAGTATAAAAAAGCTTTAGAGGAAGAATTGGAAGATGTGGGAAAAGAACTGTCTGGTGAGTAAAAATGCCTAGACCAAAAAAGCCTCGCTGCTTACGTTTTAGACCAAATGTTTATTATTTTAAACCAAGAGGAATTCCTTTAAGATTTTTAAATGAAGTTTTGCTATTACCTGAAGAATTAGAAGCTTTAAAACTTCATGAAGTCGACAAACTTGAGCAAAAAGTCGCCGCAAAAAAAATGAAGGTTTCTCAAAGTACTTTCCAACGGATTTTAGCCTCGGCTTACCGCAAAGTCAGCGAGGCTTTGGTCAAGGGTAAAGCAATTAGGATAGAATACGAGAAGTAAATTGATGTTAAAATAGAAAAAGAGATGATTCCGATGGTTGGTGCTTCCAGAGCGGTGATTGGTCGGTTTACCTTTTATTGCTTATGGCGGCGTGGCATTTTTTGCTCACGCCGGCGGTTTTGCCGCCGGTTGGTTAACAGCCAAAAAAGTTGAAAATGATTAACAAACTTAAATTTTTCGCTATTTTTCTTTTTCTATTTTTACTTTTGCCCAAAAGTATCTTGGCTCAAGAAGAAATTCTTGAAGGAAGAGTAGTTAATATTCTTAAAGAGGATGTGGTGACTCAAGCCGGTCAGCAAAATCTTTATCAGCAATTAAAAGTCGAGATTACTCGGGGCTCTTTAAAAGACAATAAAATTACCGTTGAAGTGGGTGATATTCCTATCGTTGGTCAGCAAAAATACAAAACCGGTGATCAAGTTTTAGTCAGCTACAGCCATGATTTAGAAGGTAATGAAATTTTTTTTCTGACTGAATTTGTCAGAAGACAATGGTTGGGTTGGTTGTTTTTGATTTTTGTCTTGTTGGCCATTTTAATTGGTCGTTGGCGGGGGTTAAGCTCTTTAGTCAGCTTGGGTTTTTCTTTTTTGATTATTTTTAAATTTATTTTGCCCCAAATTTATGCTGGTCAAGATCCGGTTTTAACCGCTGTCTTGGGCTCACTTTTGATTATTCCTCTAACTTTTTATCTTTCTCACGGTTTAAATAAAAAGACAACCGTTGCCGTCTTAAGTACTTTAATCGCTCTGGTTATCACTGGCTTTTTAGCTAAATTTTTTGTTCAGGTCGCCAGGTTAACAGGTTACGCTTCAGAAGAAGCTGCTTTTTTGCAATATGCCAGACAAGGAGCTGTTGATATTAAAGGCCTTTTGCTTGCTGGGATTATTATTGGTACTTTAGGTATTTTGGACGACATTACTGTCGCCCAAGCAGCCATTGTTCAGCAACTTAAGCAGGCTAATAAAAAAATGAAGCCAAAAGAACTTTTTTCTCAAGCGATGAGGGTTGGTCAAGACCATATTGCTTCAATGATTAACACCTTAATTTTGGTTTATACTGGGGCCGCTTTGCCTTTACTTTTGTTGTTTATTGATAACCCTCTGCCTTTTTCACAAGTGATTAATTACGAAATCATTGCCGAAGAAATCATCCGGACTTTAGTCGGCAGCATTGGTCTGATTACCGCTGTCCCCATCACCACCTTCCTTGCCAGTCGGGTAAAGCTTGCTTGACATGAAGTTTCTAAGTTAGTAAAATATTACCAGTATGAAAATAGGAAAAATTGCCAAATCTAATCAGAAAGGACAAATAGTTATTCCTAAAGAAATGAGGGAAGCATTGGGAATTGATGCCAATATGTCTCTAAACTTGATTCTCAGGGGTAATGGAATCTATATTTATCCAGTAGAAGAGGTGATTACTAAGGCAGAAAGAGAAAGTTCCTATCTTAAAATTTTGCAGAAAACACAAGGGACATGGTTTCAAGAAGATTGGGATTCTTTAAAAAAGAAAAGAGGTAAAATTGAGTTAGCTGCTTCCAAAAATAGAAAACAAGCATGGTAATTCTTGATACTAATATTATTATTGACCACTTGCGCCGGCCCCCTAAAAAAATTTCCCTTCTTGTTAAAATTGTTGAAAAAAAGCCTAAGGAGAATTTGGCAATATCAATGATTAGTATTCAGGAACTTTATGAAGGCCGAAGTACAAAGAGTAAAACCAAAGAACAATATTTATTAGCCACAATTGCTCCTCTTAAAATTCTTCCTTATAATTATGAAGTGGCTCAGTTAGCCGGTGAAATAGCTCGAGATTTGAATCAACCAATAGAATTGGCTGATGCAGCTATTGCGGCTACAGCTATTTTAAATGGAACTCAACTTTTTACTTTAAATAAGAGAGATTTTCGCGGAATTAAAAACTTGGAATTGATGTAACACAATTTTCCACTTGACATGATTAAATTCTCCTGATAAACTCCTACATGAAAGGTAGGAGTTTTTAAATGTTTAATTTATCCAAAAAGGTTGATTACGGGTTGGAATTAATGATTTTTTTGGCCAAAAATCGGAATGGGTCGATTTCTTTGCGTGAGATTGCTAAGAAAAGAAAGTTACCTTTTAAATATTTAGAGCAGGTAGCCATTCCTTTGCGCGAGGCAGGTTTGATTGGGGCTAAGGAGGGTCGAAGTGGCGGCTATTATCTTGCTAAAGCCCCAGAAAAAATTTCAGTGGCTGAAGTAGTCGAAGTTTTAGAAGGCCCGGTTAAGGTAGGTGCTTGTTTTAGTTGTCCACAAGCTGCCATGTGTGGCCAAAAAGATGTTTGGTCTGAAGTTGGTGATAAAGTCAGAGAAACTATTAAAGATAAAAAGCTGAGTGATTTAATAAGATGAAGAAAGTTTACTTAGATAATGCCGCCACCACTCCGGTTGACCCGGAGGTTTTTAAAGCAATGAAGCCTTACTATTCTTTAAAGTTTGGCAATGCTTCTGAACCGCATTTTTGGGGGCAAGAGGCCAGGAAAGCAATTGATCAGGCACGCGACCAAGTGGCCAGATTTTTAGGTTGTAAATCAGGTGAAATTATTTTTACTTCGTGTGCGACTGAGTCAATTAATTTAGCTCATAAAGGTTTGGTTGAAGCGTTGAGTCGGCCGAAAGCTCACATTATTATTTCTTCCGTTGAACATAAAGCAGTTTTAGAGACTTGTAAGCATTTAGAAAAATTGGGAATGGCTAAAGTTACGTATCTGCCTGTGGATAAGTATGGTTTGGTTAAAGTAGCTGATGTTGAAAAAGTGATTAAACCAGAAACGGTGCTGGTTTCGGTAATGTATGCCAACAATGAAGTGGGCACAATTGAGCCGATTGAAGAAATTGGTGGATTGATAAAAAAGATTAACAAGACACGCAGACAAAAAGTTTTTTTTCACACTGATGCTACCCAAGGTATTCAGTATTTAGATTGTTATGTGGATAAGTTAGGAGTTGATTTGCTTTCTTTTTCTGGTCATAAAATTTATGCCCCCAAAGGCATTGGTGTTTTGTATCTCAGAAAAGGAACTCCTTTGATAAGGCAGCAAGACGGTGGTTGGCAAGAATATCGTTTAAGAGCCGGTACAGAAAATGTCCCTTATATTGTTGGTTTAGGCAAAGCGATTGAGCTGGTTGTTAAGAATCAAAAATTGGTTGTCAAGCGGCTAAGTGATTTGCGGGATAAATTGGTTAAAGAAGTTTTACAAATTCCAGGAACAAAACTGACTGGTCATCCGACTCAAAAAGCACCTCATATTGCCTCCTTTGTAGTTAAGGGTGTTGAAGGTGAAGCCGTTTTACTTCATTTATCGGATAAAGGTATAGCTGCTTCTTCTGGTTCAGCTTGTACTTCTGGGCTTTTAAAGCCTTCTCATGTTTTAACCGCCATGGGAATTCCCGTCCATCTTTCTCACGGTTCGCTGAGGTTTTCTTTGGGTAAAAGTACCACTGAACAAAAGATTGATTATGCTGTTAAGGTCTTGCCAGCGATTATAAAAAAATTAAGAAAGATGGCCCCAAAAGGAATTTAAATGGCTGGTTTTCAAGGACTTTATTCTAAAAAAGTGATGGAGCACATCCGCCATCCCCGGAATTTGGGAGAGATTAAAAATCCAGATGGGATGGCAACAATGGGTAATCCAGTTTGCGGTGATATCATGCGCCTTTTTCTTAAGGTGGAAAAAAAGAAGAGTAAAGAGTATATCAAAGATGTTAAATTTCAAACCCTCGGTTGTGGTGCCGCGATAGCCACTTCTTCGATAATTACCACCATGGTTAAAGGCAAACCACTGGATAAAGCAGAAAAAATTACCAAAAAGGCCATTGCCGAGGCCCTAGGTGGATTACCTCCGGTGAAACTTCATTGTTCTGTTTTAGCCGCTGATGTTTTAAAAAAGGCGATTGAAAACTATCGGAAAAAAGCTAAGTAATAAACGCTAATTTTTTAGCGCTTCCTTTCTAAAAGGTTCCCACTCACGAGAAGAGTTTTGCCATCAATTTTGCCAAGCCAAGAAATATATTTAGAGTCCTGCCAGGTGCGGTCTGGGTAACTCGCAAAAGGAGAAGATTCAACACAGAAAGCGCGAATACGGTCAGTTAAACTTATGAATTGTTCTACATAGGTATCCCATTTTTGAATTATTTCGTCAAATTTTTCAAAGGCGCTCTGCTCTTGGGAAATGATATTAGTTAACTTTTGTCTTAGAGGTGTTCCCTGCATTTCATATAACAATGAAAGGTTATCTGTAAACCAATCGCGGAGGCCCTTGAGAGGTTTGTGCCGTTTTAAAACAAGCAAAAGGATGGATAACTCAAGCCCAATTAGATTTAATTGATAGCCTGGGAATAGAGGTTGTTTTGTTTCTTTAATATAGTCGGGAAAGTTTCCAAATGCACGTCCTAAAACCAAAGATCCCAACCTTACTGCTTGACCGGTCTTTGTACTAGTTTTTTCAATTGGAACTGCCGTGTTGTTTCTTATTTCCTCTATATTCGATTGGTCATAATTTAGAACCTCTTGATAAGCTCGATTTATTTCAGCTTCAATAGTTGCTGCTCCCTCTCTTTTTTCAATTGTTTTCATTAGCCTTATTTTAGCAAATTTTTTCTTATAATAAAAGCTATAAGATATAGTTAGTTGATAATCTTTGTTTTTTTACGGTAATATGGATTAAGAAAGGAGGTGAAAAATGAAAATTAAAAGAAAGGATTGGCGCCAAATTTCTCAGGCTTTGATGATTGGCGCTTTGCTGTCTGTTTTAGCAGCTGCCTGGGGTTTTGTTTACACCGATATAGTTTTGGCTTCCACTCAATGGCTTTTGGTGGCAGCGGTTCTGGCTATTTTTGGTCTTTATACCCAAATGCAGTCTTGAACGAGGATGGGTAACAAGGTATGATGAAGAAGAGATGATTTTTGTTAATTTCAAGACCTACAGACAAGGGACAGGCGAGGCAGCAATTAAGTTAACCCAAATTTGTCAAGCGGTCGAGAAAAAAACTTCAGTTAAGATTTTTCCTGTTGTTCAAACGGTTGATATTTTTCGGGTTGTTGAAGAAATGAATGGCCCAATTTGGGCGCAACATGTGGATGATATTGAATATGGTCAAAACACGGGCCAGGCTTTGCCAGAAGCAATCAAAGCCGCGGGCGCTCAAGGAACTTTACTTAATCACTCCGAAAACAAACTGCCGGTTGAAGTCATTGGTGAAACAATCAAACGTTGCCAGAATTTAAAATTAAAAGTTTTAGTTTGTTCGGGCAACCTTGAGGAGGCAAAGGAGATTGTTGCTTTTAAACCTGATTTTTTGGCCTATGAACCGCCAGAATTAATTGGCAGCCAAACAGCTTCTGTTTCCACAGCTAAGCCAGGAGTCATTAAAAATTTTGTCACGGAGATTAAAAATATTCCTGTTTTAGTCGGTGCCGGCATTCATTCTCAGCAAGATGCTAAAATGGGGCTAAAATTAGGTGCTGTTGGTATTTTAGTCTCCAGTGACGTTGTTTTGGCCCAAAACCCAGAGAAAGAATTGCTTGATTTAGCGGGTGGTTTTTAAAAAGATGGCAAGACAAAAAGTAAGATACAAAATTTGTATTTCCGGCGGGGCTGAAGGAAAAAATGCTCGAAAAGCTTATCCTTTGGCCCGAAAAGTCGGTGAAGAAATTGCCAAAAGGGGCCACGTTTTGATTACTGGTGCTACCAACGGCGTTCCTTATGAAGCCGCCAAGGCGGCTAAAAAAGCCGGTGGTTCCAATATTGGCTTTTCGCCGGCAGGAACTGAAATTGAACATCGACAAAAATTCCGGCTGCCAATGAGTCCTAAAGTTTTTGATCATATTATCTATACTGAAGCGGGCTATGCGGGTCGAAATTTGTTAATGGTTCGGAGTGCTGACGCCACCGTCGTGATTGACGGTCGGATGGGAACTTTAAATGAATTTACGGTGGCTTTTGAAGAAAATGAGATTGCTGGTGTTTTAGAGGGCTCAGGTGGAGTAGCTGATGAGTTGAGACGAGTTGTTAGGGTAGCCGGAAAAGGTCAAAGAAAAGTGATTTTTGATTCAGACCCAGTCAAATTAGTAGAAAAAGTCATTACCAGGATTAAAAAAGAGAGGAAGTAAGAGCTTATGAAACTGCCCGGCGTTAAAAAACAGAATTTAGCTAACAAAAAAGTCCTTTTGCGTACCAATTTTGATGTCCCCTTAACTTCCGACGGTCGGGTGGCCGATGAAACTCGAATTGAAGAGTCATTAGCGACGATCAAATGTCTTCTTTCTCAGAAAGCCGAAATTGTCATTATTTCCCATTTGGATCGGCCTGGTGGCAAATCAGTTCCGGGTCTTTCTCTGAAGTCAGTGGCGGAGAGGTTGAAAGTAATGCTGCCGAAAACAAAAATAGACTTTGCCGAAGGAATTTCAGGTGAAAAGACAAAAAGGATGTTGGAGACTTTAAAACCAGGCGAAATTCTTTTTTTGGAAAATCTTCGTTTTGATCCAGGCGAGGAGGCCAATAATTCAAAATTTGCCCAAAGCCTGGCGGCTCTGGCTGACTTTTATGTTAATGATGCTTTTGCCTGCTCTCATCGTCAGCATGCTTCAATTGTCGGTGTACCTCAATTTTTGCCGGCTGCTTTAGGCTTGGATTTTCTTGAGGAAATCAAGATTTTGGGTAAAGTTTTAAAAAATCCTCAAAGACCAGTAGTGGTGATTCTTGGGGGGGTCAAAAAGAGCAAAATGGAGGCGGCCAAAAAACTGGCTACTTGGGTAGATTATATTTTAGTCGGTGGCGAATTGGTTGAGTATGAAGAGGTTTCCAAAATGATTAGCCGCCACCCAAAAATTTTAGGCAGCTTGGCGAAGCAAGGTGAAGATATAACAATAGAAACAGTCAAAAAGTTCAAAAAAGTCATTGCTCAAGCCAAAACAATTATTTGGACAGGGCCAATGGGTGCTTTTGAAAACCAAAAATTTGAAAAGGGTACTAAAGAGATCGCTCAAGCCGTGGTGGCTAGTGGCGCTTATACTGTTGTCGGTGGTGGCGACACTGAAGCGGCTTTAACGAAATTCGGTTTGGTTAAAAAAGTTGATTATATTTCTTCAGGTGGTGGAGCGATGTTAAGTTTCTTGGCAGACGGAACTTTACCAGGAATTGAGGCGATAAGGAGAAAAAATGATTAGAGTGGCAATTAATGGTTTTGGTCGAATTGGTCGGGTGGCTCTTCGAGTGGCTTTGACCAAATACTTGGATAAAGTCAAAATGGTGGTCATTAACACCTCTGGCTCAATGGATATTGAAGGCTGGGCCTATTTGCTTGAATACGATAGTGTCTATGGCAAGTTTAAGGGGAAAGTGGAGATTGAGAAGAGCTTGTCCGCCAGCCGGTGGAGTGAAGGTGGGGAAATTGGTGTTTTGATAGTTAATCACCAACGAATTCCAGTTTTAGCCCAAAGAGAACCTAAAAAAATTCCTTGGAAAAAATATCAAGTTGATGTGGTGATTGAGTCAACCGGTGTTTTTCGTGACCGCCAATCAGCTTCAGCTCATCTTGAGGGGGGTGCCAAAAAGGTAATTATCTCAGCCCCAGCTGAAAAAGTAAAAACGTTTGTCATGGGCGTTAATGAAGATAGTTATCAGGACAGCCTGATTGTTGATAACGCTTCTTGTACAACCAACTGTGTTGCTCCAGTGACCAAAGTAATGATGGAGAATTTCGGGGTTCAGAAAGCTTCTTTGAGTACGATTCATGCTTACACGGCAGACCAAAGTTTAGTTGATAGTTCTCATCGAGATTTAAGACGGGCGCGGGCGGCGGCGGTTAATATCGTCCTTACTTCAACTGGTGCTGATGAGGCCACGATTGAAGTGATACCAACCCTGAAGGGTTTGTTTGATGGTTTGGCTTACCGGGTACCCGTGGTCTGCGGCTCGGTGGTTGATTTGGCTTTTGTCACTACTAAAAGAACGACAGTCGAAGAAGTTAATAAAGTTTTTAAGAAGGCGGCTCAGGGAAAGCATCGGGGAATTATTGAAGCTTCGAATAAACCCTTAGTTTCTTCTGATGTTATCGGTAATTCGGCATCAGCGGTGGTTGATTTGGGTTTAACCCAGGTGATTGATGGCGATTTGGTAAGAATCGTGGCTTGGTATGATAATGAATGGGCTTATTGTTGTCGGTTAATGGAGTTAGCTCTATGGATAAATCAAAAATAGCCAGCTTTTTGGATTTTGCCAATCATCATCAGGATGCGACCCCTGGTGATATCCAAAAACTTTGTCAAAAAGTTAAGCAATACGGTTTCCATTCTGCTTTTGTTAATCCTTGTTACATCATGCTAGCCAGAGAATATTTAGGTGATCGGGGTGTGGTGGGGACAGTGGTTTCTTTTCCTCTTGGCCAAGATATCCGAGATATTAAACTGTTGGCAGCTATTGAAGCGACTCGATCTGGTGCTGATGAACTGGATGTTTCGATGAACGTCGGTCTTTTTAAAGCCAAAAAAGATGAGCAAGTTTTGGAAGAAATGAAAGCGATTGTCGAGGCGGTCAGAGGTTTGCGAAAAAACACTCTAGTTAAATTTATTATTGAAACTGGCTATTTGACTCCGGATGAGATTAAAAAAGCTTCAGAGTTGGTGTTGAAATCCGGGGCTGATTTTGTCAAAACTAACTCAGGTTGGGGGCCGAGAGGTGCCACTTTAAAAGATGTAAAATTAATTAAAACCGCCATAGGCGAAAAAATAAAAATCAAAGTTGCTGGTGGCATTGATACTTACCAAGAAGCGATTGATTTTATCAACGCCGGTGCCAATCGTATTGGCACCTCCCATGCGGTGGAAATTATTAAAGAAACAAAGAAATGACTGCTCAGGAGATTTTGACTAAAGCAAGAAATGAAGGCTACGCTTTAGGCGCTTTTAATGCCGGGAATATTGAGATTGCTAAAGCGGTTGTTCAAGCAGGCCAAGGTAAACAAGCACCGTTAATTATCGAAACCTCAGCCGGTGAAGCCGACCATTTTGGGATGGGAAATTTTTTGGATGTGGTGGAGAATTTTCGGCGAGAAACAAGGTTGCCAATTTTGACAAATTTTGACCATGGTCCGGGGTTGGAAGAATGTCAAAAAGCAATTGAAGCTGGTTATAGCTTGGTTCACTTTGATGGTTCAGAATTGCCTTATGAGGAAAATGTCAAAATCACCAAGGTTTTGGTTGAACAGGCTCACCAAAAGGGTATTTTGATCGAAGCCGAAATTGACAAGATTTTAGGTGAGTCAAGGCACAGTGAAGAACAAGCCGAATCAGTCCAAGCTATGGGTAGTTACACCGATCCGGCTAAGGCAGCTGACTTTGCCAGCCAGACTGGTTGTGATATTTTGGCTGTTTTTGTTGGCAATCTCCATGGCACTTATCCCACCTCACCAAAATTGGACTTGGAGCGTTTGCGAATGATCAGGCAACAAGTCCGCCAGCTGGCGGATTGTTTTTTATCCCTTCATGGTGGTTCGGGGTTGCTGGGTGAAGATATTCAGGCTGCCATTAAATTGGGGGTGGTGAAAGTCAATGTCAACACGGAGTTAAGATTAGCTTTCAAAGAAACCTTAGAAAATGTTTTGAAAGGTTCTGAAGAAGTGGCCATTTATAAAATCATGCCGCCAGTGATAGCCGCGGTTCAAAAAGTGATTGAGGAAAAAATAGAGTTATTTGGTACTTCTGGGAAGGCGGTAACTAATGTTTGATGTTATTTCGATTGGCTCGGCCACCCTTGATGTTTTTATTAAGTCATCTGATTTAAAACTTCTAAAGACAGATGAGGTTTTTACTGGTGAAGCGATTATCGCTCCTTACGGGGCCAAATGTGAAGTGGAGAAATTAGTGATTACTTCCGGTGGAGGTGGTACTAATACAGCGGTTGGTTTTGCCAGATTAGGTGTAAAGGCAGCCGTGTTGGCTCGTTGCGGTTGGGATTTTGCCGGCCGAATGATTAGGAAAGAGTTAAAAAAAGAAAAAGCAGATGATTCTTTATTGATTCAGATTGAAGGGGACCAGACTGACTACTCGACCATTCTGATTGGTCCTGATGGTGGCAGATCCATTTTGGTTTATCGGGGTGGTACTAAGTTGGAAAAATCGGTGATTGATTTTTCTAAATTAAAAACCAGGTGGTTTTATATTTCCTCTCTTGAAGGCAATTTGGATTTACTGAATGAATTGGTGGCTTTTGCCAAGAAAAATAAAATCAAAGTAGCCATTAACCCTGGCCGCCGGGAGATTGGAAAACGGCAGGAATTGCTGCCGATTTTAGAAAAAGTTGATGTTTTGATTGTCAACCGAGAAGAAGCAGCCAAATTAGTAGATGAAGAATTTTTTGACCTCAAGTTATTTAAAAAAGCAGCTTTAGTTTCTCAAGGTATTGTTGTTGTCACCAAGGGCGCTGAAGGGGTTTATCTTTTTGACTCAAAAGACAATCTTTTAGTCAGTGATGGTTTTAAAGTAGAGATGGTTGATGCTACCGGCGCAGGTGATGGTTTTGGTTGCGGCTTTGTGGCAGGATTGGTTAAAGGCTGGAAATTAGAAGATGCTTTAAAATTGGGTATCTCAAATGGAGCTGCGGCCGTGACCGAAATCGGCGCCAAAACTGGTCTTTTATACGAAAGAAATTTCCATAACTGGCTTGAAAAGTCGCTCAAGATGGCCTGGAAAAAGTAAACTTCAAAATCCCCTGCTGAACAAAACCCGAAAAATATGATAAGGTTAGGTTGATGATAAAAATTCGGGAGATTTTTTGTCGGTCGATTCTTTCTAAGAGCAAATTACCTGGTTGTGATTATGTTATTAATCCTTATGTTGGTTGCGCTCATGGTTGTGTTTGGTGCCTTCATCCAGAAACATTAATTTTGACCCTAAAAGGATTCGTTAAAATTATAGATATTTATAATCAAAGGAACAACAAATTTTCCGGGCAGGCCGTTGCTCATAAAGGAAATACCCAGCCAATAAACGACTATTTTAAACATCCATATAATGGAAATTTAGTTAAAATAAGGCCATTTTATTTTGGTTGGCTTAAATTAACTCCAAACCATAAAGTTTTTGCTATTAGAAGAAGAGAATTAGTTTGTTCTTGGAATAGATCCTCAATTTGTTATCCAAAGAGAAAAAACGCATCTATTGATCGAAGGTGGTTTAAAAGGGGAAAAATAAGCTGTAGAATTTGCAATAGAAAAAGAGAAATAAAACCAAAATTAATTCAGGCAGGGGAGCTTGCGAAGGGAGATTTTATTTTAATACCAGTTCCTAGAGAGATTAGGGACATTAAAACAATCCAAGTAGAGAGAGTTTTGAGTAACATTAAAGCATATCACAAAATTGGTAGAAAGTTACCGCCAGAGACTATAAGAAAAATTTTTGATTTAGGAGAAAAAGGACTTTCAACAAGGAAAATTGGAGCAAAACTTAAAATTTCTTCTACAGCAGTTGCTACTTATCTTTCTGGGAAAAGATCAAAGGAACGAGAGTTTGAGGTGGGCATTTTGCAAAAAGGCAATTTTGTTAGGTTTAAAGGAAGTAAGAAAAAAATACCAGCTAGGATTCCTTTAAGCAAAAATTTCATGCGTCTCGTTGGATATTATCTTTCTGAGGGTTGGGTGAGTATCAGTAAGAATCGGCCCAATTCAGCTCAGATTTGTTTTACTTTCAGTGCGAATGAAAAAGATTATATTGCTGATGTTAAAAATTTAACAAGGGAAATTTTTGGGGTTTCACTGAATGAGATATTTAGAGAAAGAGATAAAGCAGTAACTTTATCTTGTGGAATTAATACAGCTGCCTTATTTTTTGCTTCATTATTTGGGAGAGCTTCTACAGATAAGAAAATCCCGTCGGAATTTCTTTTTCTTCCAACTGGGAAACAAAGAGAATTATTAAAAGGTCTTTTCCGTGGTGATGGGACAATTACCAGACGTCCAGAAAGCTCAGCAAGGCCAACATGCTTTATAACAACTTCAGAGGATGTAAAAAATAGTGTTCAATTGATGCTTTTGCGCTGCGGGATTCTTGCGGGAGTATCAATCTCGAAGTTTGGAAAAAAGCGGAAAAATGAGGCCTTCATTATAGCCCCTGCCTCACAATATCAGCAAAAGTTTGCTGATCTCTTTGATATAGGAGCAAGAGTTAAGAATGGCAGAAATTTATACGGA
>DATLBE010000005.1:0-3104 GCA_035527075.1 Nevskiaceae bacterium | reverse complement strand
GCTAATCTTGAAGCAGAAGAAGATTTTAAAAAAGGAGACTTTGGGACTTTTGATTCAGTTGACGAATTGGCAAGCTGGCTTCGTAAGTAATTTTTATGAAATTAATTGTTTCTGCCCACTTCAGGAAAGATTTTCAAAAGTTACCCTCCCAGGTTAAGAAAAAAGTAGAAAAACAGTTAAGATTTTTGATCAAAAATCCAAGACATCCTTCGTTACGAGTTAAAAAAATGAAAGGAAAATATGGCAAGTGTCAATTTTGGGAGGTAAGGGTTGACCGTTTTTGGCGAATGAGTTTCCAAAGAGTCAAAAATGGCATTCGGCTTTGCCGCCTCGGGCCACACGACAAAATTTTAAAAAGAAAATAAGCGTCTTCTTTTTATTGTTCCTTTTTTGGTTTTGTATTATACTGTAGGGGATTATGGTACTGCTCGATAAACCAACTTCACCTTCAGGAAGAAAAGAGGTTTTAATTTCGGAACGAGAAAAAGTTCCGATTGTCGAAAGAAAACTTCCTAAAGAGATTGAACCTGAAGTTAAAGACTGGCTGACAAAATTAGAAACAGGTGAGGAAATTCAATTACCTCAGCCAGTCACCGATGATCAAGGTCAGGTGATTGTCGACACGCCTGCGCCTCAAAAGGTAACTGTTACCCTACCATTAACCGAGGAAGAGATAAGAAGGGGGCTAGGTTTAAAAGTGGTTGATTCTCTTCTTTGGTTGGCAGAATGGACTAAGAGGTTATTAAAAATTGTTGGTGGGAAGTTTATCTATAAATTGAAAGTTTAAAATGGAACCTTTACAAAATTTAATTTCTACTCTTCAATACTGGCTTTTGTTGGCGGTAATTGCTGGGCTGGCTTTTTTGGGCTTGGTTATTCTTG
Source organism: Nevskiaceae bacterium (assembly GCA_035527075.1). GTDB lineage: Bacteria > Patescibacteriota > Microgenomatia > PFEM01 > PFEM01 > DATLBE01. The sequence goes on along the minus strand of DATLBE010000005.1, from coordinate 2,222 downwards.
GCTACGGCTTTCTTTTATGGCGGAAACATCATAAACGTGAGGAACAATCATTGAAATATGTTTTACTTCAAATTTCTTTGCCTTTTAATAACGAAATTAAAATTGATACAGCTGAGCAAATGTTTGCCAGCCTTTATGCCATCAAAAAGGGAGGTTGGCTGAAATTTTTGCGTGTCCAACCTCATTTTTCCTTTGAGATTGTCGCTAAACATGAAGACATTCGCTTTTATGTTTCCGTGCCAGAAAAGTTAAGAGATTTTTTGGAAAAACAAATTTATGGGGCTTATCCAGGGGCAGAAATCGTTGAAGTGCCAGAATACAGTATTTTTACTGAAAAAGGTAAAGTGGCCTTTGGTGAATTTCAGTTTCGGGATGCCACGTTTAAACCCATCAAAGTTTACAAAGATTTGCCGACTGATCCTTTTGCTTCAATCACCACTGCAATGGCCAAGATGGGGTCAGAAGAGGGAGCGGTGGTTCAATTGATTGTAACGCCTGCGGAAAATAAATGGCGAGCCGCTGGCCGAGCTTATCTGGCCAAAACCAAACGAGCTGAAAGTGATCCAGAAAAAGCTAAATTCAGCGTTGATCCCAGACAACTGGAGGCGATTGAAAACAAGTGTTCGAAACCAGGTTTTAATGTCTCAGTTAGAATGGTAGTCTCTTCGGCCACCCTTGAACAAGCCAAAAGTCATTTAACCAACATCAAAGGCACTTTCGCCCAGCTTGATTCAGACCTCAATGGTTTTAAAACAAAAAAAATTCGCTTTAAAAAAGCTTTTATGATTGATTTTATTTACCGTTATCAACCCATTTGGCATTTTTTTGGCAACCGGATTGTTTTGAATTCTGAAGAGTTAGCGACGGCCTTTCATTTTCCCAACAAGCAGGTGGAGACACCCCATATTCACTGGGTTTATTCAAAAAGAGCGCCAGCACCAACTGGGATTCCCAAAAAAGGACTTTATTTAGGCAAAAGTACCTACCGAGGCACTTCTCGACCTGTTTATATCTCAGAGAATGACCGTCGCCGACACATTTATATCATTGGTAAAACGGGCACTGGTAAGACCGAGTTGCTCCGCGACATGATTCTTCAGGATATCAAAGCGGGCAAAGGAGTTTGTTTGATTGATCCTCATGATTTAGCCGAAGATTTATTGGCTTATATCCCGCCAGAAAGAGCCGAAGATGTCATTTATTTTGACCCTTCGGATACCCAACGACCGGTGGGCCTAAACTTACTTGAGGCTCACACTGAAGACCAAAAACATTTTGTGGCCACGGCCATCATTAACTTAATGTACAAACTTTATGACCCTTATAAAACCGGGATTATTGGTCCGAGATTTGAACACGCGATTAGAAACGCGATGCTGACGGTGATGTCTGAACCAGGCAATACTTTTGTTGAAGTTGTCCGTTGTTTGACTGATTCCAAGTTTGTCCAAGAGCTTTTGCCAAAAGTGACTGATCCCATGGTCAGACGCTATTGGACTGACCAAATTGCCCAAACGGCTGACTTTCATAAATCAGAAGTCTTAGATTATATTGTTTCCAAATTTGGCCGGTTTGTGACCAATAAAATGATGCGTAATATTATTGGTCAGAGCAAATCGGCTTTTGATTTTCGCAAAGTGATGGATGAGGGCAAGATTTTGATTATTAATTTGGCCAAAGGCAAAATTGGCGAGGAAAATTCTTCTTTTTTGGGCTTGATTTTGATCCCCAGGATTTTAATGGCGGTGATGAGCCGTCAAGACGTACCTGAAGAAAAAAGGAAAGATTTTTATTTGTATGTGGATGAGTTTCAGAACTTTGCCACCCCTGACTTTGCTCAAATGCTTTCTGAGGCCAGAAAATACCGTTTAAACCTTTGCGTGGCCAACCAATTTATTGGCCAAGTGGAAGAGGAAATTAAAAACGCGGTTTTTGGCAATGTCGGCACGATTGCTGCCTTTAATATTGGTGTCACCGACGCTAATTTTTTGCAACATTGGTTTTCGCCGATTTTTGGGGAGGATGACTTAATCAATATTGAGAGATTTCATGTTTATATCAAAACCATTGTCAAGGCCGAGCCAGTGCCACCTTTTTCCATGGATTTGACTAAAAATATTGAAGCTCAAAAAAAGACAGCCAACCCCAAAGTGGCTGAAATGATCAAAGAATTATCAAGACTGAAGTTCGGTAAAGACCGCGCCATCCTCGAAGCGGAAATC
>DATLBE010000004.1:0-3600 GCA_035527075.1 Nevskiaceae bacterium | reverse complement strand
TTTAGGTCAAGGAAGAGAAGCAGTCAAGATTACCTTAAGTGAAGAAGAAAAACTGGCCAAAGAAATAGAAGTAGCGATTTGGAAGACGGTTAAATCCAGCAAGACTTTACCAACAGAAGTCGGCGAAACAAAAGAGGAATAGTTGCCCCAAATTACCAAACTTAAAGCCCAGAAAAATCAAAAACGCGTCAATGTCTTTGTTGACCATAAATTTAGCTTCGGTTTAAGCCTAAATGAAGCAGTTAAACTTGGTTTATTTGTCGGTCAGAAATCAAGCGATCAAGAAATAGAAAAACTTTTTTTCAAAAGCCAACTGGAAAAGTTTTACCAAAAAACTCTCAATTTTCTTTCTTTCCGCCCTCGAAGCGAAAAAGAAATAAATGACTACATCCAAAAAAAACTTTTTAAATCGTCCGCGGGCGTAGATGAATTAAAGAAAAAGATAAAAGACAAAATCATTAACAAGCTTAAAAAACAAATGTTAATTGATGATTACAAATTTGCTTGCTGGTGGCTCGAACAACGTTTAGCCTTCAGACCCAAAGGCAAAAAAATGCTTTACCTAGAATTAAGACAAAAAGGTGTAGTTCAGGATATTATTGAGAAAACTCTTGCGCAATTACCTGATTATAAGTTTGAAGACTTAGCTTCAGCTTTGGTAGATAAGAAAATCAGACTTTATGAAAAACTGCCTTTATTTAAACAAAAACAAAAACTTTTTGAGTTTCTTCAACGCCGCGGTTTTGAATATTCAATAATAAAAAAGGTGATTGACGAAAAGCTTAAAAAGGGATAAAATAACTTCAAGTGATAATCGATGTTAGCAAGTTTTAAATGGATTGTCAAATCAATCAATTTTTAATCATACAGACGTCATTAGACGATTAACTTCGTTGTCACTTCTATTTTTTATCATTAATAATAATTTTTTTTATTAAGCGGAGGCAACACAATGTCATTTTTAGGTAATCTGAAAAAAATCTTTGAAGCGACTTCTCCCCAACCGAGGAAGGAAAGGACTTTTAAAAAAAAGGTCAGTTTACCCCGGAAAAAAATTTTCTTAGCGCAGAGAGAGATTGAGCAAGCGCAGACTAGAGCAAGAGAAATAATCTTGGAGGCTAGAGACGAAGCTTTTAAGATGAAATCCGAAGCCAGTGAGCAAACAAGGAAAATAGAACATCAGATTTTGGTAGCCAAAGACAAAATTAACCGGCTTGAGGTGGAGATTGAAGCGAAAAGCGCTGCTCTTCAGGAAAGAGAAAAATTACTTAAGGAAAAAGACCAGAGTTTGAACCAAAGAACAGAAGAGGTAGAAAAGATAAAAAAACAACAGTTGGCCAAACTGGAGAGGGCGGCTGGGTTAACTCGCGAGGAAGCTAAAAAACTAATTCTTTTAGCGGTGGAAAAAAAATCAACTTCTGAGATTGGCCGCAAAATTAAGGAAGCAGAAGAAAAAGCTAAAGAAGAGGCAGATAAAAAAGCGCGAGAGATTCTGGTTGATGCCATGTATCATGGTGCCACCGATTATGTGCCCGAATATACTGTTTCTTCAGTCAAACTGGTTGATGAAGACATGAAGGGTCGGGTTATTGGTCGGGAAGGAAGGAATATTAGAACTTTCGAAAAGGCAACAGGAATTGATGTTGACCTAGATGAAGAAGGAGTTATTCGGCTTTCTTCTTTTGACTCAGTCAGGAGAGAAGTAGCCCGGGTCGCTTTAGAAAGGTTAATTGCCGATGGCCGGATTCAACCCTCCCGTATAGAATTGGTGGTAAAAAAAACTCAGGAAGATATTGAAAAAATCATGTATGAAGCCGGTCAGGAGCTTTGTCATCAGCTTAAGGTTTACAACCTGCCGCACGAGGTAGTGGCCATACTTGGTCGCTTTAAATACCGTTTTTCCTATGGCCAAAATATGATTGCTCATACTTTGGAAGAAACCAAAATAGCGGTATGTTTGGCTCATGAGATTGGGGTCGATGTTAATGTTGTCCGGCTTGGTTGCCTAGTTCATGATATCGGCAAGGTTATCACCGAAGAGGAAGGTTCTCATACAAGCGTGGGTGTTGATTTCTTAAGCAAACACAATATTCCTCAACCGGTTTTGGATTGTGTTGCCCAGCATCACGAAGATGAGCCTTTTTCTTCAGCTGAAGCAGTTTTAGTTTATATTGCTGATGCTATATCCGGTAGCCGGCCGGGAGCAAGATATGAAGATTATGAAGAATATGTGTCTCGGTTAAAAAAATTGGAGAAATTGGCCAAGTCGTTTAAAGGGGTTAAAAAGGCTTATGCCATTCAGGCAGGCCGGGAGATAAGAGTAATTGTCAATCCCGAAAAACTTAGCGATGCGGCCACTGTCAAACTGGCGGCTGACTTACGTGATAAAATAAAAAAGGAAATGACTTATCCTGGTCAGGTTCAAGTTACGGTTATTAGAGAAACTCGTGCTACCCAGATAGCCAAATAATTAATATTTGATATTTTAGGAGAAAGTAAAGGAAGTGAGGTGAGAAGATTTGAAAAAGTTTGATTTAAGTGAAGTAGTGGCAAAAAAAGCTCACTTGACCAAAAAAGCGGCCAAAGAAGCAGTGGATGTATTTTTAGATGAGGTTGGTCGGCTTTTGAAAAAGGGCGAAAAAGTAACCTTGTCAGGTTTCGGCACTTTCAAAGTTAAAAAAGTGGCCAACAAAAAAGGAAGAAAGAGCCCTAATGATCCTACGCCCGTCATCCACAGAGCTCATCGCGTCGTTCGTTTTATAGTCAGCAAGACCCTTAAAAAGTCGGTAAAATAAGCAGTCCGTTATTCCGATCCCGGATCGCCTGCCTGACACAGGCAGGGTCACCTCTTAACGAAACCGGTAAGTTGTTAATTTGCGATGAATAAGCATTTGGCTTTTTTCAGAATCTCCCTTAAAAAAACCCTTGAAATCCGGACCCGGATTTTAATCTGGTTTCTCTATGATGTCGGTCCGGCTCTAATCATGCTTTTTTTCTGGCAGGCTGTTTTTAAAACCAGAAGCCAGGTAGCAGGCTATGATTTCACCTCCTTAGTTTACTATTATTTTGTAATTATGTTTTGTCGGGACTTGGTTCTTACTCATCCTGATGAACCACTTCAGCAAGAAATCCTAAGCGGCCAAATTAACGTCTATCTTAGTCGGCCTTTAGGTCTTTTAAGCCTCAAGTTACTTTACGAACTTGCCTACAAATTTTTTAAATTCTTATATTTAGTGCCGGTTCTCATAGGTTGTTATTTTTTATTTCTAAAAGGCAAAAGTTTTGGTTTTGACTTCAAATTAGTTAACTTGGCCTTTTTTCTTTTGAGTTGCGGTCTTTCCTTTTGTCTATACTTTTTTTTAAAATTTTCAATCGGTATTTTAGCTTTTTGGTTTACGGATATTGGATGGGTGACCAGTTTAGAGGAATTAATTTTTTGGTTTTTTGGCGGTCTTTTGTTGCCTTTAGATCTTTTGCCTGTTTTTATGCAGCGGTTGGCCAAATTCTTGCCTTTTCAATATCTTTTCTACCTCCCTTCTCAGGGATTATTGGGTAGGCTAACACCAAACCAAATGTTTTTTTCCTTACTTATTCAGTTTT
>DATLBE010000003.1:0-2590 GCA_035527075.1 Nevskiaceae bacterium | reverse complement strand
AAAAAAGAATTTGTTTTTTTAACCGTGTCAAAAATCGGCACCGGATTAACAGATGAACAGTGGCAAGAAATATATAAAAGATGTGAAAAACTAAAAGTTTCCAAAAGACCTGAGGAATACATAGTCGACAAAAATCTTAATCCTGATGTTTGGTGTCAACAGGGGTTAGTGGTAGAGATTGAGGCTGACAGCATAACCAGATCGCCAATCCACAGTGCTGGATTAGCTTTTCGTTTCCCCCGATTAAAAAGATTTAGGGATGATAAAAAATCTCACCAAACAACTTCTTTAAAAGAGTTAAAGGATCTAAGCAAAAATCCCGAGATGTAATCTAAATATCCCCTGGGTCTCGCTGCCGCAGGCAGGGTGTGATTTGTGGTAGTATTAATATTAATATATGGTCAAGCAAAAAAAACAGCAAGACTCAGGCCTTTCTTCTGCAGAAGCATTAAAAAGACTTAAACAATACGGACCAAACGAGATTGAGGGAAAAAAAGGGTTACCCTGGTTTAAGCTTGTTTTTGATCAATTTAAATCTCCTTTAATCTATATCCTTTTTTTTGCCGGAGTGATTACCCTGGTTTTAAAAGAATGGACAGATGCCTCCGTAATCTTTTTGGCAGTCGCTGTTAACACCGTCTTGGGTTTTATCCAGGAGTTTAAGGCTGAGAAATCTCTAGTCGCTTTACGGAAAATGCTGGTGCTTCATGCTTTGGTTTTGAGAGGCGGTAAGGAAGAAAAAATTGAAGCTAATCAAATTGTCCCCGGAGACTTGGTGATTTTAAAAACTGGCGGAAGGGTTCCTTGCGATGGTGTGGTGGTGGAGCAAATGGATTTGCATTTAAATGAAGCCATTTTAACAGGAGAAAGCGTGGCGGTGAGGAAGAAGAAGCAAGAAGAAGTCTTTATGGGGACTGTTGTGGTTGGAGGAAGGGCAAAAATATTGGCGACAAAGACAGGAATGGAAACAAAAATGGGGAAGCTGGCAGGTAAGTTAAAGGAAACGATTGACGAAGAAACTCCTTTAAAAAAAGAAATTGGTAAACTCTCCAAAATTTTGGCAATAGTTTTTAGTGTTATTTGTGTCATTATTTTTTTTGAGGGGATGTGGCGTCAGCGCTATTGGTTAGAGATGTTTACCTTAAGCACAGCCGTAGCCGTAGCTGCTATCCCTGAGGGTTTGGTAATTTCTTTGACCGTAATTTTGACTTTAGGCATGCAAAGAGTTTTGCAGCGCAAAGGTTTGGTTAGGAAACTTTTGGCTGCCGAAACCCTAGGTTCGGTTGATGTCATTTGTGCTGATAAAACCGGCACCCTGACGGAAGGCAAGATGAGAGTGGTTGGAGCAGACATGGTTGATAAGCAACTAGGTATAAGGGCGGCAGTCTTGTGTAACAATATGATTAATCCTCTGGAAATCAGCATGATGCAATGGGCCAAGAAAATGCAAAATGTAAAACGAAAAATGCAAACTAGTGAATTGATTAATAAATACAAAAGATTAGACGAGATTCCCTTTTCCTCGGAAAGAAAGTTTATTGCCACTTTGCATGAAGGTAATGGAGACAAGGGAGAGATTTTTCTTTCGGGCGCGCCGGAAATGGTGATGGAAATTAGCCAACTTCCCAAGACTGAAAAAGAAAAATGGCAGAAAAAACTGGAAGATTATACCAAAAAAGGGTTGCGGGTGGTTGCCTTTGCTTACCGGACTTGTGATTCACGACAAATAAAGGAAGCTTTTAGGAAACTGAAAAAAGATTTTGGGAAGTATGATGGCAAAGTAGATGGTAATTATGACTTTGTTCAATTAAAGTGGTTGGGATTAATGTTGTTTGAAGACCCGGTCAGAATTGAGGTAAAGCAGGCTTTGGCCGCCTGCCGCCGGGCGGGGATAAAGGTCAAGGTGATTACCGGCGATTACAAAAATACGGCGGTAAATGTTTTGAAAAAATTGGATTTGACCGGTGACGGATTTGGCAAAGATTCAATTATGGAGGGTTGGGAGTTGGAAAAGATTTCTGATGAACAATTGACGCAGAAAATTGAGAATGTAATTTTGTTTTGCCGGACAACGCCGGAACAAAAAATAAGAATCGTTAAGGCTCTTCAAGTCAAAGGCCATACCGTAGCGATGATGGGTGACGGAGTAAACGATGCTTTAGCTTTAAAAAAATCCGATATCGGGATAGTTGTCGGTAGCGCTTCGGAAGTAGCTAAAGAAACAGCAGACATGGTTCTTTTGGACTCTAATTTTAAAACCATCGTTGCCGCCGTCGAGGAAGGTCGGGGGATCTTTGAAAATATTAAAAAAGTAGTTTTGTATCTCTTGTCTGATAGTTTTACCGAGGTAATTTTGATCGGTGGCAGTTTACTTTTTGGTTTAGAGACACCGCTTTTACCGGCTCAGATTTTATGGATCAATCTAGTGGAAGACGGGTTACCTGGTTTGGCTTTGGCTTTTGAACCAAAAGACGAAGGCCTGATGAATGAGATACCCAGGAAAAAAGGAACGCCGATCCTTGATAAAGAAATAAAAATTTTGATTTTTATCATTGGACTCACTACAGACTTACTGCTGTTTGGAATATTT
>DATLBE010000002.1:0-10399 GCA_035527075.1 Nevskiaceae bacterium | reverse complement strand
CTTTCTTGACAGGGTCAGTGGTGGGTGTCATACTGATTTTGTTAGGCAAAAAACATTTTGGCGAACACGTTCCGTTTGGACCCTTTTTAGCTGGAGGAACATGGGTGGCTTTGTTTTGGGGCTGGGTGGCTTGGCAGTGGTATTGGCGGCAGATGTTAATATTATGAAAAAGTTTGAAAAAAACAAAGGCCTGACGCTAATTGAGATAATTATTGTTTTAACGATTCTTGTAGTTTTGATTTTAATGGCCATTTTCGCTTATCGAGGTCAATTAGCTAAGGGCCGGGATGCTAAAAGAAAGGCAGATTTGAATAAGTTGCAAAACGTTTTGGAAGATTATTTAAATGATTATAATTGTTACTCTAATGACTTGGTGTGTGGTGCAGATTTTTCTCCTTATCTTCCCGAGATACCGTGTGACCCTGTAAATGATGTTCATTACAATTATTTTTATTCCAATGATTCAGGAGAAACAACCTGTAAAAGTTGGTATAAAATTTATGCTAAATTGGAGAATGAAAAAGATCCTATAATTGCGGAGGTGGGATGTGAAGGAGGTTGTGGGCCTTCAGGAAATTATAATTATTGGGTTTCAAGTCCCAATATGCCCGATGTGAACAAGTTGGATGGTGAAATTTGGCCAACCATACCAGGAGTTCCCACCACTACTCCTACGCCAGAGCCAACCGTTTCGCCGCCGGTGGCAACACCAACACCAACGTTAACACCAACACCGACACCAACATTTCCGTCTGGGACACCAACACCAACATCGGCACCGACACCCACTCCGACGCCAACGCCGATTCCTAGTTGTATTGAGGATGACCGATGTAATTTTTTGCGGGCACTATGGCCGACAGAGTGCGGCGCCTTTTGTCCTGGAAGTGAAATGAGATGCGTTTTAGATAATTTCAATCCCATGTGTTGTTTAGACCCAGATTGTCAATGAAAAAAGGCTTTACTTTAATCGAACTTTTGGTGGTGATGGCCATTTTAGGCTTGCTAGCCACCATTGGTTTGGTTAGCTTTCGGACAGCCCAACTCAAGGGTCGGGATGCCCGGAGAAAACATGATTTGGAACAAATCCAAAAAGCTTTGGAAATGTATTTTAATGATAAAGGCCAGTATCCAGTCCCTACTATTCCTTCAGGTGGTGGATACTGGCAAGATACAGATGTAGTTGATGGTGCTTTGTATATGAAAAAAGTACCCTCTGATCCTAAAGGTGGCAATTACTGCTATACCAGCGATGTTAATGGTGGTTATTATAAGCTTTATGCTCAGTTAGAAAATGAAAATGATCCTGGCTGTTTGAATGATGGAGATTGCCTTACAGAAAGAGCTTGTGGTGCAGGCACTTACAATTATGGTGTTTCTAGTAGTAATGAAAGCCCATGAGGAAAAGAAAAGATTGCGGTTTTACTTTAATTGAGCTCTTGGTTGTCATTGCTGTTATTGGTATTTTGACTGGTTTGCTATTGGTTAATTTTAATAATGCTCGGAAAAGGGCTCGCGATGCGGAAAGGAAAGCAGATTTAAGACAAATAAAGACCGGTTTAGCTTTATATTACAGTGTTTGGGGTGAATATCCAGCCGACAGTAGTGGCAGTATCATTGGCTGTGGTACGCCTGGTCCTGGTTCGTGTACTTGGGGTAGTGTTTGGGATCGAGACGGCACCGTTTTTATGAGGCCTTTGCCGGCTGATCCCCTTGCACCTGACCATGATAATTACTATTATGATAATACTGGTATTGATAGTTTTACCATTATCGCCGTGCTTGAAAATCCATCAGATAAACAGATAATTGAAAGCCAGACTAAATGTGGGATAGGTACTGGTAGTCAATATGTTGTTTGTCAAGATTGAAGGGGGGTGAAAAATGAAAAAAGGATTCACATTAATTGAGCTTTTGGTTGTTATTTCCATTATTGGCATTTTGGCCGGGTTGACTTTAACTGGCTTTGCCGCCGCCAGAAAAAACGCCCGGGATACCCAGAGGAAATCAGACTTAGGTCAATATCGCTCGACTCTCGAGGCTTTCGCTTCGAACAACAATGGGAAATACCCTTCGAGAACGACTGATGTTTATGCTCACACTACCCTTTGTACTGATCTTTTGGGTTACTTTGAGGTTACCGGCAACTGTCCAGTAGATCCTTTAAACACGGGTAATCATATTTATAGATATGATAGCGATGGTAATAATACAGGCGCCACTAACCCCAATGCTATCAACTGGGTTTTATATGTAACTCTTGAGACCGGCGGTTATTGGGAGATTTGTTCAAACGGTAAGGCAGGGAGAGCTACAAGTATAGCTAGCAGACCAAGTTGTAATCTATAATGGAACTTTCAAGAAAAATGAAGGAAAAAGGCTTTACTCTAATTGAATTAATGGTGGTGATGGCTGTCATCGGTATTTTGGCGGGGTTGACCCTGACTGGCTTCACGGCGGCTCGAAAAACGGCTCGGGATGGCCAAAGAAAAGCTGATCTAGAACAGGTTCGCTCAGCATTAGAGATGTGCCGGAGCGATACAGGTAGTTACCCTGCTGGAACTTTAGTTTCTGGAAACAATATCACTTGTGGCGGGGCAACCTATATGCAAATTCCTAATGACCCAGGGGGATTTCGTTATTATTACACGAGAACAGGTGCCTCATCTTATCGACTTTGCGCTCATTTAGAAACAGGCGGAGGTAGTACTGGTTGCGGCAGCAATTGCAGCGGAACTTGTAATTATGAAGTCAATCAGCCATAAGAAATAATAGAGTCATGAAAGATGATTTATTGAATGATGAAAAAAACTGCCCGTGGTTTTACCCTAATTGAACTTCTGGTGACGATGTCCATCATCGGCATCCTTTTTGGGATTGGGTTCGCCAAGTATAATGAATTTAACCGCCGGCAAATTTTAGCCCAGGCAGCTCAAGAATTAAAAAATAATCTTCGTTTTGCCCAAGCCAAAGCCTTGGCGGGTGAAAAACCATCTGGATGTGGTAGTACTTCTTTGTCTGGTCATAGATTAAAATTTGCAGTTGATAATAAAAATTATAAAATTGTGGCTGTTTGTGGAAGCGAGGTTGATGTTAAAACCGGTTTAAGTTTAGGACTAAATGTGAGTAAAGTTTCTGGTCCATCCTCAATTTTGTTTAAAGTTCTCGCCCAAGGAGTAGAAGGAGCAGGTATTATTACTCTTCGTTTTTCTGGAGTGGATGATGAGACCGTTACAGTGACTAAAACAGGAGATATTAAATGAGAAGAGAAAAAGGGCAATCGTTGATTGAGGTTTTGGTTGCTTTGGCGGTGATGGCAATAGTCATTCTTGCTCTTGTTCGGGTAACGACGGTTTCTATCAGAAATGCCACTTTTGCCAAAAATCGCGCTTTAGCGACTAAGTATGCTCAGGAAGGAATGGAAAAAGTCAGGGCTTACAGAGACGAGGTGGTTTGGGAGACATTTACCAGTAATTGTCCACCAACCCTGGATGCTCTCCCCTTACCTTTTACTCGGACGGTTGCTTGTACTGGAAGCGGAGATGAAAGAGACATTATCGTGATTGTTTCTTGGTCAGAAGCAGGAATACCTCATGAGTCAAAACTGGTGACTCATTTAACTAACTGGAAATAAAATGAAAAAAAATGCTGATGGGTTCACCCTAATAGAAATTTTGGTTGCTTTAGGAATTTTGGTGATTATTTTGGTTGTTGGTTCAAATATGTTTTTTACGATTCTTAAAGGTTCAAGTAAAACCAAAATTTTGACTGAAGTTAAACAAAACGGCGGTTATGTAATTAATGTGATGGAGAGAATGATTAGGAACGCAAAAAAGATTGAAACTTGTGAATCTGGGATGAGCAAATTAAAAATCACAAATCCTGATGATGGGATAACCACTTTTCATTGTTGCGGTAGTCCACTTATGATCGCTTCAAAAAGTGGCAGTTTGACGTGTGAGCAAGCGAGATTGACGAGTAATAAAGTGCAGGTTTCTTCAAGTTGTAACGATTTTATAAGTTGCACTCAAGCTGTTGGAGGGCCTCCGGTAGTGACGATTAATTTTACCCTTCAACAGGCAGGAACAGCTGCTCGGCCAGAAGAGGAAGCCTTAGTTAATTTTCAAACAGCCGTGACTTTAAGAAATTATTGACTTTAGAACGTCTTTATCTTTAAAATGGAGGTTGGTATGAAAAAATCAGAATTTGGTCAGGCCCTTTTGATTGTTCTTTTGGTCATGGCTGTCGGTTTGACCATGGGTTTGGCTGTTGTTTCCCGGTCGGTGACTGATATCAGAATTTCCCAACAAGAAGAGGAGTCAGCTAGAGCCTTTTCTGCCGCCGAAGCTGGTATTGAAGAAGCACTCTTGGAAAATCTGGCAGTAGGCGCCTCTTTATCCGGACCGGTGGGTGAAATTGATTATTACGTTTCCTCTGTCGAGCAAGGTGGTAGTCCAGAATATGATTTTGGTGGTGGGAAATTTTTAAGTGGCGATACCCAGACTGTTTGGTTAGTGGGGCATGATAGCGACGGTAATCTCAATCCAAGTGTTACTTATACCGGAAGTCAGATTGACCTCTATTGGGGAAGTAGCGATATTTCCCTTCCTGGTAGCGGCGCCTGTTCTGGTAATCCCCTTCCCGCGCTTGAGGCAAGCGTTATTTATGATAGTGGTGGTTATAAAGTGGCAAGATACGCCCTTGATCCAGATGGAGCTAGAGCAGCCAATTGTAATCAATTTGACTCTTCAGGTATTGGCAGCGCCGGTTATACTTTAGAGGGAAAAAGTTTTAAATTCAAAAAAACAATCACTCTTCCTGCTGGGACAAAATATGCCTTACGTTTGAAGCTTTTGTATAATAGTGATACTCCTCATATCTTGGGAGTAAAGGCAGTTGGGAGCGGAGTGACCATTCCTTCTCAAGGGAAATGTTACATTTCTACCGCCGTCATCGAAGCGTCAGGTATTACTCGGAAGGTAAAACAGTGCCAAACTTATAAAGCACCACCAGCCATATTTGATTATGTTTTATTTTCCGGTGAAGATTTAAAAAAATAATCCCGCCCAAGGCGGGACTGCCTATGGATTTTTTCGGCTTAGATATCGGTACCTTTTCAATCAAAATGGTCCAGTTGCGTCGGAAAGCCGACAAGTACCAGCTTGTCGCTCTTGGTTCTGCGCCCTCGACCGCTAAAGGCCTTCTTTCCGAAGCAGAGGCTGATTTAGTCGCTTTGGCTGAGGTGATTAAAAAACTCCACCAGGAGGCAAAAATCAGAACCAAAAATGTCGTTTCTGCTCTTCCCCAAGATAAGGTGTTTACCCGGATTATTACTGTGCCTAAACTTTCTGAAGAAGAATTAAGTTCAGCCTTAAAATGGGAAGCCGAACAATTTGTGCCTATTCCTTTGGATGAAGCCACTTTAACTCATCAAATCGTTGGCCAAATTAGGCAAAATGGTAAAGAAAAAACTCGAGTTTTGCTGGTGGCCGCTCCTAATCGTCTGATAAAAAAAATGGTTGAGGTTTTAAAGACGGCTGGACTTAATCCGATTAGTTTGGAAACAGAGATATTTTCCATGGCCAGAAGTGTGGTGGCTCCAAATTCTGGTGCGGTGATGCTCGTTGATTTGGGTGCTGCCGCGACTGATTTAGCGGTGATTGAAAATGGCCAGCCTGTTTTTGTTTACTCGATTAGCACCGGTGGTGAGGCTTTAACGAGGGCCATAGCCGCAGGGTTAGGTTTAGGAAGTGCCCAAGCTGAAGCCTACAAAAAAGCCTATGGGGTTGATCCCAAAAAACTTGAAGGCAAACTTGCCCAAGTAATTGGGCCACTGGTTGAAAAAATCGCCAGCGAGATGAGCAAAGCTATTCAGTTTTACCAGTCCGATGGTGGAAACAAGAAGATTAGTCGAGTAATTTTGGCGGGTGGTACTGCCGGCTTACCAGAAGTGGCTAGCCTTTTGGCAAAAAAATTGAATCTCGAGATTCAATTGGGTGATCCTTTTGAGCAAGTGGTTAAAGACGAATTACAAGCAAAAGTTCCTGCGAGCCAAACTTTTTTTTATGTGATTGCCGTAGGCTTGGCAATGAAAGAATTAAAATGACACAAGGAGTTGATTTTATTCGGGCAGAAAGAGAAGCCAGGCTTGTTAAAACTAAAGCTCGTCGGCCGATAAAAGTCGGCAGTATTGTTTTTTTAATTTTTTATTGCTTGGTGGTTGGGGCAACTTTTTCTTTTTGGTTGATACTTAGTCGCTCAAGCGAACAGGTTAAACAAGAAATTAGCCTTAAAAAACAAAGAATTTCAAGTTTAAAAAAAACAGAATCACTCCAAACTTTATTAAAACAGCGACTGTCTTTGTTGACAAAAGTTGTCTTTGAAAAAAAACCGAGTTACAGTCAGATTCTTTTGTATTTTGAAGAAAATTCTTCGGAAGGACTTGTTTTAGATAATTTCAAACTGACAGATAAAGGTGGAGTCGATATTTCAGGAGCCGCCAGTAATGTGATAGTCCTGAGCGATTTTCTTGAAGATTTGGTAAGTGAGCAGTCAGAAGAAGTTCATTTTTCAAAGATTACTTTATCTTCATTAAGCCGTAGCGAAGATGGCGATTATAAATTTAGTTTATTGCTAAAGGCCGATGAAAAACTCTGAACAATCAAAAAACTATAAAAGTCTTTTATGGCCAGGCATTATTTTTCTGGTGGTGGCGATAATTGGTTTGGCTTTTTTAAAACCCAAAATTACAGGTATTTTTCAACTTCGGAAACAAATTGCCAAAGACAAAAACACACTCGCCCAATTAACGCAAAAGATTAATGCTTTGGAGGGTTTAGATGAAAAAGAATTAGAGATCAAAATAGAGAAGGTTCTTAAAGCTTTACCATCAGAAAAGAATATTGCCGGTCTCCTGTACACTTTAAAAATCTTAAGCCAAGAAACTGAAGTAGGATTAAAAGATATTCAAGTGTCACCAGGAGAACTTTCGACTCGTTCAGCCCAACCAGAGACCAAAAGCGAGTCGGGGTTGCCATTATTAAGTTTTTCCCTAATAGTTGAGGGTGAAAGTGAGAAAGCAAGAAATTTTTTTGACAGAATTGAAACCATCATGCCGCTGATGAAAATTAGAGGTATTGGGATGGCTCAGTCAGATGAAGGTGTAGTTGAAGCAAACCTAGAATTGGCCACTTTCTTCCTATTGTTGCCTAAAGAATTGGGGGTGATTGAAAACCCCCTGGCATTAATTACCTTGCAAGAAGAAAAAGCTTATCAGGAATTAACCAGATTTAAAGCGGCGGAAAAAGTGGAGGAGTGGCTTTTAATTCCAAGCGGTAAAGAAAACCCGTTTATTTTTTAGGAGTTTCTTGAATATTAACTTTGACTTTCTTTTTTTCCTTTAAAGCTTTAATTTTTACCAATTCGCGGATGGCTTTAATCGTCCGCCCGCCTTTACCAATGACCATTTTTAGGTCATCAGGGTGAACCTGGATTATCAACTCAGTAAAACCAAACCTTTCATCTTCTCGTTCTTCAATAGAAACTTTTTCTGGTTTAAAAACAATTGATTCAACTAAAAATTGAAGCAGTTTTTTCATACCTGTTTTTTTATTAACTCTCTCACGGTTGGGGTTGGTTGAGCACCATGTTTAAGCCAATAATCAAGCCTTTTTTGGTTAATTTTAATCACCGGTGGGTCAGATTTGGGGTCGTAAAAACCAATTATCTCGACTGTTTTGCCATCTCTTTTTTCTTTGGCATCAGCGATGACAATCCGAAAAAACGGTTGATTTTTTTTTCCACCTCGTTTGAGTCTGATTTTGAGCATAGGTCTTATTTTACTGTCAAGAGGCTAATTTTTCAAGAGCCTGACCAGCTGTTTTGCCCTCTGCCTCTTGTTTACTCTTTCCTATAGCTTTAGCCAATAATTTGCCCTGGCTGTAGACACCGACAGTAAAAATTCTGGCGTGGTCTGGACCGACTTGCTTAATGGTTTTGTAAACTGGAGTTTGCTTTGTTTTGGCTTGAATTTTTTCTTGGAGAAGGCTTTTGTAATCTTTAAACTCCCCTGCCTTAATTAGATTTTCAAGTAATGGTTTAAAATTTTTTTTGACTAACTTTTTAGTAATTTGAAGCCCCTGATCCAAAAAAACAGCCCCAATAATTGCCTCTAAAGTGTTGGCTAACAACGAAGGGTTTTTTTGTCCTTCAGACTCCTTTTCGCCCCGACTAAGAAGTAAATACTTGCCCACTTGAAACTTACTGGCGATTTTAGCTAACGTTTCAGTTTTCACCAAGTTGGAACGAAGATTGGTAAGCGTTCCCTCATGGTAATCAGGGAAATTTTGATAGAGCCATTCAGAGACAATAAAAGACAAAATAGCGTCACCCAAAAACTCAAGTCGCTCGTTAGAGACCAGTTTTTTATCAGTTGCCTCATTAAGATAAGAACGATGAACAAGCGCTTGATTTAAAAGACGGGGATTTTTAAATTTAACCCCGAGTTTTTTTTCTAGGTTTTGGTGATTTTTCATTATCTTTTAAAACAGTTCCTAAAACACCATTAATAAACGACGAGCTTTTTTCACTCCCATAGGCTTTGGCCAACTCAACCGCTTCATCAATAATCACTTTTGGTGGTTCTGAAGCTAAAATATTCAACTCGTAGACCGCTAGACGTAAAATCGCCAGATCAATTTTGTTGATTTGTTCAGCTGGCCACTCGGGTGCCGCCTTGGTGATGATGGCGTCAATTTTTTTTAAGTTTTTAATAATTGTCAGAACCAGTTCGTTTTTGATTTTTTGGTCTTTTTTGAAAGACCATCGGAATAAATTTTTGATGGCTTTTTCTCTCTTTTTATGTCTCGGGTCGTGTGGCGTTTTCATTTATACACCCCACAACTTGGACAAACCTGGTGAGGTTTTTTTGACTTGCCGCAATTTGGACACCGTACCAGCGTAGGGCGGGCAAGCTTAATCGCCGCTCTTCTTTTACCCTTTCTTCTGGTGGAAATTCTTCTTTTTGGTAAAGCCATTCAATTCGGTTCGACATGCTTAATTGTATACTCTTTTAGCTTCTGTTGCAAGCTAGGATATAAGCTGATTTTTGCCATGGTTTGGCTGGCAGCTTTTTTGGTTTTTTTGATTAAAGGCAAGTCAGAAAAAGAGGCCACTTTCAATTGGGTAAAACCGTGTTGTTGGGTACCATAGATTTCACCTGGGCCTCTTAATTGCAAATCAAACTCGGCTAATTTCATGCCAATGTTAATCTGCTGTAAAGCTTTAAGTCTTTTTAAAGTTTTTTCGTTTAACTGCTCGCTGAATAGCAAGCAGTAAGCCTGCTGATTACTTCGGCCTACTCTACCCCGCAGTTGGTGAAGTTGGGCCAAACCAAACCTTTCCGCAGCTTCAATCATCATGATGGTCGCTTGAGGAATATCAATACCCACTTCAACCACCGGTGTGGAAACAAGAATATTAAGCTTGCCTTCTTTGAATTTTTCTAAAATGTCCCTTTTTTCTTGACTTTTTAAACGGCCATGAAGTAAACCTAGTTTAAGGTCGGGAAAAATTTCTTTTTTCAGTTTTTTAAATTCACTGGTGACCGCTCTGACTGCTTGTAAAGTTTCATGCTGAGATTCCTCAATTAAAGGACAGACAATAAAAGCCTGATTTTTAGTTGCTTTGATTTGTTTTTTAATCCATTGGTAAGCAGACTTTCTTTTTTGGGGTGGCACCACCCAGGTTTTTACCTTTTGTCTGCCTGGTGGCATTTCATCAAGTACAGACAAATCCAAATCACTATAAAGAGTTAAAGCAATGGTTCGGGGAATGGGGGTGGCAGTCATGGTCAAAACGTGAGGTGTTTTTCCCTGATGAATGAGTTTGGCGCGCTGTTCCACGCCGAAGCGGTGTTGTTCATCAATAATAGCTAAACCCAGTTTTTTAAATTTGGCTCTTTTGTGAATCAAAGCATGAGTGCCAATAATCAGGTCAAAATTACTTTCTGTTTTCTTCTGACCGCCGGTCAAAAGACTGATTTTCAGGCCCAGGGGGATCAAAAGTTGATTTAAAGTTTTGAAATGTTGGTTAGCTAAAATTTCAGTCGGGGCCATCAAAGCCGACTGGATACCATTAAGATAAGCAACAAAAATGGCGGCAGCAGCCACCACGGTTTTACCACTACCAACATCCCCTTCCAAAAGACGGTTCATCGGTGTGTTTTTAGCCAAATCAGCAAAGATTTCTCTTAAGGCCCGTTTTTGGGCTGAGGTTAATTCAAAAGGAAGATTTTGGCTAAACTTTAAGATTTTTTCTTGGTCAATATTAAATTGGTAAGCCAACTTTTGTTTTTGCCAAGTTAATTTTCGTTTAAGCGAGGCTAATTGAATAAGAAAGA
>DATLBE010000001.1:0-3782 GCA_035527075.1 Nevskiaceae bacterium | reverse complement strand
CCTGATAACCGCTGGATTTATCTTACTCAACAAGAAGGTGAAGTGATTGATTATCTTAAAAACCACAGCAATGACGAAGAAGGAGTTTTGGCTTCATATCGAATCGCCAATCTTATTCCTGCTCACACCGCCAAAAGAGTCTGGGCTGGCCACCAGTTTCAGACACCTCGGTTTGAAGAAAGAATGACTGAGGTTAACCGCTTTTTTGCTGGAGAAATGAAAGAACCTGAGGCAAAATCATTCTTTAAAAAAACCAAAACTGCCTGGGTTTTTTGGGGACCAGAGGAAAAAGCAATTTCAGGATTAACCACCGTCCCATCCAAAAATTTAATGGAACCAGTGATAGAAAACGAGACAGTGAGTTTATACAAGGTGTGGCAAAAATGGTAGAATTATCTTCAAATGGAAAAAACTTATCAACCCCAAAAAGTTGAGGAAAAAATTTACAAGTTTTGGGAAAAAGGCGGCT
The DNA here is from genome assembly GCA_035527075.1 of Nevskiaceae bacterium. GTDB lineage: Bacteria > Patescibacteriota > Microgenomatia > PFEM01 > PFEM01 > DATLBE01. The sequence goes on along the minus strand of DATLBE010000001.1, from coordinate 3,313 downwards.
ATTTTACACCTAAAATTATCCGGGGCAAAAAACCATTTACGATTATCATGCCACCGCCAAATGCCAACGCCCCGCTTCATGTTGGCCACGGCTTAGTCATCACTCTTCAAGACATTATGATTCGTCGCCACCGAATGCTTGGCCAACCCACTCTTTGGCTGCCAGGCGCTGACCATGCCGGTATTTTAACCCAGGTCACTTTTGAAAGAAAACTGGCTGAAAAAAATCAAACTCGGTATGACTTGGGCAGAAGAAAATTTTTTGCTGAAATTTTAAAGTTTACCTTAGCTAATAAAAAAACACTGGAAAATCAAATCCGAGCCTTAGGAGCCTCATGCGACTGGACGAGAAACTCTTTTACTCTTGATTCAAAGTTTGACAAACCCATTTACACTGTTTTTAAAAAGCTCTACCGACAAAAGTTAATCTATCGCAATGAAAGAATGGTCAATTGGTGCTCAAGGTGTCAAACAGCCCTTTCTGATTTGGAAGTCGAACACAAAGAAACTGAAACCAAACTTTGGTATCTTCGTTATCCTTTAAAAACAAGTGGCAAATTTATTGTCGTCGCCACCACCCGACCAGAAACAATGTTGGGCGATACAGCTGTGGCCGTTAACTCTCAAGACAAACGCTTTAAAAATTTAATCGGAAAAACCGCTATTTTACCTTTAATGAATCGGGAGGTTTCGATTATTGCTGATCAAGTCGTTGACCCCGAATTTGGTACTGGTGCAGTTAAAGTCACTCCTGCCCATGACCCGGTTGACTTTGAAATCGGTCAAAAACACAAATTAAAAGCAATTCGGGTAATTGGTTTTGATAGCAAAATGACTAATCAGGCTGGTCAATATGTTGGTTTGGACATTAAACTGGCAAGAAAAAAAGTGCTGGCTGACCTTGAAAAACAAGGCTTACTAGAAAAAGAGGAAAAATACAGCCATTCAGTTGGCCATTGTGAACGTTGTCAAACTATCATTGAATCTTTAATTTCCCTCCAGTGGTTCGTTAAAATCGAGCCTCTGGCAAAACAAGCGATAAAAATTGTTAAGGACAAAAAAATTAAAATCATTCCTGCTCGTTTTGAAAAAATTTATTTTAATTGGTTAGAAAACATTAGAGACTGGTGCGTCTCAAGACAACTTTGGTGGGGCCATCAGCTACCAGTCTGGTACTGTGGAACACAAAACCTCAGCCCATTGCAAAAACAGATGAACAAAATTCCCACACAAAACGGTTGCGGAGAAATTATTGTGGCTACTACACCGCCAAAAAAATGCCCTAAATGTGGCCAGACTAACCTCATCCGCGACCCTGACACCCTTGACACCTGGTTTTCTTCAGGCCAATGGCCATTCAACACTCTAGGCTGGTTTCAAAAAAGCCAAGATTTTCGCTACTTTTACCCCACCTCAGTGATGGAAACAGGATACGAAATTCTTTTTTTCTGGGTAGCGAGAATGATTATGCTTGGCTTTTATGCCACTGGCAAGATTCCTTTTGAAACTGTCTATCTTCACGGTATGATCCGCGATGTCTTTGGTCAAAAAATGAGCAAATCTCGGCCAGAAACTTGCATTGACCCCATCAAGACAGTCAAGAAATACGGCGCTGATGCCTTAAGAATGGCTTTGGTTATGGGAAATGCACCGGGTACTGATTCATCGCTGTCGGAAAATAAAATTAAAGGCATGCGCAATTTTGCTAACAAAATTTGGAATGCAGCGCGGTTCATTTTGACCAACCCTGAAACTAAAAACCAAAAGCAAAAACCAAAATCTGTCCACAAAGATGACCGTTGGATTATCAACAAACTTAACAAAACCATTAAAACCGTCACTAAAAATATTGAAAATTACCGTTTTGACTTGGCAGCCGAGGAAATCTATCAATTCTTCTGGCATACATTTTGCGATAAATACATTGAAATGAGTAAAAAACGACGAACCGAAACCCAACCAACCCTTTTGTTTGTTTTGGCAATGTCCCTTAAATTGCTTCATCCTTTTATGCCTTTTATAACTGAGGAAATTTACCAAAAATTACCTGAGCATGGTAAGGCTTTAATTATTGAAAAATGGCCAAGATAAAAATTTTCAAAAAGTACGGCATTCTAGCTGGGGTGGCTCTTTTAATATTTTTGATTGTTTATTCGCTAACTCTACCCAAAAATCAATTTCAACAAGCCAAAGAAAAATTAGTTAAAAACCCAAATGAGTTTGAGGCACATTTAATCCTAGCCGAAGAATTTCTAAAAAACAATCAATTTGAAAAGGCAGAAAAAGAGTTACTTATGGCTCAGGAGCAGAAACCTAACTCAAAGCTCAAAAAACTTTGGCAAAAAAAACTTTATTCAGATCCAAAAGACATTAAAAAATTGATTCAGGCTTGGGAAAAAATTGTGGCGGAAAAACCTGATTACCGCGATGCCTATCTAAGTCTATCTTGGCTTCACTACCAAAATTATGAAGACCAAAAAGCAAAAAACTATCTTCAAAAAACAATTGAGTTAGACCCAAACTTCGAGCCCACCTTGAAACTGCAAAAAATCATCAACTAGTTTAGAAATCTAAAAGTCAAAATGACTTGCTCGCCTAATTCTTTCTCCTCAGCCGAGGGGCTATAAACAAAAGTCTGAATTTGATAAACAAGATTATTTTTAAAACAAACTGTTTGTGATCCGAAGCCACCAGCTTTAGGTAATTTGCTGGTTACTTTTAAACAGCTTATCCCGGCAAAAGTGATGTCTTCAATTTCATTGTCCGAAACAACGGACTCTTCCCGACTACGTAATTTATCAAAATGATTTCTGGCTGAATCGGCTGAATCTACTGTAATATTGACACTCACTCCCCAAGGATAATGGTGCTCCCAACGAGGACTATAAACTTTAACAATTGAGTCTGGCGGCTGCGGCCGAGTTTCATCTATTTGCCACTCTGGAGGATAGCAAACCGAATAGCTATACTGGCGATTGGTATAAATCTGCCAGTCATCAGCGAAATCCGGGATGGGGCTAACCAGCAAATTTGGTGTGAACGTCGGCACCGCTATGGGTACTCTTGAAACTGGAGGTTGTTTGAAAACCAAAAACACTAAACCCGCTACCACCACTAAAACCAAAAGACCCAAACCGATAATCTCAATTTTCTTGCCGGAATTCTTTTTTGCTTTTGCCATTAGTCAGAAACGCGCCTTCCGTAGTTACAGCTTAGCTTCTAGAAGAAACCTTTGTCAAGCTATTACCCTGGCTACACACATTCGGGGTGGACGAAAAAACCTCAGGGTGACAAGCGCGCCTTGCGTTGGCTTG